>JAOZOO010000251.1 GCA_029933225.1 Bacteroidales bacterium | reverse complement strand
TAACTTACGACCCACTTTACAATTCAACCCCCCTTTTCGACAATTCAACCAATATTTTTACAATTCAGCATTTTCCTGTGCCTGCCGGTGTCTGGCGTCGGTACTTTTGCGGCGACTTTAACATGAATGAAAAACATGAAAGTAAAGCGAATCTTATTGTTATTCACTGCTATTTTACTTTTAAATGTTTCTTCCTCCCAGGAACTGACGCAAACAGTGAAAGGGAAAGTCACCGACACGGACAGCGAAATCGGATTGCCCGGAGCGACTATTGTTATTACAGGTACTGATCCCATTATGGGAACAGTAACCGATGCCGAAGGGAATTTCAGGATAGAAAATGTGCCCGTAGGACGGGTGTCGCTGAAAGTCAGTTATATCGGTTATGAGTCCCAATATGTACATGACGTCCTGTTAAATTCAGGTAAAGAGATGAACCTGAATATCACGCTTACGGAATCCGTATCCACACTGAACGAGGTAGAGATAAAAGCAGGCATCGAAAAAGAAAAGCCGCTGAACGAAATGTCCACTTTGTCAGCAAGAACAATTTCAGTGGAGGAAACCCAACGCTTTGCCGGCGGGATGGATGATCCGTCACGACTTGTGAGCACGTATGCCGGTGTGACCCCAACCTCCATTG
This sequence comes from Bacteroidales bacterium, assembly GCA_029933225.1. GTDB lineage: Bacteria > Bacteroidota > Bacteroidia > Bacteroidales > F082 > JAADID01. The sequence continues at coordinate 1,426 of JAOZOO010000251.1, read as the reverse complement.
ACAACAATGAAATCGTGATCAGGGGGAATGCTGCCAAAGGCATCTTATGGCGTCTCGAAGGTGTCGAAATCCCTGCACCAAACCATCTGGCCGGGTTGTTCTCGGGAGGTGGTATCAACACCATGTTCAGCATCAACATGCTGGCAAACTCCGATTTTTTCACCAGCGCTTTTCCTGCAGAATACGGCAATGCCATTTCCGGTGTGTTCGACATGCGGCTGCGGTCGGGAAACCAGGATAAACGGGAATATGCATTCCAGATTGGCAGCCAGGGGGTTGATTTTGCCCTCGAAGGGCCTTTTGTGAAAGGGAAACGGGCCACTTACCTGGCCAATTTCAGGTATTCCACCATCGGCCTGCTGCAGGGACTGATGCCGCAAATCACGGGGCTGCCCACTTACATGGATTTGTCGCTGAAAATGGATTTCCCGACGAAAAAAGCCGGGACGTTTACTTTCTGGAGCATCAACGGGACGGGAAGTATCGCCAGTGACATGAGCATGGACACGGCGGACTGGGAGACCAACATGGACAGCTTTCAGTACGATATCAGCTACGGACTGACGGCTTCGGGAATCAACAACCGGCTGATACTGGACAACAAGACCTATCTGTTTACTGCGCTTACCTATTCCGCAACGAAGTACACCAATCAGAACGATTACTACCGACCGAACCTGCAGAAAGTGCCGGTGACCGACCAGAACGAAATCAACTCCCGCCTGTCGCTGACATCTTACCTCAATCATAAATTCGGCAGGAGACATACCAACAAAACGGGTATTATCCTGAATCAACTAATGTATAATTTCAATGTAGCCAACAATACCAACGTGGCTGAAAACGATACAACCGATTTTTTTGTGGACAGCAAAGGCTCAACATTCTCGTTTCAGGCTTATTCCGAATCAAAAATATTCTTAAACCGGAAACTCAATATCAATGCCGGCCTCCATTTGATTTATGTGACAATGAATGATGAATTCATCATAGAGCCGCGGCTGGGTATGAACTGGAATTTCCGCCCCGGACAATCCCTGAATTTTGCTTACGGTAAACACAGCCGGGTGGAGCCATTGCGGATTTACCTGACCGAAATACCAGTTGACGACATCTTCGAAAAGCTAAATGAATCACTGAAAATCACCAAAGCACATCATTTTGTGGCGGGCTACGATGTCAACCTCTGGAAACGGACCCATCTGAACATTGAAGCGTATTACCAGTTACTTTATGATGTTCCCGTCATTCCCGACAGCACTTTTTCGATGCTGAACTATACCAGCGAAACCTTTTTTACTCAACAGTTGGAAAATACCGGCACCGGCACCAATTACGGAATAGACCTGACATTGGAGCAATTTCTGTACAAAGGATTTTATTACATGATCACGGCATCGGTTTATCAATCGAAATATATTGACGG
>JAOZOO010000250.1 GCA_029933225.1 Bacteroidales bacterium | reverse complement strand
CTGAAACGATCGATTACCCTTATTGTATTGATAATTTGCTTTGCAGGGCAAAATACTTACGGACAGTTTGTTGTGACTAAAGTGAAAGACAGGAATGTGAATACGTCCGGAAACGGCTTTTTCTATGCCCTGCCACAAACGGTTTTCCGGATCAGTATCGTTTATGAAGAAGTTCAGAAGATACGCGGACCGTTTGCCGACTACGCCAAAGAATACCTCGGCACATCCGATTACATTTCAACCACGGTCAACGAATACAACATCCTGAATGTGGATGTATTCCCTGAAGTAGAAGCCGATCCCGGCCAGTTTTATTATATTTCCTACACCACTGAAAAAGCTAAAGATGAAAAACCTGCACCGACTTTTCATTTTACCCCTTTCGGTACCCTCGTAGCTGTGGATGAAATGAAAGGAGGTTTTCCCATGCCCGTTGCCACAAATGTTGACCAGACCTTCATTGTAGGGGAGGGGGAGCAGGGCTTTTCGTATGAAGCCGATTACCACCGCAAGAAAAAAATCGATACGGTCATCCGGAGAATTACCATTGACACGGTCAATATCGAGCAGTTCCTGTTTAAAACATCCTGGGTTGACAAAACACCCGAAGACCGGGCCGACGAGGCGGCAAAACAGATCACGGCCATCCGTGAGGCACGGTTTAACCTGCTGTCGGGCTACCAGGAAGTAAATTACGGTGAGAGCATGAGCTACATGGACGGCAAACTGCAGGAACTGGAAAACAGGTATCTCGAACTGTTTCTCGGCAAAAAGAAAAGGTCAGTTGTTTCCAAAACGGTTTATTATACGCCCGTAAAAGGAAAGGTAAACGAAACCCTGCTGGAGTTACCCGATGGCAGCACGGTAAATATTCGTATCGTTCCGCATGAAGTAACGGGCAAATTGCCTCCCTCACCACTTGAAAAACCCGGTAGCATATATTATCGCATACCGGATGAAGCTACGGTAGAAGTTGAATATGAGGACGAAATGTATTTTATTAAGAATTTCCTGATCAACCAGTTGGGTGTGGTCACAACGGTTCCGGTTACACAAACCCGCCTGCGCTTCGATCCGCTGACAGGTAATCTGATCAAATTTGTCAGAGAATAGCTTTTCTGATCTTTACCAGTTTCGTAAGTAAGTCTTCCAGCAGGTCAAGGTGCAACATGTTGGCGCCATCGGATTTGGCCAGCTCGGGGTGGGGGTGAGTCTCCAGGAAAATCCCGTCCGTACCTACGGCAATACCTGCACGGGCAATGGTTTCGATCATTTCGGGATTCCCGCCGGTCACACCCGATGCCTGGTTTGGCTGCTGAAGGGAATGAGTGATATCCAAAACCACCGGAACGCCGTTTTTCTGCATTTCGATGATATTCCGGTAATCCACCACGAGGTCGTCATACCCGAACATGTTGCCCCTTTCAGTCAGCATGATCTTTTCATTTCCCGTCGCCCTGACTTTCTCCACGGCAAAGCGCATGGATGCACCGGAGAGGAACTGTCCTTTTTTGATGTTGATGACTTTTCCGGTTTCACCGGCAGCCATCAGCAACTCCGTCTGGCGGCAAAGAAAAGCAGGTATCTGAAGGATGTCCACGTATTCTGCCGCCAGCGTTGCCTCTTTTTTTGAGTGGATGTCTGTGATCACGGGTATATTGAAAGTTTCGGACACCCTGCGGAGTATCTTCAGGGCTTTCTCGTCTCCGATGCCTGTGAACGACTCAAGCTTCGAGCGGTTTGCCTTTTTGTAAGACGCTTTGAAAATAAATGGAATCTCCAGTTTGTCAGTCAATTCCAGGATGTGCTCGGCAATAGGGAAAGCCATTTCTTGATCTTCGATAACACACGGCCCGGCAATCAGGAAAAAATTTCCGGATGTAGTATGTTTTAAATTGGATATGTCCATCATGGTAAAATCAAATTGTTTTCAAAAATACGAAAAAGAGACGGTAATTAGTCATCAGTCTTCAGTCGGCAGTTTTTCCCTGTCATTTCGAGTAAAAAGACCCCCCGTGGCCCGTATAGATTTCATGACAAAGCAAAAACGTAATGTGTTAATCATTTTTCAA
>JAOZOO010000137.1:5463-8104 GCA_029933225.1 Bacteroidales bacterium | reverse complement strand
AATTTCGTTTTTATCCCTGAAAATCGGTTCATTATTTATAAATTTGCGTCCAAATTAAAATCGAGTGAGCAATAGTCTTGTCATAATACCAACTTACAACGAAAAGGAAAACATCGAAAAGATCATCCGTGTGGTTTTTGATCTGGAAAAAGAGTTTGATGTCCTGATCGTGGAAGACAACAGCCCGGATGGTACGGCGGATATCGTCCGTAAACTGATGAAAGAGTTCAAAGGAAGACTGTTCATGCTGGAACGGGAAGGGAAACAGGGGTTGGGAACTGCTTATATTGCCGGTTTCAAATGGGCATTGGAGCAGGAATATGAATACATCAGCGAAATGGATGCCGATTTTTCGCACAACCCGAAAGATCTGGTACGCCTGCACGATGCCTGTGCCAGCCAGGGCGCGGATGTGGCTGTGGGTTCACGGTACATCACCGGAGTAAATGTAGTCAACTGGCCCATGGGCAGGGTATTGATGTCCTATTACGCTTCCAAATACGTGAGAATTGTTACCGGACTCGATATCATGGACACAACCGCCGGTTTTGTCTGCTGGACGAGAAAAGTGCTCGAGACCATTGATCTTGACTCGATAAAGTTTGTCGGCTATGCTTTTCAGATCGAAATGAAATATACCGCTGTAAAGCTGGGATTTAAAGTTGTGGAAGTGCCCATCATCTTCACTGACCGTACCGAAGGAACCTCCAAAATGAACAAAGGGATATTTACCGAAGCTATTTTTGGCGTGATGCAACTCAGGATGCGTTCAATGTTTGGAAAGATCAAACCCGTAAAATCCATCTGACACCATTACCTGCCATGGACAAAAAACTGATCAGAGGAGCATTTATCGTCAATGAAGGAGAGACTTTGAAAGGTGATGTTTATATCGAAAATAAACACATCAAAGCGGTTGTCTATGAAGGTGAAAGCGTTTCCTTCGATCGTGATGATTACCAAATAATCGATGCCGAAGGCTTGTATCTTCTGCCGGGTGTAATCGATGACCAGGTGCATTTTCGTGACCCGGGCCTGACTTACAAAGCTGACATTCACAGCGAAACACGGGCAGCTGTTGCAGGGGGCGTTACCAGTTTCATGGATATGCCCAATACCATTCCCAATGTACTGACACAGGAGCTGTTGGAAGAAAAATATAAAATGGCAGCCGGAAAATCGCTGATCAATTACTCATTCTACATGGGTGCATCCAATGACAACCTGGAGGAGATACTGAAGACAGACCCTGAAACGGTATGCGGGATCAAAGTATTTATGGGCTCTTCAACAGGCAATATGCTGGTGGATGACGACAAAACGCTGGAGGGAATATTTGCCGGAGCACCCACACTGGTGGCGGTACACTGCGAAGACGAAAAAACAATTAAAGTCAATTATGCACGTGTTTTCGACAACTTTGGTGAAGATGCACCCACGAGGGTTCATCCGATGATCCGGACGGCAGAGGCATGTTTCCTTTCTTCTTCGAAAGCCGTCAGGCTTGCGAAAAAGCACAACACCCGGCTGCATGTTCTGCATCTTTCCACGGCGCGTGAGATGGATCTGTTCGACAACACTCTTCCCCCGGAGCAGAAAAAAATAACAGCCGAGGTATGTGTTCATCACCTTTGGTTTTCCGATGAAGATTACGAAAGAAAAGGAAATTTCATCAAATGGAACCCGGCCATCAAAAGTTCTGCCGACCGTGACGGGTTGTGGGAAGCTTTGAAGGACGACAGGATAGATGTGGTGGCTACCGACCATGCGCCTCATACTTTGGAAGAAAAAGAAAGACCTTATTTTAAAGCGCCGTCGGGCGGCCCCATGGTTCAGCATTCACTGACGGCCATGCTTGAGTTTTATCATCAGGAACGACTGACACTGGAAGAGGTTGTTACCCTGATGTGCCACAACCCGGCTTTGCTGTTTGGGGTGCGTAACCGTGGATTCATACGGGAAGGTTATTTTGCCGATCTGGTGTTGGTTGACCTTGATTCCCCGTGGAATGTGGAAAGGGAAAATGTTCTTTATAAATGCGGATGGTCACCGATGGAAGGCGTAAGCTTCAGCTCGAAAGTGAAAAAGACATTTGTGAACGGACATCTTGTTTTTAATGAAGGAAACATTGATGAAAGTATAAAAGGAGAAAGATTGTTGTTTAACAGAAATTAAAAAACGGAATGATGAAAATGATAAAAAGGATTTTAATATTGTTGATATTACCTGCGATAATTTTATCTGCTTGTAATAACAACAATGAAAACGGACAGAAAAAACCAAAAGAGGTTAAACTAAAGAGAAACGAAGCGGTTGTCAATTCTTATGTGAACGGTACACCGCAAGTTGTCAGGAAAATGGAAGAAATTGACGGACAGAAAGTCGCTGTTTATGAAAAAGAATATTACGAAGACGGGAATATACTGAAAGAAGGTCCTTTGACAAACAACCAGCGAAGCGGTGAGTGGAAGATTTACTACCGCAACGGACAGATAAGAAATCTTGTGAATTATGACAACGGCGTGCTGAATGACACCATCATCGGTTACAATGAAAACGGTACTTTAAAATTCAAAGGTATTTTCAAAGACGGTCAAAAGACCGGCACCTGGCTGATCTTTGATGATAACGGAAAGTTCCT
>JAOZOO010000137.1:2303-5363 GCA_029933225.1 Bacteroidales bacterium | reverse complement strand
ATCCCGATATAAACCGGCAGGTGGTCGCTGTAACCGCCGTAATATTTGCTGGTTGCCGTTCGGTTCGGGCGGGCAGGGCCTTTTTTGGGATGGTACAGCATCCAGTCGTGTTTGATGACGGTCTGTTCAGGTGAATTCACTTTTATTTTGTTTTTTCCGGTGAGCATGGAAGTGGAAACGATAATCTGGTCAAACATATCCCACCCATGGTAATACAACGATCCTTCACCTGCTTTATATTCGTTGTATCCCAAGTTGTACAACGTCTTCTTCTCCAATGGTTTTTCAACCGGTTTTGCATTAAGATTCTGGCTGATGCTCACATCGTCTGGATTGTCGTTCAGGTCGCCGGCAATGATGATATTGGCTTTGGGACGGACCGACAGGATGGAATCGGTGATCTTTTTCAGCAGATCGCCTGTGAACTTACGGAACGGCTCGGTTTTTTCCTGTCCGCCCCAGCGCGATACCCAGTGATTAATAAACAGATGAAGCGTATCTTTTCCGGAAACCACACCTTTTGAATAAAGGATATCCCTTGTGCCGTTATTGGGATCGGAAGGGAACGTGAGACGGATAAAACGGGTGACCACGGGAGTATAAACATCTTTCTGATAAAGCAATGCCACATCAATTCCCCGTTCGTCAGGACTGTCTTTGTGGATGACGCTGTAACCGGCCTTTTTCAGCTCGTTGTGGTTCACCAGGTCGTGAAGCACATTGATATTTTCCACCTCACACAGCCCGAAAAGGGCAGGGAAACCGCTTGAGTTAATGGATGACATGACTTTGACCATATTGTCCAGTTTGTGCTCGTATTTTTTTGTGTCCCATCCCAGTTTGCTGTCGGGTAGAAACTCATTATCCCGCACATGCGGATCGTCAATGGTGTCGAACAGGTTTTCCACGTTGTAAAAGGCAAAGCCGAAAGTCTGAACGGGTTTTTGTTTGCAGGAATCGACCGTAAAGGCCAATATCAGCATGAGCAGCGAAAATAATATGATACTTGTTTTCTTAATCATTGTCATTAATTATTTTGTTATTCCAGGCCCTGAAGTACCGGGTAACTAATTGGTTTCATTTATTTATTTCTATATCAGTTTCGTTTCTGTCTAAAAAGTCAATTTTTAAGCTAATATAATTTAATAAAATCTCTGTGGTTCTTTGTGGTTTCTCCGTGAACCTCTGTGTAACAGCTTATTATGTTTGTTTCACAAAGACACACCAAGTAGACACGAAGGGACACAGAGAACTTTTTAGACAGCACCTTTTTTCTCATTCTTCTCCTTTCAACCTTTCAATCTCCCTCCGTTCCTTTTTTGTCGGGCGGCCTGCGCCTCGGTCACGTTTTTCATAATTCAGTTGACGGAGCAGTTGCATTTTTTCATATTCTTCAGCAGGTGTGAGGTCTTCGGCAAGATCGGGGACCAGTTTGGCGGAAACCCGGTTTTTTGCAGCTTTCAATATTTTGAGTTTCTTTTTGAAAATGCCCAGTTGAACTTCCACCACGTCGCCTTCGGTCACTTCTTTTGAGGGCTTCACCTTTTGGCCTTCCACTTTCACCTTCCCGCCCCGGCAGGCATCCGCCGCCTGGTTGCGTGTTTTGAATACCCTGACGGCCCAAAGCCATTTGTCTATCCTGACTGTTGCCACTATTTACTTTTTACGGAAAAATAACTGAATGGGAACGCCGGTAAAGTCGAACTTCTCCCTGATCTTATTATCGAGAAAACGTTTGTAATTGTCTTTTACGTCATCCGGCAGGTTACAGAAAAACACAAATTGCGGAGTAGAAGTTTTTAGTTGCATGACGTATTTAATCTTGATATATCTACCCCTTGAAGCCATTGACGGCGGGTTTTTTTCAATGATGGGCAACATGTAATCATTCAGTTTGGAAGTAGGTATCTTTTTGCTTCTTTTTTCATAAACCTGTGCTGCCAACTCGAGTGCTTTGAAAATGCGTTGTTTGTCTTTTACCGAAGTAAATACGATGGGCACATCGGTAAACGGAGCGATCTTTTCACGGATTTGTTTTTCGAATTTCAGATGTGTGTTGGTTTCTTTGTCAATCAGATCCCATTTGTTCACTACGATCACAATCCCTTTTTTGTTTTTTTCCGCCAGATGGAAAATGCTGATATCCTGACGCTCCAGGCCGCTTTGTGCATCGATCATCAACAGGCAAACGTCCGATTTCTCAATGGTACGTATAGTGCGCAAGGTGGAATAGAATTCAATGTTTTCATAAACCTTACCTTTTTTACGGAGGCCGGCGGTATCCACAAGGATAAAATCGTGCCCGAATGAACGGTAACGCGTGTTGACCGAGTCGCGGGTAGTCCCCGGAACCGGGGTAACAATATTTCTCTCATCGCCCAGTAAAGTATTGATCAGGGATGACTTGCCTACATTGGGGCGGCCGACAACGGCAATCCGTGGAATACCCGTGTCTTCCTCTTCTGAAACGGGTGAAAATATTTTGACCACATCGTCCAGCAGCTCTCCCGTTCCGCTTCCGTTAACCGAGGAGACAGGGTAAACTTCTTTGAATCCCAGTGCATACAATTCGCCGATATATTCAGTTTGTTTGGGCGTATCCACTTTGTTTGCCACAAGAAAAACTTTCTTCTTCGATTTTCGAAGCAGGTCGGCAACATCCTTGTCCAGTGGCGTTATCCCTTCGCGGGCATCCACCATAAAAATGATGGCGTCGGCCTCGTCAATAGCATACATTACCTGCTTGCGTATTTCTTCTTCAAAAACATCATCGGAACCCTGGACATATCCACCTGTGTCGATCACAGAGAAATCTATGCCGTTCCAGTCGCTTTTTCCGTAAATCCGGTCGCGCGTCACACCGCTGACAGATTCCACGATGGCTTCTTTGGTTTTTGTCAACCGGTTGAACAACGTGGATTTGCCTACGTTGGGACGGCCTACTATTGCGAGTGTATTGCTCATTGAGTTTAAAGTTTACGGTTTAAAGTTTAGAGTTTTGAGTCTTGAGTCTTGAGTTTTGAGTCTTGAGTTTTGAGTCTTGAGTTTTGAGTCTTGAGT
>JAOZOO010000137.1:0-2203 GCA_029933225.1 Bacteroidales bacterium | reverse complement strand
TTGAGTCTTGAGTTTTGAGTCTTGAGTTAGTGTTTTTTGTATTTAATTCCTTTTAATTCTGATTTTTCCAGATGATTGATTAAACCCTTTATCATTTTTTTAATTTCGTTTGCTTTTCCAAATAAATCATCGAAGGTAGGCAAATCAATAAATTTTCTGTCCATTGATCTGTATAACTGGGAACGTAATTCAGCAGAAGAACCTTTTGCGATCCATAAAAACTGTTTGAATTCCTGGGTTCCTCCTCTGCCCTGACCTTCTGCAATATTATCCATTACTGATCCTGAAGAGCCGAGCATCTGATAGCGGAGTTTTTTATCTTTATCATAGACAGGTAGAGATACAACATTAAAAATCAAATCTGCCAGAATTCTGGATTTTTGCCAAGCTTCAATTTCTTCAAAACTATTAAACGTAGTCATTTTTAGAAAATTTTATTTTGTTTTAACCTCCATACTCCGAACTCTAAACTCCAAACTCCAAACTCACCCCACAAAGTTAATGATCGTATCCGAATCTTTTCAAAATATTCTCGTTATCCCGCCAGTCTTTGTTTACTTTGACGTGAAGCTCGAGAAAAACTTTCTTGCCGACAAATTTTTCAATGTCTTTCCTGGCCTCTGTCCCAACTCTTTTGATGGCTTTTCCCTGGTGCCCGAGTATAATGCCCTTTTGTGATTCGCGGCTGACAAAAATAATTGCCCGGATGCGGTCAATGTTCGGTTCTTCCTGATACGATTCCACAGCCACATCCACCGAATAGGGGACTTCTTTTTGGTAATATAAAAAGATCTTCTCGCGAATGATTTCCGAAACAAAAAAGCGAAGCGAACGGTCAGTCAGCTCATCTTTAGGGAAATAGGGAGGGCTTTCCGGGAGGTTTTCCATGATCGTGTCGAACACTTTGGATACGTTAAAACCGTTCAGGGCCGATATGGGAATAATTTCTGCGTTGGGCATCGTATCTTCCCATCGCTTAATTTCCTGCATGATGGTTTGCTGGTCCGACAGGTCTATTTTGTTGATCAGGACAAGTGTTTTGGCTCCCGATCCCGTTATCTTTTCCAGCACCTGTTCTTCGCTAAAATTCAAACCCGGTTCGGTCATCAGCAATACAATGTCTGCATCCAGCAAAGCCGTTTCCACATACTTGTTCATGAACTCATGCATCTTGTATGAAGGGTTACGGACGATACCCGGAGTGTCGGAATAGACGATCTGAAAGTCTTCGCCATTCACAATTCCCATGATTCTGTGGCGGGTGGTTTGTGCTTTGGAGGTGATGATGGATAACTTTTCACCCACGAGGGTATTCATCAGGGTTGATTTTCCCACATTCGGATACCCGATGATGTTAACGAAGCCGGCTTTGTGACTCATAAAAAATTTTAAAATTTTGTTCTGCAAAGAAACAAATTTTATATCTTTGCAGTCCTCTAATATTGCGGGGTGAAGTCCCGCACGTGCGGGAGTAGCTCGGTGGGCTCATAACCCGTAGATTTTGTTAAAAAGAGAAAGAGAAAAGTTCTTAAAATATATTGCGGGGTGGAGCAGTGGTAGCTCGGCGGGCTCATAACCCGTAGGTCGTAGGTTCGAATCCTGCCCCCGCTACAAAAGCCTGGTACTTTGTGCCGGGCTTTTTTCGTTATTTTTGTAAAAACATTACACCATGGAAACTTTTTCAGATTACAATATGACTTTGGATTCATTGTCCCGCAGGGCGGAACAGATCATTCACAAGGAAAAGCCGGCCATAGACCGGATTTCCGTTTTGAAACAAATACTCGGCATGATTGACCTGACCACTTTGAGCGGTGATGATACACATAAGAAAGTGAAAGCATTGTGCCAACAGGGATTGTCCTACTTCGATGGTGATAAAGGGATATCCAATGTGGCGGCTATCTGCGTTTATCCTGTTTTTGCTTCTACGGTTCATCATGCGCTGAAGTGCAGTGATGTAAAAACAGCCTGTGTAGCCGGTGCTTTTCCCAGCGGGCAGTCCCCTTTAAATGTGCGGATTGAGGAGGTGAATTATGTTGTTGACCACGGAGCTGATGAGGTTGATATGGTTATTTCGAGGGGGCGGCTGATTGAAGGGGATGACGATTTTATTTCGGATGAGGTGCGGCTGATCAAAGAGGCCTGCGGGCAAAAACATCTGAAAGTTATTCTGGAAACCGGGGAACTGAAAACTGTGGAG
>JAOZOO010000037.1:21785-25959 GCA_029933225.1 Bacteroidales bacterium | reverse complement strand
GGTATAGCGTAGTCCGGTTAGCGCGCCTGCTTTGGGAGCAGGAGGTCGCAGGTTCGAATCCTGCTACCCCGACAAAAGAAAAGCCTTGCACGGAGTGCAGGGCTTTTTTATTTTTAGCGTTGATTGCCTGCAATCATAAGCAAAAACAAAAAAGAACAATTTGAGCGAAGCGAAAAAGGCTTTTCTTTTGTATCCCCCCACTTCAGGATCAACGCAGTTAATCCTGCTACCAAGACACAGTAAATATCTCATAATCAATGTGTTTTTGGATATTTTTATTTTATCTCAATACTTTCACCACCCCCTCAAACAAATCCATCAAAAACACCTTTTCAAAACCGTTGTTCAGGCCGGGGCCGGATAAGATTTCATCAAGCTGAATGTCACCGGGCAGATTCAGGTCATCGCAGGTGATGAGCAGCCAGATTTCATTGAAATGATTTTTACGGTAAAGCGGGAGTTTTTTATCTTTCTTCCGGATAATTTTTTCAACTTCTTCATATAGGCGGACGGATGAGGAGAAGCCCCCGGCAGGCGGGATGATTTGGGTAATTTCGATGCCGATGGTATGGTGGCGGCTGGTTTTCAGGATGAAATCGGGCGACTCGGATTTGATGAGTTTTCCTTTTGGGAAGGCGGAGTATCTTTCCCGGAAATAGTGAATGATCAGGGTTTCATCCTGTTTTTTGTCTTTTGGCATTTCAAAGAGTATCTCACGCAGCGGCGCCACGAACGCAGCGCAGAACCGATATGTGTTTGTTTTTTATCTTTAGTCGTTTCAAATTTAGAGCATTTGTTTATATTTGAAAGAAAAAAAGCTGGATTATGAAATTTATGAAGATCATTCTCCCTATCATTCTGGCATTGTTTTTTTCGGTTTGTCTGACCGGCCTGAATGCGCAGGATAGTGTTACCGGGACATCCACCATGGTTCCACAGACAGCAGATAAGTCAAAGACAAAAATGAACATCATCAAAGTGAACCTGTTGTCACCTTTTTTCAAGAACATCAGTTTTCAATACGAACGGGTGATCAATCAATTGGTTTCGGTTACCCTGACAGCGAGGTACATGCCGAATTCATCCCTGCCTTATTCCGGTCTCGTTTACAATATGTCGGGCAGTACGGACCCGGCTACGGAGGATGCCATAAAAAGTATAAAAATGTCTAATTACAGTATTTCGCCGGAGGTGCGGTTTTATCCGGGTAAAAAAGGTTACGGAAGAGGTTTCTATGTTGGCGTATCTTATCGTTATTCGTATTTCAAACTGAACGATATGAATTACATTTACAATAACTACCCTGCGCCCGACAGTGCAATCAATTTTTCCGGCTCGCTGAATGCCCATTACGGAGGGGTGTTGCTGGGTGTGCAATGGTTTCTCGGAAAACATTTTACACTGGACTGGTGGTTTTTCGGCCCGCTCATCGGATATGAAAAATCCAGTATGGCCGGCGCCACCAATGTTCCACTGTCACAGGAAGATCAGGATGATTTAAGGGATTTCCTGGAAAATGATTTTTTTCCCAATGCCAACAAAACGGTCTATGTTGACCAGTATGGTGCAACGGTGGATATGAAGGGATTGATGTACGGCATGAATTTCGGGCTTGCACTGGGGTTCAGGTTTTAAAAAGTATTCTCCCGGTTTTTCTCATGCAATTGATAAAAAGGTGGGGTATAAAAGGTAAACAAATGACTAAAACATTTATTGTTATTCTTATCATGATGGTTTTCAGCGCAACAGGCCAGGATAAGCCGGTAAAAAAAGATTATCCCATCCGGCCGGTGCCGTTTACTGCGGTGCATTTTACCGATGATTTCTGGAAGCCCCGCCTGGATACAAACCGTCTGGTGACCATTCCTTATGACTTTAAAAAAAGTGAAGTCACCGGAAGAATATCCAACTTTGCACGGGCAGGCGGACTGGAGAAAGGGTCGTTTGTCGGTATCCGGTACAATGACTCGGATGTGTACAAAATCATTGAGGGAGCGGCTTATTCCCTTGCCGTTTATCCTGATTCGGCATTGGAACATTACCTCGATTCGCTCATTAATCTGATCACTGCAGCCCAGGAAGATGATGGCTACCTCTACACCTGCCGGACAATCAATCCCGACACACTGCCGCCTTATACCGGAAAGGAACGCTGGTCTCAACTGAAAGACAGCCATGAACTCTATAATATCGGCCACATGTACGAAGCTGCCGTGGCTTATTACGAGGCCACCGGCAAAAAAACGCTGCTGGATGTGGCCATCAAAAGCGCTGATTTGGTTTGCAAAACCTTCGGGCCGGGCAAAGACCAGTTACACGGTGTGCCGGGACATCAGGAAATTGAGATTGGACTGGTCAAACTTTACCGTGTGACAGGTGATGAACGTTATCTGAAGATGGCCAAATATTTCCTTGACCAGCGGGGAAATGCCCGGGGACACACACTGTACGTTTACGGCCCTGACGGCAGTAACAAAACCTATACCCAGGATCACAAACCGGTAACCCAACAAACCGAAGCCGTGGGACATGCGGTCAGAGCCGGCTACATGTATTCGGCCATGGCCGACATTGCCGCACTAACGGGTGACACGATTTATAAAAAAGCGGTGGAACGGTTATGGAAAAATGTGGTTTACAAAAAAACTTACATCACGGGCGGTATCGGTTCGGTGCCTGCCGTGGAAGGTTTCGGGGAAGATTATGACCTGCCCAACCTGACGGCGTATTGCGAGACCTGTGCCGCCGTAGCCAATATGCTTTGGAACCAGCGAATGTTTCTGCTGAATGGTGAATCAAAATACATTGATGTGCTGGAAAAAACATTGTACAACGGTTTCCTTTCCGGGGTGTCCGTCCACGGCGATGAGTTTTTCTATCCCAACCCGCTGGAATCAGACGGCAGCCATCAGCGGCAACCCTGGTTCAACTGCTCGTGCTGTCCCACCAATGTCGTGCGTTTCATGCCCTCCATACCGGGATATGTGTATGCCACCAGAAAAGACCGGCTGTATGTAAACCTTTTTGTGGGCAACAGAGCTGAAATTGATATGGACTTTGGAAAAGTTAATGTCATTCAGAAAACAGCTTATCCCTTTGACGGGAAAGTGAGTATTGAGATCAATCCTGAAAAAGAGAAAAAATTCACGGTATCCGTGAGAATTCCCGGCTGGTTGTCCAATCCGCTGCCGGGAGATCTTTACAGTTATGTGGATAAGAAAAAAGATAATTTTGTTCTGACGATCAACGGAAAACCTGCTGAATATAATGTGAAGGACGGTTACATCAACCTTGACAGGAAATGGAAAAAAGAGGATGTTATTGAACTGGAATTTCCCATGCGGGTGCGAAAAGTGCTGGCCAATCCGAAAGTGGAAGCCGATCGCGGCAAGTTTGCCATTGAAAGGGGGCCGCTGGTTTATTGTGCCGAATGGGTGGATAACCACGGGAAAGCAAGGAACCTGCTGATGGATACAAACAGCCGTTTTATGGTGGAATACAAAAAAGACCTTGTTGGAGGAGTGGATGTCATAAAAGGTGAAGCGCTGGCTCTGTCTGAAAACAGCAAAGATGAAATTGTAAAAAAGAAGCAATTGTTCACGGCCATTCCTTATTATGCCTGGGCGCACCGGGGAGCAGGAGAGATGGCTGTATGGTTACCGTACGAGGAAAGTGCTGCCAGTCCCGTTCCACCATCAACGATTGCTTCGGAGAGCAAAGTGTCCGCTTCTTATTTCCACGATGTGCTGACTGCCGTCAATGATCAGGTTATCCCGAAAAGTTCGAATGATGAGGATATCCCGCGGATGACGTTCTGGAGCCACAAAGGAACAACGGAGTGGGTGCAGTATGATTTCAAACAACCAACCCTTGTAAGTTTTGTGCATGTTTACTGGTTTGATGACGGGCCTGACGGTGGCTGCCGGGTGCCGGAAACATGGCGGCTGTTGTACCGGGGAGACGGTGAGTGGAAGGAGGTTTTCAAACACGGCGATTATCCCGTTGAAAAAGACAAATTCAATACGCTGGAAATATCCCCGGTGAAAACGGATGCTTTACGAATGGAGATCAAATTGCAGAAAGGTTTTTCGGGTGGGATATTGGAATGGAAGGTGGAATAAAAACCTGATGTCCGCTGTTGGTGTCCTCACCAACAGCCTGGAAACGTGATAAA
>JAOZOO010000037.1:20235-21685 GCA_029933225.1 Bacteroidales bacterium | reverse complement strand
GTGGGGACACCAACAACGGGTAAGCTAAACAACCACAGTTGGTGTCCCCACCAACTGTCTTGGAAAAGTGGGTAAAATGTTGTTGGTGGGGACACCAACAACGGTTTAGGTGAGAACATCAACAACGGGGAAACAATATAACCGAAAACCGCAGTTGGTGTCCTCACAAACTGCCTGGAAAAGTGGGTAAAGTGTTGTTGGTGGGGACACCAACAACGGGATAAATGAGAATGCCAACAACGGGGAAACAATATAACCGAAAACCGCAGTTGGTGTCCCCACCAACTGCCTGGAAAAGTGGGTAAAGTGTTGTTGGTGGGGACGCCAACAACGGTTTAATGTAAATACCAACAACAGTAAATAAATTAAATGGCAAAAAATGAAACGACCCTATTTCAAAATAATATTACTGACAATTGTTCTGGTTTATCTTTCCATCTCATGCGGAAATCAGGGGCATGGCACTGATAAATCGAAACTCAAAATATACGTTTTGTCAAATCAAAAGGGCATGACCGTAAAGATCACCAATTACGGAGCAAAGGTTATGTCACTTGAGGTTACCGGCCGGAACGGAAACATCGGTGATGTGGTGCTTGGTTACGACACTCCTGAAGAATATATCAAAGGCAATCCCTATTACGGGGCCATCATCGGCAGGTATGCCAACCGGATCGCCAGTGCAAAGTTTTCACTGTATGGCAAAGAATACCACCTCCCCAAAAACAATGGAAATAATTGCCTGCACGGCGGACCTCACGGATTTCACAGCGTGGTCTGGGAAGTGACGGATTACAAAAATGAAGGGAACGACCATTACTTAAAACTGAAATACATCAGCAAAGACGGTGAAGAAGGTTTCCCGGGAAAGATGACGGTGTTTGTCAATTATAGTCTGAACGACAAAAACGAACTCCGGATAGATTACCGGGCGACAACCGATAAAATCACTGTGATCAACCTCACCCATCACTCATTTTTCAATCTGAAAGACGGTGGCAGGACATCCATTACAGATCATGTGATGAGAATCAATGCGGATCATTACACACCAATCAATGCGGAATTTATTCCGACGGGCGAGATTGCACCTGTCAAAGGAACGCCACTGGACTTTACCCAACCGGAGACAATCAGCAAAAGGATTAACCGGAACTTTAAACAATTGCGTTATGCCGGAGGATACGATCACAATTGGGTTTTGAATAAAAAAGGAGATTCGCTGACACTTGCAGCGGAAGTGTATGAGCCCGTGACGGGTAGGGTCATGCAGGTTTACACCACCGAACCCGGTTTACAGTTTTACTCCGGTAATTTTCTCGACGGCAGTGATGTGGGGAAAAACGGAGTGGCTTATCAGTACAGAACGGCTTTTTGTCTCGAAGCCCAGCATTTCCCCGATTCACCCAACCAGCCCGGATTTCCTTCCACAGTACTGAAACCCGGGGAA
>JAOZOO010000037.1:2485-20135 GCA_029933225.1 Bacteroidales bacterium | reverse complement strand
AATGAGAAAACTGTGCAGGCATTGAAAAATTATGTGGAGAAGGGAGGAAGATTGTTGCTCACCCAGGATGCCGTGCGATACATTGCTGACCTGGAACTGGAACGAAAACCGCCGGAAATCCGGAAAGTTGAAGTGAAAGATTATGGTTACGGGAAAAAGCTGGGGTTTCATGCTTTTTTAAGTCATCCCGTGTTCAACGGGCTGTTTGGCGGGGCCGTCATCTTCAATCCGGAAAATGACACCGTCATTCGCCAGACCGGGTATTTTGGCGAACATGACACGCTGAATGCCAAAGTGGTGGGCATTGACTGGAGCTACATCACTTTTAAGGAGACCAGCAAACTGGTTCTTGAATACCGTACCGGAAAAGGAGATGTGCTGGCCATCGGATCTTATATGCTTTTTTCCATCAAAAACCGCAATCGCAAGGAGTTTGATATTTTCACCAACAATCTGTTCGACTATTTGAAAACCCTTCCGGAAAAAGGATTGAATTACTGGAAATACAATGAGGATAATGTAAAGCCTTTTGAAAGTAGTTTTGAACAGTTGTCTCCAAAACAACCGGAGAAATGGAAAGATTTACCTTCAATTATTTCATTTTCTGAAGAACCGGCCACAAAGAACCCCTGGGATCTGGCCGGACAACGCATGCTGGTGATGGGTAAAGAAAATGCAGGTATTGAAGAAATCTGGGCGCATCCTTTCATGGCTTTGCGTGATTATGAAACGGGGATACAGTTTGAGGGCGAAGATAAAGTGAACTGGTTTTCGGCATTGACGCCCCTCATTACGATTACACCGGATAAGATTTTGAGAAATTACCATATAAACGGCACAACAATCAAAGAAACCATTTCCGTATCCATGGACAAGCCTGTGACTGTGGTGCATTATGATTTTTCGGGTGATAAAAAGCTGAAACTTTACATCCGGTTCAAAAGCAACCTCCGGATGATGTGGCCTTATTCCTCGAAAGTACTCGGCAACCTGTTTTATGCCTGGGATGATAACATCCGGTCGTTTGTCATCAAAGACGAAAGCGGCAGGTTCGTCACGTTTGTCGGGACAAATGCAAAACCGGGAATTCACCTGATCGGACAATACAAAACGTTGCATGCCAGCCCTTCCGGAATCGAGACAAAACCAACAGAACTTTTACAGACGGCTGCCCTCATGAACGCAGAGATCAACCAAAACGGCTCAATAGATGTGCTGATTGCTGCTTCGGACGAAGGGATGAAAAAAACGCTGGATTATTACCACAAGGCAATGAAAAATCCTTTTGATATTTACTTGTCTGCCAATGAATATTATGCCGGGCTGCTGAATGGCAAGCTGGTCATTAACACGCCCGACAGGGAGTTGAATGAGGGTTACCGATGGGCTTTGATCGGAACCGACCGTTTCTTTGTCCATACGCCCGGCCTGGGCAGGTCGCTGGTGGCCGGTTATGCCACCACGGCGAAGGGCTGGGACGGCGGGCAGAAGATCAGCGGCAGGCCCGGATATGCCTGGTACTTCGGTCGTGACGGTCAATGGAGTGGCATGGCCGTGAACGATTATGGCGATTTTGAAAAGGTGAAGGACATCCTGAAGATGTACATTTATTTTCAGAACCCGGAAGGGAAAGTCTATCACGAGCTGACCACCTCGGGAGCGGTGCATTACGATGCTGCCGATGCCACACCGTTGTTTATCATTCTGGCCGGGAAATATCTACGCGCCTCCGGCGATAAAAAATTTATTAAGGAAAACTGGAAATCCATCCGGCAGGCCATTGATTTTTGCTATTCCACCGATACCGACGGCGATCACCTGATTGAAAATCCCAATGTAGGTCACGGATGGGTGGAAGGTGGTTTCCTTTTCGGCGGTAAAACGACCCTGTACCTGGCTTCCTGCTGGGCGGAAGCGCTTGATCAGGCAGCATATATGGCCGAAGCGCTGGGTAATGACGGTGAAACGGAGAAATACCGGAATGAAAGTCATCTCGTAACCCGTATCATCAACGATAATTTCTGGGACAAAGAAAATAACTATCTGAACCACAGTGTAAAGACCGATGGCAGCTATATCCATGAGAAAACCATCATGCCGGCTGTGCCGCTTTATTTCGGGCAGATTGACAGGGAACATGCTTCCGCGGTTTTGGAGCAAATGGCGACCAATCAGTTTACCACCAACTGGGGCGTACGCATGGTGGAAGAACGCAATCAACATTTCAATCCGAGGGGTTATCATACGGGAAGTGTCTGGCCGCTGTACACCGGCTGGACAGCACTGGCCGAATACAGAAACAGGAGGCCGATGCAGGGCTACAGCCATACGATGAATAACGTCCTGGTTTATAAAGTATGGCAGAAAGGGTTTATCGAGGAGGTGCTGAACGGAGAAAGCTATCTGTCGTCAGGTGTGTGCAGCCACCAGTGCTGGTCGGAGACCATGGCTTTGCAGCCCCTGCTGGAAGGGATGCTCGGTTATGAACCGGATGCGCTCAACAATAAGCTGTCTTTGTCACCTGCCTTACCCGCTGACTGGGATTGGTTTGAAGCCGAAAATATCCCGCTGGGTAAACAGAAAATTAAGCTGACAATGAAACGAATCCCCGGAAAGTTGGTTTACCGTTTTGAAACTGTGGAAGAAAATCCTGTACAGGTGGATTTCAGTCCTGTCCTGCCTGCGAAAACAAAAATATCCAGGGTATTGCTGGACAGCCGGGAACAGGAGGCTGGCGTTGATCAGACAAATGATGCATCCATCATTCATTGCAATTTTATCCTGAAAAAGGATGCAACACTGGAGTTCCTGTATGAAGGAGGCGTAGCTGTTTTGCCCATTGTTCAATATCCTGTTCCGGGTGACAAGGCGCCCGGTTTACGCATCATCTCTTCGGGAATGAAAGACGGGAAATATGTTGTAACCCTCGAGGCCCCGGTAAATTCAATTGAGTTCGTCAATCTTTATGTGAATGAAAATAATTTCAGCATTGACGGAGGAGAAGTGACGGGTCAACAGAGAAATATCATCCGGGTGAAAGTTGATTTCAAGGGTGGAAATGAGAAATATGTGAGCAGGAATATTCAGGTGACTTTTGAATAAATTATACCAATTGTATTTTAAAATGCGCCCTTTGCGAAAAAACTTTTCGTGCATTGCGGTTAACTGCTTTTTTAGGCAGCTCTTGTGAAGAAGGGGCCAAACTCAATCACCCAGCCTTTTCACTCCTGCTTTTGCCTTGCTGTGGATGCCTGCTTCATATTCATCAAAATCCAGTTTCAGACACAGGTTGTAATAGTCCAGGGCTTTCAGGGTATCGCCTTTCGTTTCATACATCTCCCCCAGTTTCAATGCCGAGTTTCCGGCAAAATAGCGGGTGAGGCGCTTGCCTTCTTCAATGGTCTGACGGTAATAATATTCTGCAATGTCTTCATCGCCTGTTTCATCGGCAATGCGTGCTTTGCGGTAAACTTTTTCCACTTTTTCCTCCTCACTCAACACGGTATCATTCATCAAAGACAAGACGCTGTCGGCCCGGAGGTAATACCCGCCGTCAAAAAGCAGGCGGGCTTTGATGAGATCAACCTCGGGAATCTGGTTCTCTTCAGCTTCCCTTTCCGCATCACGGTCCTGACCGGTGTCGTCGTTTCCTTGTTCGGTTACCTTATCCATAAAATACCTGTAATCGGAAATCTGACCATTCAACAGTGCGATCCAGGCCTTTTTCCGCCAGGCATCTTTTATGTAATTCTTTCCTTTAAAATTTTCCAGGAAGATATCATAATACGGTTCAGCCTCCCGGGTTTTCAGCTTACGAAGATGACATTCTCCCTGAAGATAATCCAGGTAATAAAACGGGTAATGACCGGTCATGCGGTTTACTCTTTTAAAAACCCGGATCGCTTCATCATTCCTGCCTGTCTTCATCAGGATATTCACCTGTAAATAGGAGAGAAGCAGGTTGTTGCTGTCGGCTTGTGCTATCTGATAATAAAGTGTGTCCAATTGCTGCCTGCCGGGCTCGACATTAAGTTCGACAAAACCCATGAAAAACAGGATTTCGTTTTTTAAATAGGAATAAGCAGGATTGGTGTCTGAAGTAGTGAGTGCGTTTATGAGCTCCCGGCGGCCCTGCTTCACGCTGCCTTTCATATTGATCAGGCGGAGTACCCAGTGATAGTTGTCGGGAACCATCCCGATCATGATATGCAGCACACCAAGCGTGATGTCATTGGGAATAAAACCGGGAAAAGCTTTTTTATTGTTGGTGAGCAAACGATATGCCCGGTTGATGTCAAGCGCAGCATAAAAATAATCGTGAAATTTCATCCGCATGACAGCCGACTGAAGGTTCATGTTACCGAGAAAATATTTTCTGTAGGGATTGTCCTTATCAAGCTCCTCCAACAGGTCATACCTTTCATCGGAGATGTCGTTGATGCTGTCGAAAAGCTCTTCATCTTCGCTGATGAAAACTTTCAGGAAGTCAATATAATTTTCAAGATATGGTACGTAAAGGTTTTCGGGATTTTCTGCCTTTTCTTTTTCAATCAACCGGACGGCATCCCCGAAGCGAAGCGCAAGAATCTCCCCGTATGCCTGCCTGCAATTGTCATTGACAACGATCCGGTTTTGGGCATACAGGTTTGAAAAGCCGTTGGCTGACAGAAGCAATATCAGTAAAACAAGTTTTTTCATGCCTGATCTTGAAACGGGTTAAAGGTAGAAAAAAGAAATTATTTATTCTTCTCCGGGTATGATGACAAAGACTTCTTCGTTGTCTTTTTTCATGTAATACTTTTCGCGGGCAAATTTTTCAAGGTAAGCGCTGTCGGTTTCAAGGAGTTTGATCTTTTTTTCGTTTTTGGCAATTTCCTGAAGGTAATATTCTTTTTTGCTCCGCAGATCGTTCAGGGTACGGCTCAGATGGTATTGCCCGATGAAATTATCCTGATCGAAAAACGTCATCCAGACCAGAAAGGCCATACCCGTGTAAAAATATTTATTCAATAAAATTTTCCTGATCATGATGCTTGATTTTCTCCTCTGTCAGTGCACGAATTGGATTAGCAAAACTATATTAAAAACGCAGGGTAATGATAACCGGTGGAGAAAAATTTGTTCACCGTCGAATGTTAGAATATATTCGGGATGGAAAAAACATTTTACCTGAAAAGGGTTAATTTTACATTTTGGCTATTTTTTTTACCGGCATAGCAGAATTTTTCAGAACTTTAGCAGAACAAATTTTTACAGTCATTTACTAAAAACCCACATTATGGAAAATGATATTCAAGACCAGAAACAGAACATTGAGTCCAGTCTCATTACCGAATTAACTTTGCCTTTATTAAACAGTAAAGGATGGATCAAGCTCATCGGCATTCTGATGATCATTTACGGTGTGATCCTTGCCCTAACTCTGGTGGGGATCATCATTGCCTGGCTGCCCATCTGGCTGGGGGTTTTGCTGATGCAGGTGGCGTCCCGCATCGACCATGCCCATGTTACCGGCAACAAAGAGATGATGATCAGGGCACAAACCAGCCTCGCTACTTTTTTCACTATCTATGGCGTATTGGCATTGATCGGCATCATCATCAGCGTTGTCTTCGTCATCGTCGGCCTGTCAACGGGATTCTTCATGCACATGCAGGATTTCGGGATGGAAAATTATTATTAATGGTTGATGGGAGTTGGGGAGTTGGTTGAATCGGTTAATTGGTTGAATCGGTTAATTGGTTGAATCGGTTAATTGGTTGAATCGGTTAATTGGTTGAATCGGGAAATCAGGCGATTGCAAAAGGGCCTCCCGCCTTCACTAACCGCAAATCACTAATCGCTTTTTTAAGAAGCAATCATTTTACCAATAGTTGACGGGGACTCCTACGGTCTGCCGATACCCCGGCATCGCTCGGAGCTAAACGATATATTTTATTTTCGGTTTCAGTTAATTGTTGTCACATTCACTAATCACCTTTCCCTCATCCGGGTTTTAACCTGAAAGCTTTATCCCCGGCATTTGTAATGAATGTCCCCCGCAACCCGCAACAACCTGTAACAAAAAACACTCTTCCAGGAGCTTCGCACTCTGGAAGGTGTTTTATCCCCGCAACCCGTTAGTGACAATACCTTTTGATCACATTGTATGCCTCGGTGATACCCAGTTCGCCCGCTTTACTCAAATCTTTGCAGGCCAGTTTTTCTTCTTTCAGGAAAAGGAGTGTTAGCGCACGATTGTAATAGGCTTCGGCCATTTTGGGTTCCTGCCTGATGGCCATGGAATAGTCGTCAATGGCACGCTGGTATTTTTTCAGCACAATTTTAACGTTGGCCCGGTTATAATAAACGAAGGGAAGGTTGGGGTTCAGGGCAAGGGCCATATTATAATCCTGCAAAACTTTATCATGGGTCGGCGGTTTGACTTTCTGTTGGCTGTTTTTCCCAAATGAGCTTCTGCTGATGGTGATGGCATCAGAATATTGTTCCTGGGCATAAACGGATTCATCCAGCTCAAACCTTGAAGTGCCCCGGTTCAGATAAGCATACGATATTGTGGCATCTTTTGCGATGGCTTGATCATAATTATTGATGGCTTCGCTGTATTTTTCAAACATGCTGTTGACCACCCCGGTCATGAACCATGCGCCGGCTGTGTCGCCTGCATTCATCAGCGTGGTATTGATCTTTTTTAATTCTTCAAAAGCCATATCCTTTTTTACCGGCCATTTCAGGGTTGTAAATACAAAGCGGATACCCAGTTTGTTGGTTGCGTTGAATTGTGAAATGCCATCGTCGTAATATTCAAAGTTTTTATATTTCTCCGAAACCGAATCCGGCAGGCTAAATGCATACACAAGGAAAAAGTTCGGCTTGGGCCGGATGGGCACCCTTTGAAACTGCACCCTGCCTTTTTTCATATCACCGGCAACAAAATCGGCTTCAAACTCGATGATGCGTTTAAAATAAGCCGAGTCGGCATAGCGCTTGTAAATGGCTTCATATTTACCCTCGTCGGTATTTGCCATGGCAATGATATTCATGGCCATGTCATGGTCTTTCATCGCTCCCTTTTTATCATGAAGCTGTTGCCTCACATAAGAACGATTGACGTAAGCGCTGGCGTAATCGGGAAATATCTCGATGGCTTTTGAAAAATCCTCTTCCGCATTTTTGTATTTTTTCATTTGGGTATAAAGCACACCCCTGTTGAAATAAGTGTAAACATTATAAGGATTGATGCTGATCACTTTGGAATAATCCGCAAGTGCGCTGTCATATTTCTCCTGCATCGAATAGATCAGCGCCCGGTTGTAATAGGTCAGTGCGTTCTCCGGGTCAAGAGTCAGCACTTTTTTGTAATCGTTGAGTGTGGCGGTGGTGTCGCCCAGTTTCAGGTAAGTCAGCGCCCGCTGAAAATAGATAAACGGATTTTTGTCGTTCAGCGAGATGGCGTGATTGAAGTCTTCGAGAGCCTGCGGCAAGCTGTCCATTTCGTACCTGATCATGCCCCGTTTGGTCCAGGCCTCATCATTAAAATAATCAAGATAGATGGCTTTGTTGATATCTTTTATCGCCTGTTCTTTATTGCCTGAAAAATAATAGGCGATCCCTCTGTTCAGCCAGGCGGAAGGAATATCATCTTTCAGCCGGATGACGGAGGAATAATCATCAACCGCACCCTTATAATTTTTGATGTCCATCTTTGTGTCGCCGCGGGCCTGGAAAACATCGGGATTAAAAGGATCTATCTCCAGGGCTTTGTTGAAGTCGTTAAGTGCATGGGCGTAATCATTAACCCTGTTGTACGCAATACCCCTGTAAAGATAAGCCCTGACGTATAACGGATGTATGGAAATGGTTTTACTGAAATCGTTGATAGCGCCCTGGTAATCGCCCAGGCTGAATTTGGCAATGCCACGCAGAAAATAGGCCTCAAAACCGTCTTTTTTGGCGGTGATAGCCACATTGAATTTGTTGATGGCATCAAGGTATTTCTCTTCGTGCAGGTCACGTTGCCCGGCAAACAGGAAATGTTCGTAGTTGATCTGACTGAAAGCGGAAGAAGCCGTTAACATCAAAAACACGAACGTTAAGCCCGAAAGAAGAGATTTGATTTTTCCTGATGACATTGCGGCGGCAAAAATAGGATAAGTTTTTAAAAGGATTTATACCGCATGCACATTCAATATAGTCCAATCACATAAATTCGATTGAACCATTTTCATATATGCCGCAGCACTAACCATTCTAAAATAACGTGAGTTCGGGATATATCTTATTAAATTTAAATGCTTTGACAAAAGAAAAATTCAAAAATGATTGGATTTTTTAATAATCCACCTCCGCCCGCCAAAGTGGCTACGGCGGGCAGGCCTACACCCCTCCAACGGAGGGGATGGGTAATTGGAAAGATATTTATTTGCTGATTTTTCGACTAATTAACTCAAATGTTTGATTTGTAATCGGTATTATTTGTCACTGTCTTTGATACAACGCACAGCAAAAGCATTGTTCCTTCTATCTTCCGAACTCCGATAAGATTTTTTATTATTGCCTTCTCCCCACCAATTTGTAAATAAGCGCATCCAGGCAACTTGTTGCAACTCTTTTGTTGATGTCCAGAACGCTGCCAAAGCTGTACCATAATAATCAGGTTCTGCTCCATAGAAAAATCCGGGAAAACCGGCAGAACCAACCCCTCCGGGAAGCATTGCAAATCCATAATAACCCTCTCCCTCCCCATACCAGGGATCTCCCTCAACTTTTAATAAGAATGCCACGACACGTCCACGCCAGCCGGTGTTATCCCAACCGTGGTATCCATCAACAAATTCTTCCAAAACTTTCCATTCTTCGTCTGTAGGGATATGCCATCCGTAAGGGCATAACCCACGCACCCCGTCTTCAAGTGAATATTGCATTGCCTCATCCCATTGATATAAACCGCCATACTCACCACAATATTCAATATCATTATCATAACAATATTTCTCGGTCACATTATTGTCAGTTTGGTAACTATACGAGCCGTCCCCTTTTAAAATCATAGTACCTACGTTTAGATTTTCCGTCATCCAGCATTGTTCCCCGATTTGCGTAACCCCGTAAACATTTCCATCTGCATCCGTGACCGTTGAAGGACACAAAGCATCGGGATAAACCTGTATATAATGGATTTTCCTTTCCCAAACGATTCCTTCTTCACCCCACACTTCCAAATAAACCGAATACATGCCTTCCTCATATGTATGTATTGGGTTTTGAATATCCTGTGCTGTTTCACCGTCACCAAAATCCCAAATCCAGTGCACTACGGGATCAACATTTGTGTAACCGGTAAATTGAACGGTGAGCGGGGCAATTCCAAACAAATGATCAGCCGTGAAATTGACGGAAGCCAAATCGTGTAGTACCTTTATAAAATCTGTTTTTTCCACTGTGATGGTTTCATTATAGTCAGTTGTTACAGTCAGAGAAACGGAATAGGTAGTGTCCTGCGTTTGATAAACATGTTCAGGTGCCCGCACACCACTCGTTTCGCCATCCCCGAAATCCCAGTACCATTGTACGATCCCGGGCAAATTGGAAGACGGGTAAAAATGTACCAGAAAAGGAGCATAACCGGAACAGGTATCTGCTTCAAAATCCAACCTGTTCGGTTTGAGCACAAAGTAAGCCGTATAATCTGTGGCAGGAGTTGCCGAGTAAGTATCACTTTCATATCCGTTTGCGTACGGAGTAAATTCTAATTCATCCCCGGGTAAGAAAGTAAACCCCCGGCCCTGTGCGCCTGCCTTGAAATCTTCCGGTATGTTCCTGTTGCCGGTATAACGGATTCGGAAACTGTTCCGTCCGGAGGTGGCCATAGAGTTCAATTTCAGTGTTTTTGTCGTCTTTCCGTTACTCACTGTTAAGAAGTAAATGCCTTCTGTTGCAGTTTCAACCGCAAAAGTGTGAGCGCCTTGCTGCAATTTTCTTTGCCAAACGGCCAGTTGCGTCCCGTACACATTGGCAAGAGACAGCTTTATGTCAGTTTCACCGGATAAACTGACGGTAAACGTTGTCGTTTTGAAAAACGGATTGGGATAATTTTGTGTTACCTGCCACCCGTTTTTATTCGTGAATTCATCAATGCCGGTTGTCCAAATAAGCAATAGTTGCGAGGGAGTTCCGTAAACCGTTGTATCGCAATTTCTTGCCGGGTTCTCAACGTAAACGCTGTCCAGCAGCAGGGTGTCTTGCGAATAGTAACCGGTTGCATGAAACGTTAACAAAAGGCTGCCCCTTTGCCCGTAACTATTGGCAAAAACAAAAAGACTCAAAAAGAGAACAAAAATCATTGACTTTTTCATAATGAATTGGTTTTTGTGGTTGTGGTAATTTATTTGTACGAATTATCAAGTGTAAAAGTTTGGCTTTAAAGAAATTATTTTCGGGCAGTTCAGGCCGGGATACCAAACCAGGAGTGAAGCGCCAACTGATAAATTCTTTTTATGAAATAAAAGTAAAGGTTTGAAACAGGTTTTGCCAGCCGGAAATGAAAAGAAATAAACCGGTGTTTGTTGAAACTTACCTGTGCGGACAGTTGCACTATCTGACGACAATCATTCGCCCGCCGGGAGATGCTGCCTTTCAACCGGATGCGAAAGATAATTGAGCGAGGAAACCCGCCTGACAGGACGGGCAGGAATCCCCCCCCGGCAAGCACCACCGCTCCATTGTCATTTCGATACCCGATCCCGAATACTCGGGAGAGGGTGAGAAATCCCCCAGGCAAGCACCCTTGTCTGACCTGGCAGGTGGACTCGCACCTGCAAGGTCGAAAAGATTATCTGATTTGCTGATATAGTTTGGAGCCAGTAAATTAAATAAGACTTCTCTATTTTCTCCACCCGGCGGGTGCAAGTCCACCCGCCGGGAGACTTTATCTAATAATCACCATCTTTCTGGTCTGCGACCGCTTGTTGAACATCAAGGTGTAATAATAAATACCCGGCGAAAGCCCGGCGGGTTCATACCGGATATGATGATCACCTGCATTCTCATTTTTATCAACAAGATGAGCGACTTCGTTTCCGCAGAGATCGTATATTTTTAAATTGACATGGCCGGGTTTTGTTAAAGAATAGGATATCTGTGTATGATCTGCAAAAGGGTTTGGCCGGTTTTGCAAAAGCCTGAATGAATTGATATCCCCTGCTGTTGTTTCGTCAATGCCGGAAACAAGAAAAGGATCAAAAGCATAAATACGGTCTTTTCTGACCACTACGGCGGTTTTACTGAAGGCCTGTGTATTATAAGTCCAGTAGCCTTCTGCGACCAGCGCAACCCAGGTGTCTGTATATCCGTTGTAAGCGTAAAAATTCTTTTTCAGGGCATCACTTACCAGTCCAATCGTATCACCCGCCCAGAAATTCCCCATATTGTTTACCTGAATTTCCGAGAATTCCTGTTTCGTAAAGTTATACACATTCATAGTTTCACCTTCTTTGTACATGAAATAATTCCCGCCCAGCATAGAACTCGAAAAACCGGTATTGAGCAAGGTAAGCGCGCCGGTATTTGCATCATACAGGAAAGTTTTCAGTCCGTTGTCTGAAAAAGCAACCCCGATTCTTCCTTTTACATCAACGTAACTGGCATGGCTTGACTCATTAAAAGACACATGCGACAAAGAATCCAGCAGTCCGGAGTAAAACCAGACCTCCTGCTTATTGACAAGAGGAGGGATAAAAGCAAAGAAATCGTCTGTGAGATACGGGTAAACGGAATTATGGTGCATTTCCAGTTCAATGACTTTTGATGTATTCGACATGGTATTGTAAATATGCAGTTTATCATTACTTCTTCCTTTTGACAAATCCCACAAATTGACGGCAACAAAATCATCACCAATGATAAAGTTGGTGGTATGATCAAAGGAACCGTTTGCAATGTAAGCGCCCGTCATATATGGATTGAATATCCACACTTTGGTGGAGTCATAGCCCATTATGAGATCATTCACACATTGAGGCGTGTGCCCCGCTCCGGAATAATCAACTATCTCTGTGCCGACATTATGAAATACCCCGTTATTACCATAATAGGCGTAAATCCCCAGTTCTTCGGTTTCGTAATTCAAATTGGCTGCTGCGGCAACAGACCCTCCCAGTAAAAAGACCGGATAACCCGATTCTTCATTCGGTTTGAAATAATAGGCATCTTCTTTACTATCCCAGCTTCCGTTTGTTGTATTGTAGGCATAAAAGTTCTGATGCACAAAACCATCGGGTCTAAGCGTGTTTTTGACGAATGCCATAACTGTTTTCTCTTTATCCTTATCAGGGAAACTCCACAAACCTGTATGAAAATCAAAAGAGGTGGTGGAATCGATAGTAACATGCGAAAAGTGATTTGAGGCAGAACAGTATCCTGTCAGAGATACAATGTTTTCATCAGTAGGGAACAGCCAGGTAACGAAGCCGTTTGCCATGGGATAATCCGTCATTGTGTAATTAAACCAACCGGGATATCCGGCACTACTGTATGAAGCCACATCATGTTGCGGTAAACTGTACGCCATATTTGTTACAATATTATCCGGGTCATTGTGGTCGGGGATGATCATGCCGATGTAATCATTTCCCCTGATAAATATTACCGCACCGTCATCATACGGGTGTGCCGGATAAGGAAATTGCTGCCATTTACCGAGTTCTCCGTCAAAAACATAAAGATGAGTGTAGGTAGCAAAAAATGCTGCCCTTTCGATGCAACCGTAACTGCGATGAACCAGGTCATCGGTATACGGAAAAAGGGGCGTACTTTTGTAACGCATTGTGTCGTAGCTTGAGGTTATCGAAGAATAGCCAATGATGAACTCATCGGTAAAAGCCATGATGACACGGGCGTTTGCTTCCATTCTTTTGAAAACCTGTTCGGTTTGCAGGTCAACGGTTGTCCATTTGTGAATATTCACATCGAAAAACCGTATGTAACGGGAATTCTTTTTGGCATAACCGATGCAGTCGTCACCTCCCTCGAGAAACTGATTACTTACCGTTTCATCTCCGGTCGGCTGTTCCACCCAGGCTCCCTGGGCGTTTAAAGCGGTTTGAGCAAATAAAAAAGGAAATAACAGCAGGATTAGATGTAAGAGAAAAGTTTTCATTACTGGTTGGTTTTTGGGTTGTTGAATAAGTATGTTTCCAAAGTTAGTCTGATATTTTCCATTTGTCAAGTAAAATGCAGGATTTTACCTGACTTTGATTTAACTTTCCCGGAATTTTCCAGACCTGCCGGGAGAGAGACCGCCTGACCTGGCAGGTGGACTCGTTTCTCCACCCGGCGGGAACAAGGCTACCCGCCGGGAGGTGCTGCCTTTCAACGGGGTGCGAAAAGTAATTGACTTCGGGCGAGGACGCCCGAGGCGGGGGAAATAAAAAAACCCGCCGTACCTGTAAAGTGCGGCGGGTTTGATGATTTATTTAATGTCGATGCGGCGACTAAAGTCGCCGGTACGTTACAGATCCAGCTTTTTCCTGATCTGTTTGGGGATGGCATCTTTATGGACGGCAATCCCAATGGTTTGCAGTCTTACAAAAGCTTCGGAGGCATAAAAGTAACCGTCATATTTGGTTCCTTCCGTGCCCCATGAATTTTTCACTTTGTAATATTTGTTGCCATCCTGGTCTTTGGCAATGCCTACGATTAACATGCCGTGATCATCAGTAACAAGGTAGTTATCATAATGCTGCTGGCGCATTTCGGGGGTGATCTCCTTTTCCTTCACCGGCCCGTCGAAGCTGTAAAGCGCTTTCCGTTTTTCTTTTTCCGTAAGCGCTTCCCAGCGTTCTTTTTCTGTTCCGGTGAGGTCGGGTTTTTCTTCATCGGGGATGATGGCCACACCGTTTTTCCACGAAAATCCCTTGTCGCTCACATCGGCACCCCAGCCCACGGAGTATCCGTTTTCCAGTGCATTGTCAATAATTTCCATCATCTCATTCAGATGTACATTCCAGATGGGTGCCCACAGCCAGTTGTCGGGAATTTCCATGGCGAACTCCTTGTAATACGGCCTGGCCATATAAGAAGTCAGTTCCACATACTTGTCCGGGTTAAAGCCGGTCATGTCGGCAAATTTCCTCGGCGTGTATTCAGCATCTTCGTAAGTGAATTTTTCAGGAATCTCACCGAGGTAGGTGTTCAGCACTTTGTCGAAACCTTCATGCCAGACGGGAGTAAGTTTTCTGTTTTTGTTTTTAACAATGGCATCCACATAAGCCTTCAATACCTCGTCCATTTCACCGTGAGTATGTTTTTTCTCACCATATTCAAGACCGGAATAAACGGATTCGGGAACGATACCGTACAATCTCCATACACGGAAAACATCGGTGACTTCTGCTCCGGACCCAAAAGTGAGATTCCCGTGCATGCGTACGTACTTTTCGGCTTTGTCGGAGTAGGTATGATTGACAACAAACATTTCCGAAAGGTTATATTGTTTGTCAGTCATCCGGTAAAGCTCGGCTTCCACGAAAGCGATTCCCGAGAAACTCCAGCAGGTACCCGACCGGTACTGGTTTTCAACGGGTGTGTGTTTTACCACAACTTCATCGGTAAACTGAAACCCCTTCTTTTCTTCTTTTTGCGGAGTCTCATCCTGTGCGGCGACTGCATTGCTCAAAAACAAAGCAAACATCAGCAACCATGTCATTGATTTTATTTTCATTTTTATAAAATTAAATTGGTTTAAATGTCAAAATGAATACCCTGTGCCAGCGGCAGTTCTTTGCTGAAGTTCACCGTATTGGTCTGGCGGCGCATGTAAATCTTCCATGCATCCGATCCTGACTCACGGCCACCGCCGGTATCTTTTTCACCGCCGAAAGCGCCTCCGATCTCGGCTCCCGAAGTACCTGCATTGATGTTGGCAATACCGCAATCGGAACCTGCATAAGACAGGAAAGTCTCGGCTTCTCGCATATCCAGCGTGAAACAGGCAGATGAAAGCCCCTGCGGAACGTCGTTCTGTATTTCAATGGCGTTCATGATGTCACCGGTGTATTTGATCAGATAGACAATGGGAGCAAAGGTTTCTTCCTGAACAATACCATAATGATTCTCTGCTTCCGCAATGCAGGGAACCACATAGTTGCCCGATCCGAAACCGTCACCTTCGAGCACCTCGCCGCCAAAGAGGACTTTTCCGCCTTCGCGAACCACCTCTTTCTGTGCAAACTGAAAGGCCTCCACAGCGCTTCCGTCAATCAGCGGCCCAACCAGTGTGTCCTGATCGAGCGGGTTGCCAATGCGCGGCACAATGTTTTTATAAGCGGAAATGAATTTATCGCGGACTTCATCGTAAATATCTTCGTGGATAATGATTCGGCGGGTTGATGTGCATCGCTGCCCTGCCGTACCTACCGTTCCGAAAACGGTGGACATGATGGCCATTTGCCTGTCGGCACTCGGGGTGATGATCACGGCATTGTTGCCGCCCAACTCGAGGATGGTCTTGCCGAGCCGTTTCCCGACGATGCCGCCTACACGTTTACCAACAGCCGTAGAGCCGGTAACCGAAAGCAGCGGAACCCGTTTGTCGGCAAGGAAATTGTCACCCATCACCGAAGATTTGGCAACCACGAGGTTAAAAACGCCTTCGGGGACATTATTCTTTTTCAACACATCCTGAATGATGTGCATGGTGGCGATGGCGGTCAGCGGTGTTTTTGAAGAAGGTTTCCAGACGACCACATCACCGGCAACAGCAGCAAGTGCCGTATTCCATGCCCACACGGCAACGGGAAAGTTGTAGGATGTAACCAGCCCCACGATACCCAGCGGATGGTATTGTTCCGAAAGGCGGTGGTCCACACGCTCCGACTGAAGGTTCACACCGTTGATCAGTCGTGCCTGGCCGACAGCAAAGTCACAGATGTCAATCATTTCCTGTACTTCGCCCAGTCCTTCCTGGTAAATTTTACCCATTTCGTAGGTTACCAGAGCGCCCAGTTCTTCTTTATATTCGCGCAGGGCAAGGCCGATCTGCCTGACCACTTCACCGCGTAAGGGTGCTGGAACCCTGCGCCATTCTTTGAATGCTTCCTGTGCTTTCTGCATCACCATTTCGTAATCGTCCATGGTGGCGTTTTTCACGCTGGCAATCTCTTTTCCGTCAATGGGAGATACGGATGAGGTAACAGCGCCTTCGGTTTCGAACCATTGTGTACCGGTGCATACGCCGGCATTGATGTCTTTTATTCCGAGTTTCTTAAGAATAGCCCCGGTTTCGATAGGTTTGCTCATTTTTTTATTGTTTATGATTAGGAGAATAAATTTTATTTGAACGAGAGCACAAATGTATAAAATTGCGTCAAGCAGCAGGGTTGTGAATCATCAAAATACGGGAAATACGGATGAACTGGTTTATTTTAAAAATTCCTCCTGGTGGAAAACCACTATTTCTTTAAAATCCTTGTTAAGGGTGAAGGAATTCCGGATTGATTCTTTTTATTTTGTTATTGATAGATTAAAGTATTCAACCAAATTAAAAAAGCTATGAAAACGATACTAACCTCGCTGATGATGCTGATGATACTTCAGCCATCACTTACTCAAACTTTTTATGCATCGGGTGAAAATTTGAGATCAATGGAGGGACACTCTGTTCAGATTGATGAAATTTTTATTTCTGCCGAAGGAACTATTCTTGTATTCTGGGAAACGAATGACGCGCAATGCAACAGCAATCTTGAGAACCTCAATGAATCATGGATCGAAAAAGTAAAACCTTTCGGGGTAAACCTGGTTTCGGTTTGTATTGATAAATCCGGAAACTGGCTGGCTGTTAAACCTTACGTTGAAGGCAAAGGATGGGAATTTGACACTTATATTGATATCAACGGTAAGCTGAAAAGAGCATTTGGCATCACGAGTACGCCTTACACCATCCTGCTGGACGGCAACGGAAATATTAAATGCCGGTATCCCGGGTATTGTTCCGGTGACGAAACCCGGATTTGTGACAAGATCATTCACTGCATGGAAAATAGCGGGACGCTGGCGGATTTATGAGGGTGAAGATGTTGTTCGATAAATTTGTTCAGTTAATTATCAACTTCTTTTTGATCGTTGTGTTTTTCGTAACCAGTTCAATGATATATAAACCTCTTTTTAAAGAGGAAACATCAATGTTTTCTTTTACCACTTTTTGATATCGGATTATCTGGCCGAACTGATTATAAATGATTAATTCATTTACAGTTTCTCCGTAATTACTTTTAATAAGAAACTCTGTTTTTGCCGGATTAGGATAAAGAATAAATTCTGAATAATTATTTTCAGGCATACTATTGGTACAAGAATTTTTTACTTCCTCTTCACTATTACATCCTGTTGCGTTTCCATAAATATAAACCCACCCGCCTGGGTTTATCAAATAGTCACAAACACTTTTGACATCGCATTCAGATAGTGATGTGTTATTAGTTATTTTTAAATAAGAGATGAAGTGCTTTTTATATTTTCAAGACTTTTTAAACTGGTAAGTGAATCATTACCCACTAAAGATATTCCAACAACAGAAGTCAGGTTTTCAATCCCGTTGAAGCTTTTTAACGCTGTGTAATCAGCTCCGATAGCTCCGCCTATTGAAATTACA
>JAOZOO010000037.1:0-2385 GCA_029933225.1 Bacteroidales bacterium | reverse complement strand
TCCTGCTAAATTAATCAGTGATGAATTGTTTTGAAATTGCATGGAACCTGAAATAGTTTTCAAATTATCCAATCCCGTCAAATCCTGAATGAGAGGATTGTTGAAGATTTTAAGTCCGTCAATTGATTCAAGATTATTCAGTCCGTTTAAACTTGTTAAAGACTGG
Source organism: Bacteroidales bacterium (assembly GCA_029933225.1). Classification (GTDB taxonomy): domain Bacteria; phylum Bacteroidota; class Bacteroidia; order Bacteroidales; family F082; genus JAADID01. Next base: position 2,219 of record JAOZOO010000037.1, on the reverse strand, counting down.
TTGCCCCCGTAGAGTGCATCTCCAATAATCAACGTACCTGTAATATTTTTAAGGTGCTCCAAACCGTTTAAATCAGTTAAAACATTGTTCCCTGAAATATTTAAATCCCCTTCGAGAAAAGTTAAATTTTCCAATCCCGTTAAATCCTGAAGTATGGGGTTGTTGGCAACCTGAAGTCCTCCGGCGGTATCAAGACATTCCAAGCCGTTCAAATTTTTCAGTAACGGATTGCTGCCATATATTTTGTCACCAATAAAAAGGGTTCCATCAACTTTATGCAGATTTCCCAATTCAGACAAACTACCCAGAACGGAATCTCCTGATATCCTTACATTCCCCGACACAGAAGAAATATTCTGCAAACCATCCAGATTTTTTAAACTGGCATTGCCGGCGATATTTAAATTTCCACCAATAAAGATCAGACTTTTTAAGTCTGATATACTTTCCAGTGAATAGTTTTCCGTAATAATAATATCAAATTCATCTTTATTAAAATTAATATTACCAAACCCGGCCAGACTTGTTAAGGAGTCATTTTCTTCGATGTAGAGCCCCCGGCATGAATTCAGTTTTAAAAGATTGATAATACTTTTCAATTTGTAATTTTCTCGTATGTGAATATCACCACCAACTGACTTAAGGTTATCAAGGCCCGTTAAATCAGTTAATTTTTCATTTTTTCTAATCCATAAATCACCCCCTATGGAATCCAGATTATTCAAACTTCCAATATTTGTTAAAGAAGGGTTGCCTCCATAATAGCTGTCGCCAATCATCAGGTCACCTCCGACGTATTCCAGATTTTCCAAACCTGTCAGACTATTGAGGTTTTGGTTATCATGAATTTTTAGATTTCCACCAACAAAAGTCAATTGGTTAAGCCCCGTTAAATTTTCAAGCAAAGGGTTTTGAATTAAAAAGTCCCCAATAACAAGATCTCCATTGATCTTCGTTATGACACTTAAACCGTTCAGGTTATTAATATCATTCCCGTAGATTACAACGGATCCTTCAATTTCAACGCAATCAGGATAGTTATTTTGAAAACTGTCAATTTGTTCCTGCGTTAAAAAGACTATTCCATCAGGAAGACATTGAGATGGTAAATCAGTAATAAAAATCAAAGTAAAAATGAGTGAGAAAACTACTTTTTTCATAGGAAAAACTTTTAAATAAAAGAGCTCAAGATTCTAAATCGTAAATATAATCATTAAAATTAAAAAAATATTTGTTTTCTCCGGGATGTTATTTGTCGCTCCGCACAATCACTTTTACAATCTCATAATGCTGGTCGTAACTGACCTTCAGGATATATACTCCGTCCGGTAATCTGCCGGTTGTGAAATCAATTTCATGTCCTCCTTTTGGGAGAACACCCCGGTAAATTGTTTTTACTTTTCTGCCGCTTATGTCCAGCATTATGATGAGAACTTCGCCTTCCTGCATCTGATAAAAAGATATTTTACCGGAACCGGTTACCGGATTTGGCCGGACGGTCAGCGGTGCCGGACAAACAATAACCTGCCCGGTATGAATACCTGTGGTAGTCGTATCCTCCGTAATGGTAATCAGTTGGCCGGTATTTGTAACGCCCAGTTTCTGAACAATACCGGAGGGCCAGTAAACATTGATGCTGTCCACCGAATAGGCGCCGTTGATCCCGAAATGAAGCCGCAGGTTGCTGAAATCGTGAAAACCGCCGCTGGGCAACATGTTGCGTGAAACCCGCTCTCCGCTATACCACACATCTACCTGTGCGCCGATACCGTTTGGATTGGAGATAACGCCTTCCAAGTCAATCATCAGGTAGGTTCCCGGTGCGTTTTTGTTTTCAAACAGGTTGTATTTGTCAATGTGACCGGCGGCAAAAAAATCCATGGCGCCGTCCAGATTATAGTCGGCCCATCCTTGTCCGAAATAATCACCGATCCACTCCCCCGAAATGCCAAGCGAAGGCGCCACTTCAGTAAAAGTCTCGTTACCATTGTTTTTCAACATGGTGTTGCTGTATGAGTAAAAATCATGGTGGGAGGAAAAAATATCGAGGTAACCATCGTTGTTGTAATCGGTAAAAGCTGTTGTCCTTGTATCATGGTGGCCTGAGGTTCCGGAGGAAACGGCGATATCTTCAAACGTACCGTCGCCGTTGTTTTTGAACAGCTTGCAGTTCAGGTCTGAATAGCTGCCCACGTATATATCAATGAAGCCGTCGTTGT
>JAOZOO010000249.1 GCA_029933225.1 Bacteroidales bacterium | reverse complement strand
TTCATAACGCTTTCCGCTGTGCGGGAGAAAACTCGCTCTTCGATTCGCGCCCTAGCCCGAGTTTCCTAGTTACGAGCCATCATATTCCATAACCACCTGAAATGAAAGGAGATTATGCCCTGGACAGGCTATGCCCTAAAAATATAAGGCGAAAAGCCGGTAAATGCCCGATAAAATAAGGCTTGACATTTCGTTCCTATGCCCTAAAATAGTTGCGAGCATTAAGGAGGAGGCGAGGAGGCATGGAACGACTTGAGGCCAAGAAAATCAGTGGGCGGACCTATTATTACTATTCAGAGTGGGCATGGGTAAACGGCAAGTGTCGGCGAGTATGGCAGAAATACCTGGGAACACTTGAAAACATTGCGAAGGCCGTTGATGGTGGACCGCCCCCACTATATGCCGAGATTTTCCAGTGGGGGTTGCCAATTGCGTTGTGGAAAGAGTGTTGTTTGGCCAAAGTGATAGAGGAGACTGACAAGCTATGCCCTAAACGTAATCAGGGATTGGGTGTAGGGGAATATTTAACTATTGCCGCTATTAATAGAGCGATCTGTCCGAACAGCAAACGATCAATGTGGGAATGGTTTTCACAAACGGCTTTGCTAAGACATTTTTATCATGCTTCCAAAGCAGCACTCACATCGCAACGATTTTGGGATCATATGGATAAAATTAGTAGCGATGCTGCCTCATCCATTTGGAAAAATATTCTAAAAGGTGTGGCAAAGCGGGAAGAGATAGACCTATCTTCCGTGTCTTACGATGGTACGAATTTTTATACTTTTATTGACACGTTCAACGTTCATTGTGAGATAGCAAAGCGTGGGAAGAATAAACAAGGGCGTAATAATCTGAGGCAGATTAGCTATGCTCTTTTCTGTAGTGAAGACAGTCATGTCCCGTTGTTCTACGATATTTATGAGGGAAATCGTAATGACGCCAAGCAGTTTCCGTTGATGTTGAAGAAATTTCATGGATTTCTTAACGAGCTTTCCGGAGAGGATTGCGCTGTGCCCCAGACAACCCTCATCTTTGACAAAGGGAATAATTCTGCGAAAAACTTTGGGCTGCTTGATTCTCTGGAACTAAATTTTGTCGGATCGGTGAAACTTGATGAGCACAAGGATTTGGCACGGATACCAAACGATGATCCTGTATTCAAAGCCTGCGAGGCCGTTGAGCTGGAGGGCACCAAGGCTTTTCGAGTCAAAAAGGAGGTTTATGGTCGGGAAAGGATTCTTGTAGTGTCTTACAACCAAAATCTCTTTAACGCGCAGTGGCTTACTTTACAGAATGACATAAGCAAGGCCATTGAAAAGCTGTCGTTGCTACGACAAAAGCTGGAAGATCGTGTTAACGGCGTTATTACACGTGGTAAGGTTCCGACCCTGGAATCTGTAAAAAAACAATGCACAAGCGCCCTTGGTCGACAGCATCTAAAACGTATTATTATCGTGACTGTTAGTAAAGGCCCTGATGACATTCCTCGCTTGAACTATACGATCGATACCGATGCTGTTCACAAACTATCGAACACTTATCTTGGTAAAAATATTATAATTACCAGCAGGGAGGATTGGGACAATGAAAAAATCATAATAGCGTATCGTAGCCAATTCATTATTGAAGGTGTATTCAAAGAAATGAAGGATCGGAGTACGGGGAGTTGGTGGCCAATGTATCACTGGACAGATTCAAAAATCAGGGTTCACGGACTTTATTGCACCATTGCTCTCCTTATAAGGGCTTTGATGTTCCGACGGATAAGGGGAGCGGGGCTTCATTTATCAATGAAGCGGGTTTTGTCGGAATTGGATGCTATAAGGGAAGTTGTAAACATCTATCCCCGCAAGCGCCGACAGAAGACAGAACGAAAGCAGGCGGTCTTGACTAAAACCTCTGAAGTTCAACAACAATTGATGTCAATTTTGATGCTCAAGAAAGAAGAAAATGGTGTTTTAGGGTAAGGATACGCATCGTGCAACATATCAAAATATCAACCAAAATAGGAAGCACCTTCGCTAACTAGGAAACTCGGGCTAGGTGACTGTCGGGATAGATCCCCACGATTGCCCCGCCCAGCGACTGAACCGC
>JAOZOO010000136.1 GCA_029933225.1 Bacteroidales bacterium | reverse complement strand
TCCGGGTCAAACCCTGCTGCTACGATCTTATCCCGATTCTTTTTCAGAAAGTTAAGCACTGCCTGACTGGTGATATTATAGGTAACCCCATAATTAACCATTTTCTTCCTGTCGAGATACAATTCCCCGGCATAGGGTTCTTCCATATCAACAAACTCTGTTGAATTTTTTCCAGGTTTCAGGTAATAAATCTTTTGAGCGGCTGCCGAGCTGGCAATGCCCGCCCATTTTGTTTCGGGCGGATTCCCACTCTGGAAAGTAATTACCGGACTGCCGCTGATACCCCGGTTGTACAGGGCATCCGTCAAAAACCTTCCCGACGATCCGGACGGCTTGCTGACAAGACCCCGGGTCACCATCAATTTACCCAACGGGAAACCCATCACATATACCGGCGTCCCCCAGTCCAGGTCATTTTTCTTCGCAGGCAGATAATTCAGCACAGGGATGAAATCTTTGGTGTCTATCAACTGCTTTTTCAGCAGAGCAATATCAAGTTTACGGTCTGAAGCCACCACTTCCACATCTTCACCAAATGGCAGCCCGTTCACATAATTTTGCTGCCTGACCTTTATGGATATCGCTTTTAGCGGCCCTTCTCCCTGATTATACGCCAACACTATTGTATCCGGAAAATCAACCACATGGGCGCAGGTGAGCATCCCCACAATATTCTGATCATAATAGATGACCGTTGCCGTTCCGCTTACCGATTGATTGGAAACCTGGCTGGTAATGGAAAGAACATTCAGCACGGAATCGTTGATCTTGTCCAGTTCGATGGTATTGCGTACGGAAAAAACATAAGTCCGGTAAAAAGCAATGACCTCCAGCTTTTGAACTGTTTTTGAAAGCAGATTCAGTTCGCTGGATAAATTTTCCGGATTTTCAGGAACAATCTGTGCAACAATGCCCGATGATTCATCATGCGCTACTTTCCCTGCCGAACAAGATACTAATCCGGCAAGCATCAGGACAATGGCGATATGGTAGATTCTGATTTTCAACAAGGTTCTCCTTTTAAAGGTCCTGCTTTCGCAATATCAGCAAAACCAATCCGATAAAAACAACATTCCATCCCAGCGTAATGAAAACATCCGGAACGGATACGGAATCCCGGAAATTGATCCCGAACATCTGCATGAGCGGTGAATTGGGCACATCGATCAGGTTCCCCATCGAAACCACAGGCAGATATTTTGAGATTGTCTCCGGAAGTATTCTCGAAACAATGGGCTCCAGAATATAATAATACAAAGCCAGCATGGCTATGGCCGGACCCGATTTCCTGATCAGGAAAGCGATCAGCAGGCTCATGGTGCCAAACGTGAATAACTCCAGAAAATAGGCGCCGAGGAAGTCTGTTTTTTGAAACATCATCATGGACTCAAGGTCTTTCGTATTGAAAAGCCCCATGAAACCGCCCGACACGAAAAGGATCAGCATCGAGGCAAAGCTCAGCAGAAAAACAAACAGCACTTTCGAAAACACAAACTGCTCACGGCTCATACCATTCATGATGTTTTGCCGTATGGTTTTGTTGGCAAACTCATTGGCAACCGAGATGATGACAATGATCCCGAGAAAAATTTTGAAAAAACCTCCAAGGAATGTCAGGTTTTGCCACACCGCGGGGAACTGGTATAACGAAAACTCGGGCATGGGAGCCGGTGAGTTTTTGCCCGCATTTTTCAAAGTACTGTTTAAAAAGCCCTCTACGCCCACAAAAAGCATAACCAGCAGGAACAGATAGATCAGTATCATGATCCAAAATGTCCGGCTGTAAAAATATTTCCGGAAATCTATTTTAAAAAGATTATCCATTTTGTGCATTTAAAGAGTCCAGAAAATATTTCTCGAGCGATTTCTTACGGCGTGACAAATGGGTAAGATAGATACCCTGTTCTGCGATCAGCCGGTTCAGTCTTCCGGGGTCAATATCCTGCTCCACAACACAAACCCATTTACCGTTTTCTTCTTTTATTTCGGAAAAATATCCCGTGCCTTCCAGTAGTTTCCGCAATGCCGGCATATCGGCCGCAGCCAGTTCGAATGCTGCCGAAGCGCTCAAAACTTCCTTTACATTACCCTCGTTCAGTTTTTTCCCTTTCTGAAGGATCACAACATGGGTACATATCTTTTGCACCTCATCTAACAGATGACTGGCAAGCAGGACCGTGACGCCCTGCTTCCCGATGTCGATGATCAAATCCCTGATATCGGCAATTCCTTTGGGATCAAGGCCGTTGGTGGGTTCATCCAGGATCAGCGCCTCGGGTTCTCCCAGCAGGGCAGCCGCAATGGCCAGCCGCTGACGCATGCCGAGGGAATAGGTTTTGTATTTGCTTGTTTTCCGCGATCCCAAACCCACTGTTTCCAGCGCGGTATCAATCCCGTTGTACGATACGCCTTTGATGTCGGCAACGATACGCAGGTTATTGACAGCCGACAAATAAGGATAAAACATCGGCTCCTCAAGCAATGCCCCTACCCTTCTTCTTGTCAGGTGTGTGGGTCGCTCGCCAAACCACGAATAACTGCCGCTGTCCGGTTTTAAAACATCGAGTATTAACCCCAGTGTAGTGGTCTTTCCGCTGCCGTTGGGGCCAAGAATACCGCAGATTTCCCCGTTGTTTACTTTCAACGAGAAATTATCAAGCGCATGTATCCTGCCGTAGGATTTACTCAGGTTTTTTATTTCAAGTACAGGGACGCTCACAGAATGATTTCGTTTTAACAATAAATTATTTATTCATCCGGTTTCTTATCTTCTTTTCAGCCGGGAACCATCGTTACCGGTTTTTTACAAAGATCGAACATTAAATAGAACGTTTATTGTATTATTCGATTACAATGATAAATAAAATTTTTGAGGTATTCAACAAGTATTTATTTTTAATCATTTGATATGTAATTGGTTTAGCCTTAAACTTCATGAATAAACGATCACATCCGATAATTCTGTAACTTTATAGGTTTTTTCGTCAACAATGGATTTGATTTTTGCACTGGCTTTTCTTCCCGACAAAATGTTGGGGTTGATTCCGGCTCCCTATCTCCTGAAGGCAGCCGCTAACGGTAACTATACAATCTTTAAACGGCTTACCGGCGATGAGTTGTTGTCTGATCCTGATCAGGATGAACGAATCGGGAAGATCATTCAACTTTCGGGTATGCTTTCACATGACGCATTAAACAGAAAATTCAACAAAAAGCACCACAAAACTAACCTTACCAGCTTCCTTGAAACATCTGACGAAAAGACCCGAAAACACGTTCTCTCCTGGATTGACAGGATAAAAAGCGACATCATTCACCTTGCCAAAGAAGCTGACGCCCTGATATTTTTCAAGGAAGGACACTATTCAACAGTTTACAAAGAAGACCTCATCGGGATTTCCAAAGAACCTGCTCACGTTGTTTTCGGGTTTGAAAGAAAAGGGGGCAACCTGTATTACCGACTGAGAATGTATCATCAGGACAAGCGCATTGACCTGACTAACAAGCCGGTGACCATTCTTACCAACATAAATCCGGCGATCATTTACAACCACAAACTTATTTTTTTCGACAATCCCCACTTCAACGGAAACAAACTCAAACCGTTCCTGACAAAAGACGAGATTGTTGTGAACGAAAAGCTTCAGGGCGTGTTTTTTTCAAAGTTCATTGCGCCTGTCGTTAAAAATTTCGAGTACGATATCAAAGGTTTCGATCTCATTGAAGTAAAAACGGATGTCAGTTCTTTTCTCGTTATTGAAAAGACTTTCACAAACAAGATCATTCTGACCCCCGAGTTTCAATACGGGGAATACCGTGTGGCATTTTACAAACCCCGGCAGGTGTTTATCAATGTAGTGGAAAAAGACGGTCAGTATGCCCTTCAAAGTACCCGGCGTGATATGAATCTTGAAAAGGCAATGCTGGCAAAACTGGAAAGTTTCGGTTTCAAACAGCATGAAAAATATTTCACCACGGCGAATGACCAGGACGACATTTATCAATTCACGGAACAATTTGCCGGGAGCATTCCCAAACTGGAGAAAGCCGGTTTCAGGGTGGTCAATCATCTGTTTTCCTCCGAAGTGAATTATGCGGCTCCTGCGATCGAATACAAAACAAAACAGAAACAAGACTGGTTTGATCTGCACATTGTAATCACAGTCGGAGAGTTCAAAATCAAATTCAGTCAGTTACGGCATCATATTCTGAACAGGATCAGGGAGTACAAACTGCCGGACGGTCGCCTTTTCATCATTCCCGATGCATGGTTTTCCAACCTCTACGGCCTGGCCAAACGGACAAAAAGAAACAATGTGCTGCCCATCCACAAATCACAGGTACACCTTCTTAAACAAAACAAGCTGATACAACCCGACAAAACCATCTCGGAACAACTGTCGAAGCTGGAAGTCAGAGAAAAAACCGAAATCCCTCCGGGCATTACCGCCACATTGAGGGACTATCAGAAAACCGGCTTCCGCTGGCTTTATCACATGACACAAAACCGGCTTGGTGTTTGCCTCGCCGACGACATGGGACTGGGTAAAACCCTGCAGGTCATTACGGTACTGCAAAAATATTTCGAAAACAAAGTCTTTGAAGTACCACAGCAACCATCCGGCGAACAACAACTTTCTCTGTTTGATCATTTGGAAGAACCCGCGGCAAAAGATAGCGAACAGGTGGTTTCCGCTCTGCTCATCGTTCCGCGTTCCCTTATTTTCAACTGGATTGAAGAATTACGGAAGTTCGCACCTTCCCTCACCTATGCCGTATATCACGGCAGCAACCGCCAGGACAGTTTGAAGAACATATTCAACCGGGTGCACATCATCATCACCACTTACGGCATGGTGAGGCAGGATATTGAAGAGCTAAAAGAGTACCCGTTCAGTTACATCGTGGCGGATGAAAGCCAGGCCATCAAAAACCCGCATTCGAAAATATTCAGGGCGGTCACTTCGCTGCATTCGGAATTCAGGATCGCCATCACCGGCACGCCGATTGAAAATCACCTGACCGACCTGTGGGCACAAATGACGTTTCTAAACAAGAACATTCTCGGTAATCAGAAATATTTCGAAGAGAATTATGCAATGCCCGTATCAAAAAATTCTGACGGGCCCGAGGCAAGGGAACTGCGGAGCATTACCGGGCCGTTGGTGCTGCGGCGACTGAAAAAAGATGTGGCCCGCGAGCTGCCCGAAAAGATCGAACAAGTCATTTACTGTGAGATGACGGAGGAGCAGAAACAGCTTTACGAAAATGAAAAATCCGCTATCCGCAACCAGATTCTTTTTACAAAAGAAAAAGAAGCCACCGTAATGCACGCGCTGGCTATGCTGAACCGGCTCCGGCAGATAGCCATTGACCCGCGGCTGGTTGATTTGGATACGGAAATAGCTTCAGGAAAGTTTGAGGCGCTCGTCAATACCATGGACAACCTGATCGGGCAGGGGCATAAATTCCTGGTTTTCTCCTCATTTGTAAAACATCTCAATCTTTTTAAAACATACTTTGAAACCAGCGGCATTCTCTATTCCATGCTGACCGGCAGCGACCGGAAAAGGAAAGAGATAGTAGAAAACTTCCAGAATAACCCGGAAATCAAACCTTTTCTGATTTCCATCAAAGCGGGAGGGCTTGGGCTGAACATCACGGCAGCCAACTATGTGCTGATTGTTGACCCGTGGTGGAACCCGTTTGTAGAGACCCAGGCGATAGACCGCACCCACCGCATCGGACAGACACAAAAAGTGATGGTGTACCGCTTCATCACAAAAGATACCGTAGAAGAAAAAATGATGATGCTACAGCAGTCCAAACTGAAATTAAGCGACACGCTGATAGACCAAAACCGGGCGGGGAAACTGGAAATGGGAGAAATTGAGAAGCTGCTGGAGTAACCTAAATAATACTTAATACCGCTGTTGGTGTCCCCACCAACAGCATTTATATACATGCTAATCCATTGGTGGGGACACCAATGGAGGTGTAACTTGCAAATACTCACTGGGGCAGAAGCCAATAAAACTTTGCTCATCTTGCCGTTATTTACTTTTTCAGATAACATCCTTTTATCTTTACTTTGCAAAAGATTTATGTACAAATCTCCGTGAAGACAAAACGCACATGGACCGATTTTATCCTGAAAGAGTGGCTGCTGCTGGCTGCTGCCACCGGGTTTGTGCTTACATCGGGTTATCTCAGGCAGTTCCCCTCCTATTCGCCCCAGGAATATGAAGTTTTATTTATACTTTTCTCGCTGTTTGTTGTGGTTAAAGGACTGGAGCACAGCGGGCTGATCACACGACTGTCACGCAGCATCGAAAAAGGGAAAGCCGTTCCCCTGAAACTGGTATTAGCCACCCTGTTTTTATCCATGCTGATCACCAACGATGCAGCCCTGATCGTCCTCGTCCCGCTGACCCTGATGCTCAATGTAAAACACAAAGACATCCTGATCATCCTCGAAGCGCTGGCTGCCAATGCCGGTTCGGCGCTCACCCCTTTCGGCAATCCGCAGAACCTGTTTATCTACTGGTATTACAATTTGACGGCAGGGGAGTTCATTTCAACCATTGCACCGTTTACGATCGTTTTTGCAATATTGCTTATTCTTTCCTCACTGTTCATCAAAACAAAACGACTTTCTGAAACAACATCCAAACCGGAAAAGATTGATCATTCCGCATGGATTTATGGAATACTACTATTGTTGGTCTTGCTGGTTGTCCTCCGCGTTTTGCCGGTTTACACAGCCGGGGTTGTTTTTGTTTATGTACTGATTTTTGACCGGAAAAGTTTGTTGGTGGACTATTCGCTGTTGTTGAGCTTCTTTTTCTTTTTTGGAGTGGCTGAAAACCTGAAAGTCTTTCTCGGCACACAGATCGAACATCCGGGTCATATCTTTTTGTTTTCCGTGGTCTCTAGTCAGGTGATGAGCAATGTGCCGGCAGCCTTGTTATTTGCCAAACTGACAGCCCAGTGGAAAGCCTTGCTCTGGGGAACCAATGTAGGCGGATTTGGCAGTCTGATCGGCTCCTTCGCCAATCTGATTGCTTACAAGCTGTACGTCAACAACGACAAAACAAACAACATCGTTTCTTTTACAACAAAATTTCTCATCCTCGGATACCTGGCATTTTTTATCGGGATCGGATTGTACTATTTTTTCTGATCCAGCCCGTTTTAGTTAAGGATAATACAGCATAAAAAGCTATTACACAGAGTTCCACGGAGAAGTCACAAAGAACCACAAAGATTTTATTATATTAATATAGCTGAAAAATTAACTTTTCAGACCGCTCCCGGTAGGACCACATATAACCTCTATTAGTTGATCGGAAGAAAATAAGTCAGAATAAAAGTAACTTTGAATAAACAAAAAATGATCAGTATTTAACCAGCTTCCCTGTGAACATTATATCCCCTTTTTCAAGACGATAATAATAAACCCCGGGAGAAAAACGACTCCCGTCGATACTGAAACCCGTTTTTGCTGATGTGGTTTGTTTTTTTGTCGTTGAGAAAACGATCTCTCCCAAGGTATTATAAATTGACAAACTGATCTGCTCATTATTCTGATCGGGAATTGTCACAGTGATCATATCCCTAAAAGGATTTGGAAAGATGTTTGGTTCATTTTTCAGACCAGTCTCATCATCCGTTCCCAGGAATCCGGGCAGCAGAGTAAATGTTTGCAGTGCGGTGACAACATTTCCCCAGTCGTCGGTCAGGTCAAGACGAAGAAAATAAGCACCCGGCTCAATACCATGTGTATCCCATGTCACCAGCACACCATCCTTTATCTCGGTTTCCTGTTGCCCGCCAATGGGATACCATGTGGTTGTATCACTCGTCTTTTGGTAATATATGGCATAATGTCCAAAGTCCATCAGATTGCTTTCGGCACCCTTGTCAATCCATGCAGAGCCCTCAATCTTTACATCCGAATTGGCAAAACCGGAAGGTGAATTGATACGGGCTACCCATACCACCGCACCCGGATCATAAACCGGATCAATGGTCGTTGAAGACTGGATCAACATCAGGATTGAATTGTCCAGCGCCTGAACCAGCCCGTTCATCATGCCGGAATAGGCAAAGATCACTACACCGTGACTACTGCTCCGCAAAGTTGCCGTCAGCGACGAAAAACCGATAACAGAAAACGTGGTATCCGTGCTGAAAAAATAGCCCCCGCTCCCGTCAATGTATGTGT
>JAOZOO010000004.1:65954-67217 GCA_029933225.1 Bacteroidales bacterium | reverse complement strand
GCCGCGCCGCCGCGTGAAATCTTATCAGTTCCCGAATTTGATGATCAGTCCGCCGTTAAAATCACCCTGAAACAGTGAAGCATACCCGTTCAGCGAAAGGCCGCAGCCCGCTCCCCCCGTACCGATGCCGCAATAACCACCCACACCGCCGAAGTACATGGGCATCATCAGCCGTCCGCGGGCCATAATTCCCACATGTTTTGAAAACATGAATTTTCACCCAGCCCCAACGTGATAGAAAACCGCCAGGTATCAGCATATTTCTTTACATTGTACAAAGTTGCTCCCAGTGAAAACGAGCCAAAAGGAATGATCTTTTCATTATTTGTAAATGCTTTGATTGCCCCGATCTGGAAATATTGTGTACTCAGGTCACTTTCATCATACTCAAAATCAGGATAGTTAGTGTAAGGTGAAAATGTTACTTTACTGTCCATTCCAGTCCAGCGGGAAAACACAGGCACCCAATTACTATGTTCTTCCCGCTGACCAGCACGATGCAGGTGAAATGGCTGACCTGGTCAACCTGCTCCGGGAGCATGGTGTGGAAACATACCGCCTGAAAGAAGATTATCACGACAGTAAATACTACCTTTTCAAGGGAGATGTGATCATACCCATGGCCCAGCCCATCCGGCCATTCATTCTTGAGGTGATGGAGAAACAGACATTCCCTTTGCGGCATTATACCCCCGGCGGAAAGATCATCAAACCTTACGACATCACCACATGGTCGCTGCCGTTGCATAAGGGGGTGAAATCTCTGGAGATTGACGGATATTCTAAAAAGCTGAATGCCCTGCTTGAAAAGATTGACAAAGATTACCGGATGGTTGTGAGCCCGCCGGAAGATTATAATTACTTCGCTTACACAGTGAATGAAAATCAAAGCTTCCAGACCGCTTTCCAGGCAATGGCACAGGGACTTAAAGTGCTCCGCATAACAAAAGATTTCAATATCGGAAACGAAACCCTCCCGGCAGGAAGTTTTCTTATTGCCCGGTCAAATAAACTGGATGATATCAACAACGGACTGGCTGTCAGTCCTGACTATCTGAATGACATTGACAATGCAGAAACGGAGGAAGTCACGCTGCCGCGTATCGCTCTGATGGAAACCTGGTTCCACAATATGGACGCCGGCTGGACAAGGTATATTTTCGATACTTATCATATACCTTACTCAACAATCCGTCCGGCTGATATTGCAGGAACCGACCTGGAAAAGAACTTCGACGTCATCATTTTCCCGGATGAGAACAA
>JAOZOO010000004.1:6437-65854 GCA_029933225.1 Bacteroidales bacterium | reverse complement strand
CAGGAACCGACCTGGAAAAGAACTTCGACGTCATCATTTTCCCGGATGAGAACAAGTCGGTACTGCTTGACGGAAAATATTCTTCAAAAGGATATTATCAGCCCCGCTATCCCCCGGAATATACCAAGGGAATCGGGAAAAAAGGACTACAGAAAATCATCAGTTTCGTCAACAACGGCGGTAAGGTGATTTCATGGGGAAGGTCTACCGGGCTATTTGAAGGACAATTGACGCTGAAATACGGCAAAGACAATTCGGAAACATTTTCGCTACCTTTCCGGAATGTGGCATCGCAGTTGCAAAAGCAGGGGCTGTACTGTCCCGGCAGTTTTGTGAAAGTGAACTGGAAACCGGATTTTCCGCTGACAATGGGCATGCAGCCGCAGACCAGCATCTTTTACCGGGGGAATCCCGTATTTACCACCTCATTACCCGGCTTCGACATGGACCGGCGGGTTGTCGGCTGGTTTCCCGAGAAAGATATTTTGATGAGCGGTTATGCCGAGAAAATTGATCTGGTCGGAAGAAAAGTAGCCATGGTCTGGATCAAACGAGGAAAAGGGCAAATGGTGATGTATTCCTTCAGCCCCATTTTCAGGGCTTCCACACCGGTGACCTACAAACTGGTATTCAATGCGCTGCTGATGAAATAAATTTCACGCGGCGACGCGGCGATATTTTTTCCAACGTAGCGTTCGTTGCGCCGTTGCGTGAAAAATAGTGTTTTTAACCGGGAAATAAAGAGGACGCATATTTATCCGCTGTCTTTTTCCGCAAAACTTTCCCCTGTTCATTGCGCTCAAAGTTATTGAGGAAGATGAACTCTTTGGGAACCTCGTACCCGGAAACCGTATTTTTTATGGTTTTCCAAAGTTGATCTTTACCGGCAGGATTAAGTGATTCACTCTCAATAAACATCACCAGTTTCTCCCCCAGTTTGTCATCCGGCAGACCTGCCAGAAAGAATTCATTTTCAACCTTTCCGGAAAGTTTCTGCTCTATCTTCTCGGGAAAAAGCTTGACGCCCCCGCTGATAACTACATTGTCAACCCTTCCAAGGACTTTGAATGCTCTTTTGTCATTGAATTCAACCAGGTCGTTGGTCACCAGGTTTTGAACACCGATGTGTGGCGCCGTAATAACAAGGCAGCCCCTTTCATCTTTTTTTAACTCCACTCCCGGAAGGGGTTTGTACCATTCCGAAGCATCGCGACCGTTTAACTTTCGCAACGCGATGTGGCTTATGGTCTCTGTCATCCCGTAAGTCTGCCAGATGTTATTTTTCAAATTTTTCAATTCATTTTCCAACGTCTTGTCGATGAAACTTCCACCGATGATCAGGGTTTCTATTTTTTCAAGCTGTATCCTTCCATCTGGTTTTGCCAGCAATTCCGACACCTGCATCGGCACCATGGCCGAAAAAGATATTTTGCCAAATCTGCTGAAATCAGGGGCAGAAGAAGGTTCTGAAAGCAGTAGATTCAAACCTCCGGTCAACGCCCTGACGACCATCATCTTCCCGGCAATGTATTTTACGGATAAACAAAGCAGTACAGGATCACGATGTTTCAATCCGAAAAATTTCAGTGTCAGCCGGGCACTGGCAGCCATATACACTTTTGACAATTTAATCCGTTTCGGTTCACCCGTAGAACCCGAAGTCTGAACTTCCAGTTCATCATTGGGAGAGAGCCACTCCAAAATGAATTCCCAGATTTCCCTTTCCCAGCCGGGAATGTCGGGGGAAGTCATGTTTCCGTAACAGAAAGAGATCAATCCATCCTTGTCGAACAGATTCCCATCTATCAGATATGTTTTATCTTGTTTATTCATTGATAATACTTTTCAATATCCCAAAAAAATACCTCCTTGGTGGTTCTCTGTGCTTTCTCTGTGGAACTTTGTGCAACAGCTTTTTAGCAATAAAACCTTTTGATTTTTCGAATTATTCAAATTTACTTTCAATAATCTTTAAATCCCAATCTTTCTCCACATCATGCCACAGCGCTGCATCCCTGATGTACAATGGTGACGGGATGTTGTTCGAAAAAACCTGTCCCGTACCCAACCCCTGCGGCATGGGATTATTCAGCGTAAAAGTCCACTGCGCGATGGCATTCAGCCCGATATTGCCTTCCAGCGCCGAAGTAACCCACCAGCCGATGTTTCTCTTCTCCGCTTCCGCGATAAACACCTCACTTTGCCTGAATCCTCCAAGCAATCCCGGTTTTAGGATAATATATTGCGGACGGATGACATCCAACATGTTACCGATCTTTTCCTTTTCTGTTATTCCAATCAATTCCTCATCAAGTGCAATGGGCAAAGGCGTGTCGGAACAAAGTTTTGCCATTTCCTCCCATTGTCCCGCCCGGATGGGCTGTTCAATGGAGTGCAAATCCAGTTCGGCAAGCCGTTTCAGTTTTTCCGGTGCTTCTTCCGGCGAAAAAGCGCCGTTGGCATCCACACGCAGTTCCAGCTCTTTTTCACTAAATTCCTTACGGATCAGTTTCAGCAGTTTCAGTTCTTCCTCAAAATTAATGGCTCCTATCTTCATCTTGATGCATCTGAAACCGGCTTTAATTTTTTCAATAATTTGTTGCCGCATGAATGCATAATCTCCCATCCAGATCAATCCGTTGATAGGTATGCCTGTTTTGTTTTCCGTAAATTCAGAAGGAAACAACAACCTTTTCCCGCTCGTTTCAAGGTCTTTCAGGGCGGTTTCCAGTCCGAACCGGATGGCAGGAAATTCGAACAGCCCTTCTTCAAGCCAATGCAGGTGGTTATTGATACCGGCTACGATTTCTTTTATTTTACTTTCAAAATCAGGGCGGTCATCAATGCTCAACCCGGGAATAATACCACATTCGCCGATGCCTTTGATTTCAGAATTTTCACTTTCGGAGACCACAATGTACCATGCATCCTCTCCGTCAGGATACCGCGTGACGTGCCTGACGGTCGGTTAAATCGTAAAGTATGTTTTACGTATCGTGCGGTGAGCATTTCTGTTTTTTTGTAAAAATAGTAAATCCGTAAATCGGATGTAAAAAGGAAAATTTTTTTAACCTAATGAACTATTCTGTGAATTTATTACTTTTAGCCCGCCGGTAAATTCAGACAGAGCATGGCAAGAAAATCACAGGAAAACAAGACGCATTTCAAACTGATCCTCGACGGGAAAGAAATAACGGGATTTATCAGAATCAGCGGCCTTTCCACATACATCAATGTCAATGAGGAAGTCAATGAAAAAACTGGTTCCATTGAAAAATCCCCCGGTTATTCAGAGTGCAAAAATGTAACCCTTTACAAAAAACGCACGCGTGAACAACCGTTCTGGAACTGGCTGAAAGAAATCCAGTCGGGTACGCTGGTGAAAAAAGACATCCTGATTGAGCTGAATTACAAAAACCGGTCGTTGCGCGGCTGGAAGCTGATCAATTGCTGGCCTGTCCGATGGTCCATCTCCGACATCGCCGACAAGGTGCTGAACACCGTTGAGGAAATTGAGCTGGTGGTGGAAAAGATAGAGCTGCTTTAGTATTGAAAAATACAGTCAGATCAGATAAATACTTATCGAAAACATCTCCAAATAAAAGCAGATAAAATCATAAATAATCTGCGTATAACTGCGTCAAAAAAACAAAATCAGCGTCAAATCACAAAATCATTCCCACCCCGAAAAGCACCGAAAAAAGCAGCGTTGTCAATGCCAGCTTTTTCAGGTAAGGATCCAGTTTTGAATTGTCACTTTGTCTGAAGATAGCAACAAGGTCTTTGAAAAACAAAGGCAATGTCAGCAGATACAACAAATTCCAAAGAGAAGAATAGTTCATTAACACATAAACCGTTACAGCGATCAGTGCGAAAGTAACCAGTAGCAAATGATATATCCGCGCTTTCCGGTAGCCCAACTTTGCAGCCAGTGTATGTTTTCCCGAAAGAATATCATTGTCAATATCCCGCATGTTGTTCAGGTTGAGCACCCCCGAACTCATGAGGCCGGATGCCGTAGCAGGCAGGAAAATTTGCGGATTCAGATACAGCGTATTCAGGTAATAAGCTCCAAACACGCCAAGAAGTCCGAAAAAAAGAAAAACAAACAAGTCACCCAGTCCGGAATAGCCGTAAGCACCCTTGCCCACAGTATATTTAACGGCAGCAAGAATAGCTGCAATACCCAAAACAAAAAATATCAACGATTTGACAAAATCATCCCCAAAAGCGGCATATAGCAGCCAGACACCCGACAGCAACGACAGCGAAGCAAAGATGATTACCGCCTTTTTCATTTGTTCATGTGTAATCGCCCCGCTCTGAACTGCCCTGGTTGGGCCAACCCTACCCTCATTATCAGTCCCTTTCATCCAGTCACCGTAATCGTTGGCCAGGTTAGACAATACCTGCAAAAGGATAGTCGTCAGCACCGCCAAGAGGATCACTAACCAGCTATACACACCGTCATGAATGGCCAGCAGACTGCCCATGATGATACTGGCCAGCGCCAGCGGGAGTGTCCGCAAACGAAATGCTTTTATCCAGGAGGTTGGTTTGGGCATGGGGTTGATATTAGTGGGTTGCGAGATGCGGGGTGCAGGATATGCAAACAACACATAACTCCCAACACTTAACACCTAACTCTTAACTCCTACGGAAACTTCGGGAACTTGTGGAAATCGGGATCACGTTTCTCGAGGAATGCCTGCTTACCTTCCTGGGCTTCATCCATCATGTAATACATCAGGGTGGCGTTGCCTGCAAACTCCTGAAGTCCGATCTGACCATCCAGTTCGGCATTCAGCCCCAGCTTGATCATCCGCAGGGCCATGGGGCTGCGTTTGTGCATGGTCAGGCACCATTCCACTGTTTCGTCTTCCAGCTTGTCAAAAGGCACCACTTTGTTGACCAGGCCCATTTCCAGCGCTTCCTGCGCTGTGTATTGTTTGTTCAGGAACCATATCTCGCGGGCTTTTTTCTGCCCGACGATACTCGCAAGATACGATGAACCCAGCCCGGCATCGAAACTGCCCACCTTGGGGCCTGTCTGCCCGAAGATGGCATTCTCGGAGGCGATGCTCAGATCGCAGACCACATGCAGTACGTGTCCGCCGCCGATGGCATAGCCGTTCACCATAGCTATCACGGGTTTGGGCATGGAGCGTATTTTGCGCTGCACATCCAGCACGTTCAGCCGCGGCACGCCGTCTTTGCCGATGTATCCTCCCCTGCCCTTCACGTTCTGGTCGCCACCGCTGCAAAAGGCCTTGTCGCCTTCGCCGGTCAGGATGATGGTGTAAATGGTCTGGTCTTCGCGTAAGATGTCCATTGCCAAAGACATTTCAGTGGTGGTTGTCGGTGTAAAAGCATTGTAATATCTCGGCCGGTTGATGGTGACTTTGCCGATGTGGTTCCACCGCTCCAACTTAATCTCTTCAAACTCGCGGATGGGTTTCCAGTTTCTTTCGCTCATGTTACTGATTTTTAATTTCAAGCGAAAGTAGAAAATTATCGCATACCTGAATGACAGTGAAAAAGCCAAAAAAACAGGAATTTGGATATATCTTTTTCATTTACAAAGAATTGAAGAATAAGGTAATAAGGTTGGTATTGTTTTTTGAACTTTAACTATTAATCTGATAAGGTTTAAAATAAGGTTTTTGTTTTCCGAATGTTTCATTGTAAAAACAAAAAGACCATAGTTTTGCAAAAACACAACATCCATGAAATTCCAAAATCCCTTGATTCCGGGCAAACTGATCAGACGTTACAAACGGTTCTTAACAGATGTGGAACTTGAAGACGGCCGGTTGGTTACGGCCCATTGCACCAACTCGGGTTCCATGAAGTCGTGCCTCGAAGAAGGCGCACCGGTTTATCTGTCTCCGGTGAATGACCCCAAACGCAAAACAAAATACACATGGGAGATGATATACATCAACGGCGGATGGGTGGGGATTAACACGAACATCCCGAACATCCTGGCTTACGAGGCGGTGCGGGACAGAAAAATACCGGCACTGCGCGGTTACACGACGGTCAAACGTGAAGTCAGGTTCGGCGACAGCCGTTTTGATATTTATGCGGAAAATGAAAAAGAGAAGTGCTTCATTGAGGTAAAGAACGTCACCCTGAAAGACGGCGACACCGCACGCTTTCCGGATGCCGTCACTTCGCGGGGACTGAAACACCTCAATACCTTGCTGGAAGTCAAAAAACAGGGGATTCGGGCGGTGATGCTATACATCATCCAGCGCATGGACGTAAAGATATTCGCCCCCGCATGGGACATCGACCCGGAATATTCAGCCCGACTTGCCGAAGTTTACAAAGCCGGGGTAGAGGTCATTCCGTTGCAGGCAGAGGTCACCCCTCATCAGATTGAGATCGTAAAGGAATTGCCTTTTGAGATTTAGGAATTGTACGCAGCAGACACAGTGGTTTTTTGGTCAGATTTAACAACTATCCTTTTTCACGCAAAGACGCGGAGACGCAAAGAAATGATATCATAATAAATCCGCAAGATAACTTTGCGTTCTTAGCGTCTTTGCGTGATTTTTTTATTTCAACACTTTAAAATACTCTTTCAGCACTTTTGCATTGGTTTCCGCCGGAGTAAAAATCTCGAGCAGCGCAGGGCGGGAAAAATTATTTTTGTAAAAAGCGGGCAATACATTTTTTAGTTCCTGCAATGTTTCCGCTTTAAAATAGGCTACATCAAATGCTTCTGCGATTTTTTTCGCACGCCAGTTGTGCCGGGCTTCAAAAAAGGTTTCTAATTGAGGAGAAGTGTCAGGACCGGGAATAAACCGGAATATTCCGCCACCGCCGTTGTTGATGACAATAATCTTCAGGTTGGGCGTCAAATTGTGGTTCATCAGCGCATTGGAATCGTACAGAAAACCCAGATCTCCTGTGATTATAGTATTGATTTTGTCGCTGACAAACGCCGCACCGGCTGCCGTGGAAACCTGCCCGTCAATACCGCTCACTCCCCGGTTGGAGTGGTAAACGAATTTCGGTTTACTGCCGAACAACTGTGAATACCTCACCGGCGTGCTGTTGCCAAGGTGTAGCAGAGTATCATCCGGTATTTCATTCAGCAAAACATCAAACACCTGAAGGTCGCTGTAAGGAATGGTTTTCAGATAAGCATCCCTTTTTTCTTCCACTTGTTTTTTCCGGCTTGACCATGTTGACGCATACCCTGATGACCGTGCATCGGAAATCCCCATTACTATGCGGAAAAATTCAGCCGGTTGCATGGCCACTATTTCGTTCAAACTAAAATAAGTGTCCATCTTTTCACCCGATGGCGAGATATGCCAGTGGTTTACAGGTCGGTGCTGCCGCAAAAACTTTTTCAGCATTTTCGAAACCACCTGCCCGCCAAAAGTAACGAGCAACTCCGGTTGAAATGTATCCGCCTCCTCTTCACCGATGGTCGAAATAATATTGTCAATACAATCAGCAAAACGTTCACTATTCAGATTCGAAGTGGTCTCCGTCAGAACAGCCACATTTTCGCGTCCGGCCAGTTCCGATAGATATTTGTTCAGTTGCAAATCCGGAAGCATTTGTCCGGCAATCAAAAGAATTTTTTCCGACTTTTTCCATGTTGCAACCAGTTCTTCGAGCAGCAGTTTGTCCGGCCCGTAAATGGTCATCCGTGCATCAAAAACTTTTCCGTCAGGCTGTTCTTCAGTGGTTCCGTAAAGCGGTTCCCTCAATGGAATATTGATATGTACGGGCCCCGGTTCGGGATACATCGTCAGATCAATGGCTCTGTTGATTGTATCTTCGTTCATCATCATACCCGCCTGATCATCTTCCTCACACAGCAGCTCAAAACTTTCTTTGACATAGTTCCTGTAAACTTCTTTCTGCCGGATGGTCTGCCCGTCGCCCATATCAATCAATTCAGGGGGACGATCAGCCGTTAAAACAAGCAGGGGGATTTTCTGGTAATAGGCTTCTGCAATGGCCGGGGCATAATTCAGCACTGCCGACCCGGAGGTACAGGCAATGGCCACGGTTTTTCCGGTTTGTTGTGCCATCCCCAGCGCAAAAAAAGCGGCGCTTCGCTCATCCACCACGCTCAACGCCCTGACTCCAGGCTGGTTTGCAAACGAAATGTTCAGGGGCGCATTTCTGGAACCCGGTGAAATAACAATATCGGAAAGTCCTTTTTTAACGAAAATATCCGCCAGCAGGCTGACGCTTTTTTTATCGGAAGTCATGCAGCAAATTTCATAATTTTTCCACAATCGTCAATAATGTCTGTGATTTCTTTACTGTTTCTTCCCACTCGGCTTCAGGATCAGACTCTGTCGTAATCCCTCCCCCCACATACAGGTTCATCTCGTCACCCTTTATTTCAGCACAACGCAAGTTGACAAACAAATGGTTCGTGCCGTTCAGGTTCCATGGTCCCAGAAAACCGGTATAAAACCTGCGTTTGTGTTTTTCAACGACTTTTATCAGGTCGAAAGCTTCTGTTTTGGGATAACCACACACAGCCGGCGTGGGATGTAAATCCTTAATGAGTTTCCCGGCTTTTCCGTTCACTAACTTTGCAGGCAACTGGAAAGATGTTTTCAGATGAACCAAGTTCCCCGCCATGGAAGTTCCCGGCCCTTTCATCTGGTACGTTATTCCATGATTCTCAAGTGTTTCTTTCACAAAATCCGTAACGATTTGTTGCTCGACAACTTCTTTATGCGTCCAGTCCATATCATCCATCGGGCGCGTCCCTGCAAGAGCAACTGTTTCGGCAGTTTTTTCATTTAAACTCAACAGGGTTTCGGGAGAAGCGCCGATCCAGGTTCCTTGTCCGGGAATATTAAATAAAAAAATAAATGCCTCGGGATACCTTTTTTGCAAAGCAGCAAAAAATTCTGTAACCTGAAACCCCGGAATGTGGGGCATATTGATCAGACGGGATAAAACAATCTTTTTCAGCGCATCGTCTTTCAGCATTTCAACAAGATAAGCTGCCCGGCTGATGTATTCTTCTTTCGACATTTCATGATTGGCAATAGAAAAGTCTTCTTTCACATCACCCGGCAATTTCATCAGAGGCTCCATATCCGGTGCTTTCCCGCTCTCGGATACCACAATGTCAGGCCTGATAAAATACATTTTGCCGTCACCGGCACTGTCGAACGGAGCAATAAAAAAACCGGAATATTGCTCAAGATCTTCAATATTGACTTTTGCAACTTCTCTGTCCGGCTGTATGACACATAAAACTTCCTGCTTCTTTCCGGGAAGACGGTATGCTGCAAAAGCAACATCCTTTTCCAGTCCCAGCAGGATAGCATTGGCAATTTTTTCCATAGTTTAGGTTTAGACAGGCACAATATAATAGAAATTCAATTATCCGATAGCCATATCCTCGTTATATTTCATCCGGGGCGCTTTACCCCCGTTGTTTATTCCTTCTACAAAAGCGTCGGTCAGTTGCCTGATATCGTAATGATATCCTCCCTCTAGAACTGCAAAAACAGGTATTCTTCTGAAATTTTTCTTGATCCTGAAAGCACATTCGTAGTAACCCCGTTGTGTAAAATTCAATTGCAGCAGGCGGTCTTTCACATAACCGTCAAAGCCCACCGAAATGCCGATAACATCCGGCTGGAAATCGCGCGCTTTCACAATGGCTTTATCCACCCTGTCCAACAGGTCAGCATCCCCTTTCCCCGACATCAACGGGAAATTAAGGGTATAGCCCGCTCCTTTTCCACTACCCGTTTCAGTGGGAAACCCGGTAAAGGGATAGGCGTATTCCTGATGGATGGAACAATAAAATACCTTGTCGCTTTCGTAAAAAATATTCTGGGTGCCGTCGCCATGGTGTCCGTCGATATCGAGAATAAAAACCTTTTTGCCTTCATTCACTAATTTTTGGGCAGCAATGGCAATGTTGTTGAACAAGCAAAAGCCGGCAGGGCGTTCAAAACCTGCATGATGTCCCGGCGGTCGCACCACTGCAAAATCACCCTCTTCCGAGGCCTTCACAGTCAGCCCAACCGAAAGGCAGGCAGCCTCCCAGGTATCTGGTGTTAATTCCACCTCGGCGATAACTTTATTTTCATAACAGGCTTTTTTTATCTCTTCTATATAATCCCCGGGATGGACGAGCGAAATCCACTTTTCGCCGTCAACAATTGTGTCCTCAATGTCTTTGAATTCTTCAACACGATAGGAACCTTCCGCTTCACTGTTTTTATTATGCGCTAAAAACTTTTTATTGAAAAGGATTTTCATGAGATATGAATTGATGATGTAAAATTAATAATTTAGACGACGAAACCGATAATACCGACAGAAACATGCACAGTCTGAAAACTGCTCTTATTACCGGCGGCACGGGAGCCATCGGCAAAGCCATCGCCAGGCTGATTGCTGAAAAACCCGGATATGAAGTGATTATTCTCGCACGGAATCCAAACAAGGCGGAAGATACTGTTGATTATCTGAAAAATGTTACGGGTAATCAACAAATTAGCTATGTTTTGGCAAACCTTTCAGAAAAAGAAGAAATAAAAAAGCTGGCCGGTTTGTGGGACAAACCGTTGCATGTTTTGGTAAACAACGCAGGGGTTACTCCGCGCCGCAGGGAAGAAACTCCCGAAGGCATTGAAATGCAATGGGCTACCAATGTACTCGGCTATTTCCGGATGATGAAATATTTTATCCCGCATCTGAAAAAATCGGCTCCGGCACGAATTGTCAATGTAGCTTCTTACTGGGCCGGTGATTTGGATATGGCTGATCCCGAATTCAAATACAGGCATTACAACAACAACACAGCTTACCGTCAAAGTAAGCAAGCTGACCGTATGCTGACGGTTGCTTTTGCAGATATGTTGAAAACACACAACATTACCGTCAATGTCTGTCATCCGGGGGATGTCCGATCCAGACTCTCCACCGACCTGGGTTTCGGCGGTCATGAATCACCCGAAGAGGGTGCCGACACGCCAGCCTGGCTTGCAACCTCTCCGGAAGTTGAGGGAGTCACGGGAAAATATTTTGAACACCGGCACATGACAAACTGTCCGTTCGGCCAAAACAAGGAACAAGTGGAAAAGCTTTTTGAGCTGTGCGACAAGTATTAACTCCCAATATTATATTGTGAAGTCTGGTTTTTTCAAAAACAAAACTGGCCTAAACTTTGATAATGACTAAATTCGCAAATAAATTTAGTAAATAATATGCAATTTAAAGACTATTATAAAATCCTTGGGGTGGACAAAAAGGCCTCGGAAGCGGAGATCAAAAAGGCCTACCGTAAACTGGCCCGCAAATATCATCCCGATGTAAATCCGGGGAATGCGGAAGCCGAACGGAAATTCAAGGAGATCAACGAAGCGAATGAGGTGTTGAGCGACCCGGCAAAACGCAAAAAATACGATGCTTACGGCATGGACTGGGCCAAAGTGAGCGACGAACAACACGAAGCGTGGAATAAAGCCGGTGGCTTTGGACAGCAACAGGGACCGTTTCAATATCAGAGTGCCGGTGCTGCTGATTTTGACATGGACGATTTTTCCGACTTCTTCCGTTCCATGTTTGGCGGTGGTTTTACCGGCAGCACATTCAGGCAACGGCGTCCACGTGCTATGAAAGGTCAGGATTTTCACGCCGAGATGCATCTCCCGTTGAGGACAGCTTATTCCGATTCAAAACACACCATCACGGTAAACGGGAAGAGCATGCGGATCACCATCCCGGCAGGCATTAAGGACGGACAGGTCATCCGGCTGAAAGGAAAAGGAGCGCCGGGAATGAACGGCGGCGAAAACGGAGACCTGTTCATTACTGTTCTGGTGGATGCCGACCCGGTCTTTGAACGCAAAGATGATGACCTGTATATGAGCCACGACATCGGCCTTTATACTGCGATCCTGGGCGGACAAACCATCGTCCCCGCACTGGGTGGTAACGTGAAAGTTAAAATAAAACCCGAAACCCAAAACGGCACCACCCTCCGGTTGAAAGGAAAAGGGTTTCCGGTTTACCGTAAAAAGGGACAATTTGGCGACTTGTATGTGCGCATCAATGTGAAACTGCCTACAAAACTCTCTTCAAAAGAGAAAGAATTATTCAGGGAATTGTCAAACCTCAGATCAAAATTTTAAGCTATGACTTCGATGAAAAAATATATTACACTAAGGGAATTTGCTGATTTTTATGATATCTCGGTCACCCTGATCAGAGAGTTTGCTGATTTCGGGCTGTTTGAGATCAGGATGATTCAAAACAAACCCTGCGTCCATATAGATGAAATGGAGCGGTGTGAGCGGGTAATCCGGCTTTATCAGGAACTGGGAGTGAACAAGGAAGGCATTGAGATTATCCTGGATTTGCGGCAACGGATTGAGGAGCTTCAAAAGGAAGTGACAAGAATGAAACATCTGCTCAGCAAACACGAAGTCAGGATGACGAATCTTTTTCCCGGGGAATTTTTTGATATAGAATGAGACAAGCAGTAATAGAAACAACTTACGGAAAGTCTTTCCTTTCTTTGACCGGGTTGCTGATTTTTTGGTTGGCAGTTTCTGTACAAACATCTCTTTTTAGTCAAAATCAGAACCTTTCCAATGGAGTTGTCTTTGACGGCGAACCTTATCTTGCCATCAATCCGGCCAATCCGCAAAATATCGTCGTGGCGTGGATGAGTTGGAAGTGGCAGCAAGAGATCGTGATCAAAACCACTGCCAGCTTCGACCGCGGAGAAACATGGAGCGAGCCTGTTTTCATTCCGCATGCTTCACCAAACTACGGTTCTGCCGACCCTTCCATGGTATTTGATGAAACGGGGAATTTGTTCCTGTTTTATGTTGATTACCGTACCGAACCCGATTCGGGTGCTGTATATGTGGTCAAATCAACTGACAGCGGGCTGTCGTGGAGCGAGCCGGTGGAAGTCATCAACGGATTTGCCGACGGAACAAAAAAACCCATTGACAGACCCTGGTCAGCCATTGATATATCAAAAGGTAATGGTAATGGGAACATATATATCACTACCAAACCTGCGCCATGGATTAATCCCCCCAACCGGCCTTATTTCATCCGCTCCACCGATCACGGCGCCTCGTGGGACGACTGGAAATATGTGGACACAACCGGCTGGCTTGTGGGCAATACAATTCAAAGCCCAATGGCATCGCCCGCTGTTTCGCGAGACGGAACTTATTATTGCATCTATCCGAGTTATCTGTTGGCACAAAGTCCTTATGCACGGTATTTACTGGCTGCTTCCTCTGACGGGGGAAATACTTTCCAGTATCATGAAGTGCTGAAAATAACCAGCTCAATTGATGAGCCGCTGGCGAAAAAAGGATACGTGCTGATTGCCGACCCTTCCGATTCGGACCATCTTTTATTTTGTTTTCCTGTTGCTCCCCTTGGCGATCCAGATGTTTATATTACCGAAACTTACGACAAAGGTGTAAGCTGGACCGACCCCGTGCGGGTAAATGACGACCCTGCAGGAAACGGTATATTGCAGGATCTGATATGGGCGGCTTTTGATGACGAAGGAAACGTCGTTGTCAACTGGCGCGACAGGAGGAACTCCGGTGAACCAGGATACGAAACAAGCTATGAAATCTGGGGGGCTTACCGGAGCAAAGATTCTGCTTCATTTTCTCCCAATTTCAGGATATCGGATACATTGATTGAATATGATGATGTGCTGGCCAATTCAGGCAATGATTTTCTGTGTGTGAAACTGAGAAATGATACCCTGTATTCCGTTTGGGGCGACACGCGCACCGGAAAGCTCAACATCTGGTTTGAACGCATGAAAGTACCGGGTGAGAATATCAACTCCATCTATGATCAGGCAACAAAGACACACATTTCCATTGACATCTTTCCCAACCCGGCATCCGGCCATATCACGGTGAAGGGAAAAGACATGCGGGAACTTACAGTTACAGATATGGGGGGCAGGATACTGATCGGTAAAATCGTTCATTCCCAAAATGAGATCCTGGACATCACCGCTTTCCCGGCAGGCATTTATCTGCTGAAGGTGAAAACAAAGAATGGCGTCACTGTTAAAAAATTTATTGGTGGGCAGTAACAATGAACCTACACCATCAAGCCAAAGAATAAAATCTTTGTGTTTCTTTGCGTCTTCTCCGTGAACCTTTGTGTAACAGCTTTTTGTAATTGTGTCACAGAGAGACACCAAGTAAACACAAAGAGGCACAGAGAACTTTTGAGACATACCCGAGCCCCCAGAATCCTGAAAGGACGATTGAAACACCAGACCAGAAAAAACCAAAAAATTTATTGTCAAATAAATTTTACACCCCCAAAAAAAAATTTCATAAAATTTTTTCATTATGAGAATATTCTCATTATATTTGCAAAAAATTTAAAAAGGGATGCCGAGAAGAAGAAGATTAAGAAGAGTTGTGGAACCCCCTAAATTCAGGGGATACAGGCCCTATGGCCATCCCGGAAGAAACCGCAGCAAGGTGGAGTTGCTTTATGAAGAATATGAAGCGATAAAGCTTGCTGATTACGACTTGATGAATCATCAGGAAGCATCGGAACTGATGGCTGTGTCCCGTGCAACTTTTGCCAGGATCTACGAAAGTGCCCGCAGGAAAATAGCCCATGCACTGGTTGAGTCCAAAGAGATCATCACGGTTTTTGGCAATGCATATCTCGAAAAAAACTGGTTTGAATGCAATGAATGCCATGCACGGTTCACCGTCCCGGCACAAGGAGGCAACGGACATTGCCCCATGTGTAAATCAACAGAAATTAAACCATTAAGAAATAAATAAAAAAATGAAAACAGTAATCACATCAACAGGCGATCAATTGAGTTCAAAATTTGATCTGCGATTCGGAAGAGCAAAATATTTTTGCCTTTACGACGAAAACACAAAAAAAGCAACATTCTACCCCAACCCGAACACCGCGGCACACAGCGGCGCAGGTGTAAAAACAGCCGAACAGGTTGTGGAATGGGGAGCGAAAAAAGTGATCTCCGGCGATTTTGGCCCCAAGGCCAAAGACCTGCTGGAACGGTTCAACATCCAGATGGTGATCCTTCCGGATGACAACAGAACCATTCAGGAAATAATTGACAGTATCAGATAAATCATAAAAAGGATGATATTCAGGAACACAAACCGGCTTTTTAAAATTACGGGAGCAACATCGCTTACGCTTATTCTCTTTCTGTTTTCAATAACAGGTTGTAAAGAGATTGATAAGCTGACACACTTCAATATGAGTTATGATGAAACCATCACCATTCCTTCAACGATCGGGGTTAATGTGCCTTTCAATATCATCACTCCGAACATCAAAACCAATTCGGAGCAGACTTTTGAAATAAACGATACGAGAAAAGATCTGATTGAGGAGATCGTATTGAAAAAGATGGTGCTGTTACTTGACCCTGACCAGAATAAGGACTTCAGCTTTTTGAAATCCATTAAGATTTATATCAATGCCGAGGGTTTGGACAAAAAGCTGATTGCCTGGAAAGAGGATATTGACAACAGCGTGGGTAATACACTTGAACTTGAAACAGCTTCGGATGATTTGAAGGATTACATTAAACTGGATTCATTTCAACTGGAGCT
This sequence comes from Bacteroidales bacterium, assembly GCA_029933225.1. Lineage (GTDB taxonomy): Bacteria > Bacteroidota > Bacteroidia > Bacteroidales > F082 > JAADID01. The sequence goes on along the minus strand of JAOZOO010000004.1, from coordinate 50,225 downwards.
GACCACGGTAACCGATGAACTGATATTATCGGATTATGACGTGAACGTCCACACTGAATTTTTTGTGGACGCAAAAATATTAGGTATTTAAACATAATGAAAGGAGGTCTATTATGCCAGGATTTGATGGTACCGGACCGCGGGGCGAAGGTCCCCGCACCGGAAGAGGATTAGGAAGATGCAAAGACGATGAAGTGAAGACCAATCCCGAAGCTCCTGAAGATGACTTCCCTCGCGGAAGAGGGTTCGGATTCGGATTCGGCGGAGGAAGAGGCAGAGGTCGCGGCTGGGGCCGGGGCTGGTGGCACCGTCGTTAATCTTCCCGTTCTTTGAACAAGAAGGGCTATCTCAATAGACGGACTTTCCCCGTAAAAACAGGAAGTCCGCCTTTGAGACGGCCTTGTTTGTATTAAATATCAGAGAGAGATATCCCCGCCCTAAAGGACGGGGAAACTGACAGCGAAGAAAAGATAATGTAATGAAACAAATCAGCTACCCAGCCCCTGCCCGACTGCGTCAGTCAGGCGGGCTTTAGGGTTGGGGCTTAACAACAATACCATGAAAATATTTGCAATACCAATCGAAAACGGGATCATGAACAACCACTTTGGTCATACCCGGCAATTTGCATTGATTGCTGTGGAAGAAAAACGGATTGTCTCGGATACGGTTATTGATGCACCGCCGCATCAACCCGGAACATTCCCGCGGTTTCTGTCAGAAATTGGCGTTACCGATGTTATTGTCGGCGGGATCGGCCCGCAGGCAGTGAATATTTTTAAAGCCAACAACATCAGGGTACACATTGGCGCCAGGCAAAAAAAGGCGGATGAACTGGTAAATGATTACCTCAACAACAAGTTGACCGTTGATGAAAACAAATGTGACCACTGATATGCCTCTAAAGATAGCCATAGCGAGCGGAAAAGGGGGAACGGGAAAAACTACAGTTTCAGTCAATCTCTTTCATTTTATCCGGCAGTCATGGACCAGCCGGGTCGCACTGGTGGATTGCGATGTGGAAGAGCCCAACGACCTGATCTTCTTTCCCGGCGCAAAACTTCTTTCAGAAAAGGAGGCCACCTTACCGGTACCCGAAATTATCACCGACAAATGTACTTTTTGCAGAAAGTGTGTTGAATATTGTGAGTTCAACGCCATTGTGGTCATCCCGCCGGTGAAATTTGCGGAGATTAACCCCAGCCTGTGCCATTCCTGCGGAGCCTGTCTTGTGGCCTGCCAGGATGATGCCATCATAGAAAAACCCTATTCCATCGGAAAAATCAGGAAATATGCGGTGGACGAACAGGCAGTAATCGTTGAAGGGCTGCTGAAAATCGGCTCGGCCATGCAGACCTCGCTGATCAAGATTGTGAAAAAAGAACCGGTAAACAATGCGGAAGTGATCCTGTATGACGCTCCTCCCGGAACCAGTTGCCCGGTGGTTACCACCACAGCAGATGCCGACTACATCATCCTTGTTACGGAACCCACCCCTTTCGGACTGCACGACCTGAAACTCACGGTGGACCTGTTGAGGGAACTGGAGAAACCTTTCGGTGTGATCGTAAACAAAGCCGGCCTGGGAAACCGCGATGTTTATGATTATCTGGAAAAAGAAGACATAGAACTGATCGGCGAGATACCTTTCGATAAAAAGTATGCTTCCGGTTATGCACGGGGTGAGTTACTATCGCACATCCCTGAAAAAATGGAAAATATTTACAGGCAAATTGTCCAGGACCTAAAAGAAAAAGTAAGTGATTATGCATGAGATCACCTTGTTGAGTGGAAAAGGAGGCACCGGCAAAACGACCATTGCTGCTGCCCTGGCGTCAGTGGCCCGTGATGCCGTTTTTTGTGATGCCGATGTGGATGCTGCCGATATGCACCTGATCCTGAAACCGGAAATTCTTGAAGAACACCGGTTTGAAAGCAACTACGTGGCAAAGATCGACGATGACAACTGTACCCGGTGCAGCAAATGCGTGGAATACTGCCGGTTCGATGCCATTCATTACAAGCCTTTCGGCGGATTAGAGATCAATCCCTTTCAGTGTGAAGGATGCCGGTTGTGTGAGCGCATCTGTCCTGTCGGCGCGATCCATTCCGAAAAAAACAACAATAATTTCTGGTATGTCTCCAATACCCGCTTTGGCACACTGGTTCATGCCCGGATGGGCGCCGGAGAAGAAAACTCAGGTAAGCTGGTCACCGAAGTCCGGAAAAAAGCAATGGAAATTGCCAAAGAGACGGGCGCCCGGTTTGTGATCACCGACGGCCCTCCCGGAATCGGATGTCCCGTAATCTCGGCGCTGACAGGAACACACAAAGTTTTGATGGTTATTGAACCCACAAAATCCGGGCTTCACGATATTGAACGACTCGTGGACCTGGCACGTAATTTTGAACCCGAAATGTTTGCCGTGATCAATAAATACGATATCAACACCGGGGTGACAAAAGAAATTGAGAAATACCTCGAAGAGAATTCCATTCAATTGCTGGCGAGAATACCCTTTGACACAGTAATGGTTGAGGCCATGTTGCATGAAAAAACAATTGTGGAGTTCAAGCCTGCCTCTGCCCTCTCAAAAATGATCAAAGAAATATGGGAAAACGTGGCAAAAACAGCATACGCTGAGGTAACAAAATAAAACGGTTCATATCAATAATGGATATTTATTTGCTGATTTTTTAGGTAGTTGAATTAAATTTGTTTTTTAAAAGTGATGAAGCTTAAAAAATAACAAGACATGTCCACAACAGATCCTTTCGATCAATATACCGGCTTGTATGAGCAATGGTTTGCTGACAACAAACCGGCATATCAGTCGGAATTACTGGCACTTGAAAATCTTGTTCCCAAAACGGGAAGAGGCATTGAAATTGGTGTGGGCACAGGAAGATTTGCCGGTCCGCTTGGGGTAAAAGAAGGCGTTGATCCTTCGGAAGCCATGCTTAAAATAGCCGGAGAAAAAGGCATCGAAACAAAAACCGGGGTCGCTGAAAATCTTCCGTATCCGGATAACAGCTTCGACTTTGCCCTGATGGTGACTACCATTTGTTTTGTGGACAACGTGGAAAGATCACTAACAGAAATACACCGCATCTTAAAAAACAACGGCAGTGTAATTATCGGATATGTGGACAAAGACAGCCGGATTGGCAGGTTTTATCAAAAAATTAAAGAGGACAACATTTTTTACAAACACGCTGTTTTTTTCAGCACACCCGAAATAATGAATTATCTTCGTCATGCGGGTTTTGAGATAACCGGAACCGTCCAGACTCTTTTTGGCGATCTTTCGGACATCCGCGAAATTCAACAACCCGAAAAAGGATACGGTAAGGGGAGTTTTATCGTGATCAAAGGAACCAAAATCAAAAAGATATGAAACTACGTTTTGCATTTGCAGTGAACAAAAAAACCCATTTTGAAAAGAAGCACTTTGGCGATGCCGATCAATTTTTAATTTATGAGATTGACGGGGACGACATTAATCTGATTAACAAACTTGAAAATAAAATCAAACTGCAGTACGATGAAAATGCACACGGTTTGCCGAAAAAGGGAAAAGCAATCATTGCTTTTTTGAAAGATCACGATGTCAATATCCTTGTATCCAAGCAATTCGGCAAGAACATCACCATGGTCAATGAGCAGTTTATCCCGGTGATCATCACAAAAGAAACTCCCGATGAAGTCATTGAGGTCTTGCGGCAACACATCAAATGGTTGGAAGACGAAATGATCAGCCACAGGGAAAACCATCGCCTGTTCCGTATTGATAAAGGAATTTTAAAACTTTCCATTGACGATAAAAGAAGATAATGAAAGTATTTGGTCCGGTTCCGTTGCGCAGGTTAGGCAAGAGCATCGGGGTCAATGACATCCCGCATAAAGACTGCACCTACTCCTTTATTTATTGCCAGGTGGGCAAAGCGGTCAGGATGCAGTTGGAAAGACAGGTGTTTTATTTGCCGGATGAACTATTCAGCGAAGATGCAGTGAAGGGATTGTTGGAAAAATCAGGCAAAGATTTTGATGGGGTCAACCGTTTGATCGAAAAAGGATTTTTGCCCAAAACCGTTTTCCGGGGGAAAAATTATTACGTACGCAGGTTTGTTCGATGACTGTACTGACAAAGAAAATATCAAACCACAATTTATATTCGCTGATCTGGCATGCGAGCTTTTTGGCTTTTGCCCGTAGTTTTATTGATGTGGACACGGTCATCCCGGCCATGCTGGTGGATGCAGGCGGAAAGTCGGTGCAGATCGGCATCATGACCGCCATCATGCTGGGTGGCTCCAGTTTCACCCAGTTAATTTTTGCCCCGTTCATCAGCAATTATTCGCATAAAAAGAAATTTCTGCTGCTGGGCATCAATTCGAGGATTCTCTCGCTGCTGGCTTTAAGTATCATTCTTTTTTATTACATGCAACTCGACAGCCGGTATGCCATCTGGCTGATTTTTATTGTGATCACTGTTTTTTCGCTTGGCGGGGCTTTTGCCAACATCAGTTATACTGACATTCTCGGCAAATCCATAAATATGAAATCACGGAAGCCTTTCTTCTCTATCAGACAGGTGATTACGGGAACCATTTTGTTTATTTCCGCTTTGCTGGCCAAAAAAGTGCTGACCATCACCGGTTATCCCATAAACTACAGCTACATGTTTTTTGTCGGCTTTGCCTCCCTGTTTGTTGCATCGCTGGGCTTCTGGAGTCTGAAAGAAGTTATCCCCTCAAAACTGACCGTAAAAAACCCGAAACATTTTCTCGAACTGATCAGGGTGGAGTTGAAAGAAAACGGCCGGCTGGGTTATTTCCTCGGATTTATCAACACCCAGGGAATCAGCATTGGATTGCTTCCTTTTATTATTCTTTATGCAAAAGAAAATTTCCATACCCAAAGCGCCGATACCGGTTTTTTCCTCCTGTTCAAAGTCATCGGAAGTGTGGCTACCGGTTTGCTGCTGTTTGCCCTGATGGGAAAATACAAATACCGTTACCTGCTTTACAGTAATGTTTTTCTCGCTGTGATCATTCCCATAGTGGTTATATTTTCGTCCACATTGTACCCGTTCAGATTTTTGTTTTTTATCGGAGGAATCGTTTTTGCCATTTATGGTATTACTATGAATGGCGTCTTGCTGGAGGTATCGGGTAATGAAAACCGGGCACTTTACACAGGCATCTCCGGTGCGGGGAACATTCTGCCTGCTATCTTCCCGCTGGCAGGAGGCTGGATCATTAAACAGTTTGGTTTTCAGCCGTTTTTCATCATATATATTGTTATTGTTTTGCTGTCGTTGTTTTTTATTCATAAATTGAATTGTAAGAAATGAAAAGAGAAAAGATATATCCCGATTCAGGAGTTGAGTTAAGCCCGTTCGTTTTAAAAAATTATGACAAAGTCATAAACACGGCTTCATTCGGCCTTTACAAAGGGTTTATCCACAAGGCGATACGTCACATGGAAATCCGGCCGGATGATGACATTCTGGATTTGGGTTGCGGAACAGGGCGAAATGCTGAATTGATGCTGGCTTATCTTAACGAGAAAGGCTCGGTAACCGGAATGGACCTCTCGGAGATCATGGGAGATCAATTTAATGAACGGTTCAAAGACGACAAAAGAGCGACATTCATTCAAAGCCGCATTGACGAGGAATTTGACTTGAATAAAAAATTTGATAAAGTATTTATCAGTTTTGTCATACATGGTTTTCCGCATGAGGTGAGAAAAACAGTGATTGAAAATGCACGGAATCATCTGAAACCGGGTGGAGCATTCATTATTCTTGATTTCGGGGAATTCAAACTGAATGAAATACCGGCATTCCATCGTTTTGTGTTCAAAACCATTGAATGTAAATATGCGTTTGATTACGTGGAACGCGACTGGAAAGAAATACTGAAAACCTTTGGGTTTGATGATTTTAATGAAGACTTTTATTTTAAAAAATACGTGAGATTGCTGAAAGCGAATATACCCGGCCCCAAAAAACCGGGAAACTGACAGCGAACATAAATATGAAATAAAAACCAAACCCCTTATGTTTAACGGATTAATAATTAACACAATGGTATTTCTCCCCCTTCGGGGGACCTGCCCGACTGTGTCAGTCAGGCGGGGATGTCCGAAGGACAGAGGGGGTTAATGAAATAAATCAGTTACCCCGTCCCTGCCCGTCCGGTCAGGCGGGCTTTAGGGCGGGGACGTCAAACCAAATAAAACACAAAGTTATGATAACACTTAATAACCCATTCATCTTTGCCCCTGTCAAGCTGGGCTATGCCACCGGCGACGGCAAAGTCAATCAAAGACACATCAATTTTTATGATGCCCGTTCCAAAAACATGGGCGCTGTAACTTATGAACCGTTGTATCTCGACAAAGGTCTGCGGGAGCTGCCCACACAACTGGGCATTGATGCCGACGATAAGCTCGAAGGGCTTAAAATTCTCAACGAAACCGTGCACAAGAACGGAGCAAAGGCCGTTGCCCACCTGAACCACCCGGGCAGAATGGCCAACCCGAAATTACCGGGGAACTATTTCTTGTCATCCGTTGACAAGGCCTGTGAGAACGGGGGAGCTACACCAAAAGCGATGAACCGCAATGATATGGATCAGGTCATTGCGCTTTTCCGTGATGCTGCACGAAGATCTGAAAGTGCGGGATTCGATATTATCGAACTGCAGTTTGGCCACGGTTATCTGATGGCGCAGTTCATTTCTCCGGCAGTAAACACCCGCACTGACGAATATGGCGGCAGTTTCGAAAACCGGATCAAATTCCCGCTTGAGGTGCTGGATGCCGTTTTACAAATCACCAGGCTTCCCGTTATCGTTCGTATCAGTGGTGACGAGATGATTCCCAACGGTTTTCATATTGAAGACATGATCCGTTTTTCAAAAATCTTAAAAGACAAAGGTGTTGCTGCTATTCATGTTACGGCCGGGACGGCCTGTTCCACACCCCCGTGGTTCTTCCAGCACATGTTTGTCCCCAAAGGAAAAACCTGGGAACTGGCAGCCCGCCTGAAAAAAGAGGTGGACCTGCCCGTGATCTTTGTGGGCCGGATCAACTCGCGCAAAGACGTCGATCTGTTGCTAAATGAATATCACGCCGATTACATCGGCCTCGGCAGGGCCCTGGTCGCCGATCCTGATTTTGCCGGAAAATATCTGCATAAGGTGAAAGGAAATGTCCGCCCCTGCCTCGCCTGTTCCGAGGGCTGCCTTGGTGGCGTAAAAAGCGGCATGGGCCTGGGTTGTGTGGTTAATCCCATTGTGGGGCACGAAAAGGAAAAAATCCTTAAACCCGCAAAAGAGAAGAAACATTTTGCCATCGCCGGCGGCGGGCTGGCAGGCATGGAAGCCGCCATTACGCTGAAAAAACGGGGACATGAAGTAACGGTTTTCGAGAAAAATAAGCTGGGCGGACAGTTTAACCTTGCCTGGCTCCCGCCCAAGAAAGAGAGTCTGAAAGAAATCGTCGATTATTTCAAAGAAGAGCTTAAAGAAAACGGTGTTGTCGTGGTTCACCAGAAAGCAACACCGGAAAAACTGGTGGGTAAGGATTATGACGAGGTGATCATCGCTACGGGTGCAGTTCCTGCCATCCCGCCCATCAAAGGAATGAAAACCTATTACTGGGCTGATTTCCTTGAGGAGGATAACCTGCCCGAAAACCAAAACATCCTGGTTGTCGGCGGCGGGCTTATCGGCATTGAAATGGCCAGTAAGCTGGTTGACCTGCACAACAAAGTGATCATTGTGGAAATGCTGGGTGAAATAGCCCGCGGTATGGAAATGCTGGAGAAGAAAATGACCCTCCAGAAACTGAAACAGAAGAACGTTCCCGTCTATTTAAACACCAAAGTCGTTGAAATAAAAAACTCTACGGTGACCATTGAAAAAGAGGGCGAGATAAGTCAACTGGAAGGAATTGATAAAATCGTAATGGCAACCGGCATGAAACCGGTGGATGAGCTGAAAAATGAACTGGCCGGAAAAATCCCCATTCACATTGTGGGCGATGCCGAAAAACCGGGAAAAGCACAGGAAGCCATTGCCAACGCTTATCACCTGGCATTGAATTTATAAAAGATTATTTATCTTTTTAGATTCTAAATCGTATAAATTAAAAAACGGGAAATCAACTTTTTTTATTCATTTGCTTGCAAATAAATAAAATGTTTATAATTGCTATAGATTTTGACTTTAGCATCTCTGTGAACCGGAAATAAACTTTTGACCCAAAAACCAAAGGCAATGAGTGACAGCAAACCACGTGTTATCAAGGATTTTGAAAAACTCGACGAAAAAATCCAGGAACAGATCAAACTGGCGTATCCTTCGGGATTCAGCGAGTATTTGATCACATTTACCAACAAAGACGGCTTGAAAGTGAGTGCGCTCCCTTTTGAAACCGAAGATAAATATTACCTCGTCAGGATGACGGTACAGGAAGCTTATGACATCATCGATCAGGATGATGACTATAACGATGCCGGTTTTCTGCGGGACGAGATCAAAGCCGGCTACGAAGATAAATATGCCGACCTGGATTTGCTTGATGACGCCGACTTGCTGAAAAGAGCAGAAGAAGACGAGGACAAGCCCCTTTGATTCATTAAAGGCAGTAATTTGAGGAAAACGAATATTAAACCCTGACTGAATGATTTGTAGTGCTGCGCTTATTCACTCCATCTTTTTGGTGAACTATTCCCCGTCAAACTGATATGTCGTTCCGCTGGAACTTGATTGCTCATTGACATCAACCCAGGGACTTACGTCCCCGGCTATAACATTCCATCCCGATGGGATGTGTTTAACGTTTAAAATTAATGTTGCGTATAACCGTACCGGCGACTTTAGTCGCCGCTCAATAAACAAGAAATAATTGTCTTGAAGGCATTAAAATCGCTTGTATGATAAGCGTTGTAAATGTACCGGTGTTTATACTAACCTAAAATCCACAAGTGTTTTTTATTTGCCGCGGATGATACGGATTTACGCGAATTTTGCTTCACCCGTTCGGGTGAAGCGTTTCATTCGCTCAAATCTTAAATATTCGTGCACCCGCCTGCCATATCCGTCAGCCGACGGAGGCGGGCAGGTTCGCAGCTTTTTATTTTTCAGACATGCAGATTTAAGGACTGCCGTAGGCAGGACATCTTATTGCCAGGCGACGTAAGTCCCTGGAATAAAAATAAAAAGGGAAAAAAGTTCCAGCGGAACGAAATGTTTCCCAATTCATTAGCTAAGCAGAATTTCCGATTTTCAACCCGTTCCGGTTTGGCCGGAAATAGTGCAGTCCGGACAATAAAATACAAACCTAATCCGTGAATTTATTTCTTTCTGATTAAGAAGTTTGTCAGGCGGGCTGTGGAGAGCATCCTGTTGTTTTCATCTTTGATGTCGATGTTCCACACGTGGGTATTTTTACCGCGGTGGATCAGGCTGGCTTCGGCAAAAACCCAGCCTGTATGCGCCGTTCCCACATGATTCGCACTGATCTGTGAGCCGCGTACCTCGTATTCATTCAAATCCACAATAACAGCGGAACCGAGGCCGGCCACCGTTTCGGCCAGCGCCAGGGTAGCTCCCCCATGTAATATGCCTGCCGGTTGTTTGGTTCTTTCACTGACGGGCATCTTTGCCTTAATATAACCGTCCCCGACTTCCACATACTCAATGTGAAGTTGTTCCATCAGTGTTCCTTTGTTCAGTTTGTTCAGTTCTTCGATGGTCGCTTTTATTTTTCTCATTTCGACTTTGTTTTTCTACAAGTTGTTCCTCATGACCCCCAACTTTCCCTGTCAAGGCTGCGGTATTGAATAGCTTCGGCAAGATGTTCGGGCTGAATGCTTTCCGTACCGTCGAGGTCGGCAATCGTCCTTGCTACTTTGATGATCCGGTCGTAAGCCCGGGCCGAAAGGCTCAACTTCTCCATGGCATTTTTCAGTAAAATACTCCCCTGTGCATCTAACCGGCAATAAGTATCCAGATCTCTGCTGGTCATCTGTGCATTGGCAAATATTTTATCGTGATTTTTAAATCGTTCTTCCTGGATTTTCCGGGCTTTGATCACCCGTTCTCTCACGTTTCTGCTTTTCTCTCCGGGAGGCGCTTCCGAGAGGTCGGTAAAAGGTACGGGCGTTACTTCCACGTGCAGGTCAATGCGGTCCATCAACGGGCCAGATATCCGGTTCAGGTAATTTTTTACTGCGCCGGGCGAACAGACACACGGTTTATCCGGATGGTTGTAATACCCGCAGGGACAAGGGTTCATAGCGGCTACTAACATGAAGCTGGCAGGATACTCAACCGTCACCCTTGCCCTTGAAATCGTAACTACCCTGTCTTCCATGGGCTGGCGCATTACTTCCAGCACAGAGCGTTTAAACTCAGGCAATTCGTCGAGGAACAAAACACCGTTCTGTGCCAGTGATATTTCTCCCGGTTGCGGATAAGTACCTCCCCCCACCAGCCCGGCATCGCTGATGGTGTGATGCGGCGAACGGAAAGGGCGCGCGGTGATCAGCGCCGTGTCTTCGCCCATCAATCCGGCAACAGAATGTATCTTGGTGGTTTCCAGGGCTTCATCAAGTGTCATGGGCGGCAGGATGGAAGGCAGCCGCTTGGCAAGCATGGTTTTTCCGGAACCGGGAGGCCCGATCATGATCACATTGTGTCCGCCCGCAGCCGCAATTTCCAGTGCCCGTTTGATGTTTTCCTGCCCTTTGACATCTGAAAAATCGAAAGGATATTCTTCCATACTCCGGGAAAATATCTCAACCCTGTCCACGAAGGTTTTTTCAGCATCACTTCTTCCTTCCAGCATATCAATAACCTCGTTGATATGATGAAAACCAAACACATCAAGACCTTCAACAATGGCTGCTTCGGCGGCGTTCTGCCTCGGTAGTATCAAACCCTTAAAACCTTCCTCTCTTGCCCTTAGCGCCACAGGCAACGCCCCTTTGATGGGATTTAAACTCCCGTCGAGTGAGAGTTCTCCCATCATCAAATAATCGTGAATATCCCCTTCTTTCATCTGTTCGGAAGCTGCCAGCAAAGCAATGGCGATGGGCAAATCATAAGCCGATCCCTCTTTTTTTATATCCGCCGGAGCCATATTTACCACCACTCGCTTGCCGGGCCAGCGATGTCCCGTATTGTTCAAGACAGCAACCAACCGGTGCTGGCTCTCTTTGATCGCATTGTCGGGTAATCCTGTCAGGTGAAATTTCTTTCCTTTGCTCACATTGACCTCTATAGTGATCAAAATGGCATCAACACCCTGAATGGCACCGCCGAACGTTTTTACAAGCATGCTTTGTTTTGGTTTTAAACAAAAATAAGGAATAATATCGAACGGAAACTGATCTGTTTCTGATGAGAAGAAAAATTAGTATGATTCATGACGAAGATTTTCCAGTTGTTCATGCAGTTTTTCCCATTCCATGAAATGGTCTTCCAGCTTTTTTGAAATAAGATCATGCTCAACATAAAGCTCTCCGGACTTGATCTCGCTGGTATATTCATCCGGTTTGGAGAGCTTTTCGTTGATCTCTTTTAACTGATCTTCAAGCAGGGCGATGGCATCTTCAAGTTTTGAAATAGCCGTTTCCGTTTTCCTGATCTTTTTTTCCTTTTCCTTTTTTTGTATCCACTTCAATTTATTGTCACTGCTTTCTTTTGTTCCGGATTGCTTTTTGTTCTGGTATTCAAGCTCTTTCAGGTTCTCTAATTTTCTTTTTTCCAGAAAATCAAATATATCCCCCCTGAATTCCTTAATCTTTTTATTCCTGAATTCATACAAGCGTGTCGTCAGTCCCTGCAGGAAATCCCGGTCGTGTGAAACAATGATCAGCGTTCCGTTGTATTGGAGCAAAGCATTTTTCAGCACATCCTTCGAGAGAATATCAAGGTGGTTTGTCGGTTCGTCAAGGATCAGCAGATTGCTTGGGGTAAGCAGTAATTTTGCCAGTGCCAGTCTTGATTTTTCGCCACCCGAAAGGATTTTCACTTTTTTGTCAATATCATCTCCCTGGAAGAGAAAAGCCCCGAGAATGGTACGCAGGTTTTTCCGGATGTCACCAACAGCCACATCATCAAGGGTTTCAAAAACCGTTTTGTCCGGATCAAGCATTTCCCACTGATCCTGTGAATAATATCCGGTAATCACATTGTGACCCAGTGTGATCTTTCCTTCATGTGAAAGCTGCCGGGCAATGATGCGGGCAAGCGTGGTTTTTCCTTCCCCGTTCCTGCCCACAAAAGCGATCTTCTCCCCTTTCAGGATTTCGAGGTCAATATTATCGAGGACTTTCTTGTAACCGTAATGTTTACCAACCGATTTTCCAAGGACAGTCACCTTTCCGCTGTGAGGAGCAGGGGGAAAAGTAAAATGAATCACATCCTGATCACGCTCGTCAATCTCTATTTTTTCTAACTTCTCCAGATGCTTTATCCTTGACTGTACCTGCCGGGCTTTGGTGTTTTTATATCTGAACCTTTCGATAAACCGCTCTATCTGCCTGATTTGCCTTTGCTGGTTATTAAATGCCGCCGCCTGCTGTTCAAAGCGTTCCTCCCGGAGATGAATATAACGTGAATAAGGAACTTTGTAATCATACAGTTTACCATTGCTGATCTCGATAGTCCGCGTGGTTAAATGATCGAGCAGGGTGCGGTCGTGAGACACCATTAAAACGGTTCCGGGATAATTTGACAGGAAATCTTCAAGCCACTGAATGGATTCAATATCAAGGTGATTTGTGGGCTCATCCAACATGAGCAGGTCAGGGTTGAGCAGAAGCAACTTTGCCAGTTCAACGCGCATCTGCCAGCCAATACTTAAATTGCTGACCGGTTGAGAAAAAGCTTCGGGCTCAAATCCCAGGCCGGCCAGAATTTTTTCGGCTTTTCCCCTCAGTTTCTCAGGTTCGGCCAGCCTCAACTGTTCCATAATGGCGGATTGTTCCTCGAGAAGCCGGTGATAACCCCTTGAATTGTAATCATCCCTTGATTCGATCTGCTTATGAATCTCTTCAAGCCTGTCCTTTAAATCCCCGATAAAATCAAAAACCTTTAATGTCTCTTCAAGAATAGTCCCGGCCAGATCAATCCTTTTCTCCTGCGGAAGATAACCCACCGAAACATCACGTGGAATCACTACTTCTCCCTCTTCAGGTTCCACCTCTCCATTGATTATGCGGAGCAACGTGGTTTTGCCTGCACCGTTGTTACCGGCAAGGCCAATGCGTTCTTTCGGATTGATGTTAAAAGAAATATTGGAAAAGATCGGTTCTCCCTGGAATTCTTTGGTTATGTTACTTACCGAGATCAATGGAATCGTAATTTTTTGCAAAGGTAAAAATCAGGAGAATTAAAAAAGGGCAGCCTTTCGGGCTGCCCTTTCTTTTTTTACCGGTAAGTAATTACCGCGTCTGACTTCTCACTATTTGGTGATGGTCATCCGTTTGGTAACTACGCCGTTGTCGGTCGTGATGCGTACCACGTAAACACCGGCATCATAAGCGCCTGTGTTCAGCGTCAGGGTAGTCTGATCCGTGATCGCTGCATCATAGACTACCTGGCCTACATAATTCACGATCGTCAGATGCGTCATCGCCTGACTCGAGGTGATGTTCACCAACTCACGGGCAGGATTCGGATACAAGGCCGTAACCTCTCCTGCCATAGGATCGTCTATCGATGTGATCAATACACAGACAAAGTCCTCAATGGGCATCAGTTTGGCCGGTGCAGGTTCTGACTCACAGTAATCCGTCTCACTCTCCCATACGGACGTTACCTGGTAACAGGCCGTGTAAGGATATTGACCCGGATAAGGATCCTCGTCGAAGTAACTGTAATCCATCGTCCCTTCTTCGTAAGCTACGAAGTCGATCAACGTGTAGTCACTCTCGCCGGGTCCCTGCCTGTAAATGTTGAAGCCTGTGAAGGCACGGTCAACCTGGTTGCCGTTGGAGATGCCGTTCTCGTGAACAGCTCCGCGGACAGGCGTCGAAACGCTCTTGTTGTAAACCGTGTTGTCAACCAACGGAGTAACCTCTGCACTCATACCCTCGGGTACTTCAAGATAGGCGGCCAGATTCCAGTTGTAATCCAGACCGAAGTCACTCAAGTTGTCCCACGTAACACCGTCCAAAGTGATCTTGTCACCGTAACCGGCTATCGCAGGGCCTGCATCTGTTCCGGCAGGGAACGTACCGGCTGTATGGTTGTTCACCGTGTAACCGATCCACAACTCCTGCGTGTCATCATAAGGTACGGGCGTATCCAGAACGATCTCGTTCCAGGTGCCTACCACTACACTGGCAACTTCCTGCGAAGCTAACAATGTGGAAGCATTCTCGCCTTTCCATACCTTGACCGTGAAGCTCTCGGCGCCGTCATCCTGCGGGAAGAACTTGATCTTGGTGATCGATGTACCCTGCAAGTCGGGCAAGCCGCCTGCATCCCAGCGGGCTGCTACGGTGAACGTGCCGCCATCGGTCAAACCGATGCCGCTGAAGTTCGTGCCGTCATCCCACTCGATCCAGCCCTCAGGCGGGGTGGGAAGTTCGGGAGCTACCCAGTTCAATGCAGCTCCGAAGTTGTCCAGATCGTTCCATACATATTCGCCTTCCAGATCTTCCGGAGTGCCGCATGTACGGTAAACCTCGATGTTGTCAACATTCCAGCGTACAATGTCAAAGGCATTCATGCCCATGGCCGTGAAACGTACCTGGAAGACACGACTCATCGCATATTGCGTGATCTTCAGATGCTGTGGTGTCCAGTCAAAGTCTGATGTGTTGCTGTATTCGGCTACCTGCGTCCAGTCCTGGCCGTTGTAAACCTCTACAGCTAACTTCTCTTCACCGGTGGTGTTGCGGTCTTCAAGATAGTACTCGAAGTCTAACCAGATGTCACCTTCGGTAAGCATGTCCGCATTCAACGGAGGACTTACCAGAGATACGGCGTAGTCTGCACCCGGATCGGGATCCCAGTTGTACTGGGCCGATGGCTCCGGATTACCGTTCTGACTGCTGATAACCCAGTTGGAAGCTGTCGTCGTCCAGTCGTTGTAATCAAACGACCCCTGATCCCAGCTCTCCATGAACGGTAAGTCATAGCCCCAGACTACGGTGACCGTGTCAGGCCCGTCGGGTAAGGATTCGCCGGTCTCGCCCGGGAAACCATAAACTGCCAGGTCGTACAATGCGGTGACCCCGTAATAATACGTGCCGGGCATGACACCGTTGTCGGCAAAGAATATCCAGTCTTCGGTGCCTTCGCCAGTGTAGGGTGCGGTGCCTACAAGCGTGCCGCTGCGGTATATGTTGAACGAGGTGAGTCCTGCCGGTACTACACCGCCGCCGCCACCACCACCCGTGACCGGGATAGCGATCGTTCCAAACTGTGTGGCGCCGGGACTGCCGATGTTCGAGACAAAGCTCGTGTTACCCGTAGTCAGATCGGCTACACGGTATTCACAGGCAAACGTGCCGCTGTTGAAGGCGGACAATACGGCCTGACCGTTTAACTGATCCCAGGCCATACCCTGGCCAAAGTTGGCATCAAAACCAATGTTGCCCAAAAGCGTGGCCGCTCCGGTCTCTTTGTCGATGGCCCACATGTTGTCGCTTACAAGGTCGTAACCGTAAAGGTTGCCGTCCTCGTCAAACGTCATACCGATGATCCACTGTCCGGTGTAGCCGAAGTTACCGACCAGCTCCGTGGTCAGGCCTTCAGGATCTACCGTGTACAGGTTCTCACTCTGGTCGTTTACATAATAAACTCCCGTCGTGTAGTCTAACGCCATGGCCAGCGGCTGTACGCTGATGCTGCCCAGTGTCTCTACACTCGCATTGGGGATGTCTAACTTACGTACCGTTCCGGCATTGTCAATCTCATACATGAAGTCGGGATTGCCGTGCATCATCTCGGCTGCGTTGGCAAATGCTCCGCCACCGGGCCAGGAGGTGATCTGGTTCACAACGCCTGTGTTCTCGGCATCAAACCATGCATAAGCAGGGATGTCGTTCGAGACTCCGTAAACATCGGGAGCACGATAACCGTTCAGGAACTCCTGGTTCGGCTCTTCGCCCTCGGCTACGGCTACACCGTTGATGGGTGCTGCACCAAAGCTGGCCTCATAGATGCCCTTGGCATAGTTGCCGTCGGAGGCACCGGCCATAGGTACCCCGTCACCCGTCATCGGCGGATTCCAGAACAACGGTACCTCGTTGGTGCCGTAAAGGTATTCGTCATACAGGTTGCGCGGCGGATACAGATAACCACTGGTGAACGTGTAATAGATCTTCTCGGATACATTACATCCGTACAGGGCTGCCACTGCTGCAGTATAGGTCGTACCGTATTGCAGGTCTCCATAGGTGTACGTACGGGTGTCGGCATCGGTCTGCGCTACAAAACCGTCGTCAAGATAGACATAGTAACCGTCGATGTCAACAGGACCGTCGCCGACCTGGATGTTGTCAACAGCCCAGCCGGAAGCCCAGCCACCGTTATCATCGGCATGGAAAGCAAACCATACGGACGACAGGCCGTTCTCACCCGACATGTCGGACAGATCGTAGTTGTACTCTTCCCAACTGAAAGCAGGGGAAAGCTCGATCAGTACTTCCCAGGTAGCGCCGGCGTCGGTGGAGTATTCCACATAAGCTTTCTGACCGTAAGCGCCGTCATAGTAGCTTAAGAAATGCAATACGTAATCAGTGGCCTCACGAAGGTCGCACTCGGGTGTGATCATGTAATCACAGCAACCGTTGTTCCACGAGACCTGGTCGTCGTTGGCAACAATGTACCAGTCACCGGCTTCTTCCGGAGGCGTAGGTACGGTCCAGAAGGAACTACTGCCGTCTTCAACACGCTCCCAGCCGATACCACTGGTCAGACTTGTCCAGCCTGCGGGCGGGAACGGCTCACTCTCGAAACCTTCCATGGGTACCTGCAGATAAAGCGGCTCATCCCATGTAGCTACAGAGGACAACGGGTCAACATACAGGTTACGGGCCGGGTAGGCATTCTCCTGCAATACGATGTCAACGATCTTGTCGCCGTTGACAAGGAAGTTCGGGTCTTCCCACGCCTGGTAACCGATCTTGCTTGCCGACAGATCGTACATGCCCATGATCACGCTGTCAAAGACAACCGTGCCCGAGGCAGGTGTTACCTGAACAAGCATCTGGTACGGATAATCATAACCCATCAGCATAACCACAACGCCCGAAGGCTCTTCGTTGTCACACTGACTTACGTTAACGGTCACCATCCTGTCCATAAGGTGAGCGGCTACGTTGGAGTAAGCCCAGATGGATTTACTGCTGGTGTAAACAGCACGCACGGCATAGGCATAGAAGCCCGGAGGCGCTGCATCCCATGCAGTGGCATCATTGTAATAATTGTTCTTCGTCGTCTTGATAATTGTCAGCGTCCCATCCTGAGGCGTCTCGCCTGCACCGGGATCAAAGCCGTCAACAAAGGCTACGTTGTATTTCTCCAGATCACGGTCAGCCTCCTGATTGGCAACAGGCATGAAAGCGCCGCCTTTGATCGTGCCGGGCAAAGCCATCGGCATCTTGGCGGCTATGTGTGCACCGTCGGTGGGCTTCGGCGGAATAACGCTCGGCCCTTCAGCCATGGCAGCGACAACGTTGTCGCCGGGGCCGAAGACAGTGGCACGGATCATGAAGTCGTTGTATGCTGAAGTCTGCCACTCACCACCGGCCTGTTTCGTATAGGAACGGTAAACAACAGGATTCTCCTCGTCAACACCTACGGGTGGCGAGAACGGTGGTATGGTCAACTGCCACATCACAATGTAGAAGTTGCCGTCGTTGAAAGTGGAACCATTCAGTGAAAAGTCAACCCAGCCGTACTGGTCAACAGTGACCATGGCGGAATCCATAATGGTACCGGGCATACCGCTCGGGCCATCGTCATCCATGATACCTACGGCCATCGGTGCGCCGATAAAGTTGGCGCCCTCGGGGAAGCTGCCGTCACCGACATACAAACGTCCGCCGACAACACTGGCAGGATAACCGGCAGGGGTGAACTTAACTGCCACAGCACCACCATATTGTATCCATGCAAAATAGTTCTCTGCCGTACCGTCATCATAAATGATCTCATACGGGCCCATAGGCAGTGACCACGTGATCATACACGCATCGTCAGCCTCGTTGGGATCAGCAACTACCCAGTTTACAGGATACGGATTTTCAACAATACAGGCATTGACTTCCGTCATTGTGCCCGCAGGAGCATAAATACCAGCCACATCAGTGGACAGGTAGGATAATTTGATGAACTGAAGATCATAAGTGCCTTCGTCAACATAAAACTCGTAATAGCCCATGGCATCGGTCTCGCCGGTGAATACATCACTCGTGGCCGTGTTGGTGGCGACTACGGTGACATGGTTAACGGGGAAGTCGTCGTCACAGTCCGTAACCACTCCGTAGAGCGTGGCCGGGGTATAAGCAACCATCTGACAGGCGATCGTACGCTCGTTGTCGGGAGGCAACTCGTTGGTAGCCAGATCCAGATCAACATTATAGGTGCCTGCACCGTAACCCGTAGCGTCAAACGTGACATTCACCGTCATGCTCTCGCCTTCGGCAATAACGCCTGAATAAGGCTCTACTGCCGTGACAAATCCATTGCTGAAGTCAGGATCGTCAAAGCCGGTGAATTCAAAGGCTAACTGTCCTTCACCACAGTTCTCTAAAACCAGCGGGAAGGTCTCCTGGTCGCCGGTCCACACTTCGCCGTAAACAGGATCGGGATTCCAGCAAAGTTCCGGAATCAGCCAGATGACTTCAACAGGCCCTGCCGGTACCGATTCGCCTTCGGCATAAACTGCCGATACCGTATAATAATAGGTGCCATAAGTGGGCAGGTAATCCGTGTAATACATGTTCTGGGTGTTCGCGATCGGCGATCCGTCACGACGTACCAGGAAATACTGGAACGTGATGTCCTCGCTGGCAAAACTCCAGCTCATGTCAACCTGGCCTGTAACCGCATTGGCCAGCTCGGCCTCAAACTCATCGACGGGTACCAGCGGTTCGCCGGCAATGATCATGCTCACGTCAACGGTAGCCGTGCTTACGCTGGGCTGGGCTGTAAAGATCACATCGGCAGTCCATACCTGGCCTGCTACCGTTCCTGTGGCGTCAAACAAAGCGTTGACAAAGTTAGACTCGCCGGAGGGCACATCGCCTTCATAAGCCGAAAGGTCTAACCAGCCACCACCGGCAGTTGAAACAGGAGCTGCCGAACCGGTCATCTCAACATAATATTCCGAACTTAAAACTGTGCTTCCTCCGGTGGTTACATCAACCTCACGGATTTCTGCATAGAAATTACCTGCATTAAATGCAGACATGATCACACGGTCATCCTGCTGATCGTAGAACATGGACTGTGCATAAGAAGCATTGAAACCAATACCACCAACAGGAGTAGCGGCCCCCGTGGTTTTATCAATGGAGTAGAACATGTCGTTCAGGATTGTGTATCCCCACAGGTTTCCTTCACCGTCACAGGCAATACCAATCATCATGTTGCTAGCAACACCGAAAGAACCAACTTTGGTTGCTGCTCCGGTAGTTACATCAACGGTATAAAGATCGCTTGTCGTTGACAGATAATAGGTGCCGTCGGTAGGGTCAACCGTCATATCAGATGCCTGATATACGCCACCACCGAGATCACCGATCACGGTAAATGTTCCTGTTGAACGGTCTATTGAATAAAGTTTTGCCTGGTAAAAACCGGAAGCAAAGACTTCGTTTTCGTCTTCCATGTTGAATGCCATACCGCCGATAAAGTCACCGCCGGGTGATCCGCCGCCAACCTGGGTCTTTCCTGGAAGGTCATCCACATCAAAATTGAATGTACCGTTGGCAATGGCTTCATATCCAAAGGCCATAACGCCGCGTGAGCCATCGTTTTGTGCATTTTGTCCGGCCACACCATAACCCTGCGGAGCCAGTTCATTGCTCTCGGCTGCCAGAGCCGGAGGTACTGATCCTTCAAACGGGGGTACACTGACGTGATTTCCGGGTGCCGGAGGCGGGTCGCCGAATACGATTTCTGCCGTCCAGTGCAACGGGCCGCCGGTGGGGCCGTTGGTGATGGTGATCGGTACACTGCGCCACTCGTTCGGATTCATGGTCTCTTCCAGAACAGCAGGTGTAACAACCATCAATGGCGGTGCCATATTCCAGTCAACCGTGATGGTGGAACCTGTAATGAAAGTAATGGTCTGTACGACATAGTTCATCATGTCTTTGTATCCATACATGTCGTAAGTATCAACCGGCTCCGTCGGTACGTTATTGAAACGGTAATAACCGCTGGCATTGGTCATGATCGGCGCATAAGGCGGATTGTCTCCGAGGAAACCGATCTCAACATTCTCTACAGGATCGGTCATCACACCGTTGTATGCCGTACCTTCAACATTTCCAACCGGTTTGTACCAGATATGAACATTGTCGATCATAACGGCGTCACCTCCCCTGTAATAGAGGTAGTAATATTTACCAACGTACTCAATATAGAGTTCAAATGACGGGTCATTCTGGTAATCGGCAAGAGCATATTCAAGATGCTGCCATCCGCTGCCATAAGGATCATCCGACTGGAAGCAGGTTTTGCCGGTGTTAACTTCAGTAAGGGCTGTGCCGTTAGCTGTTACCCTGAACCAACTGTAATAATCTGCAAATGAAAAGAACTGCTGCATGTCGAAATCCAACCACAACAGACCGGTAGAGCCGTCAGGCTCAACAGTCATCTGAATCTGTGCTGTGTGATCGGGATAGTTGAAGTTAAAAGCATTGTCGCAGTTTCCACCGTATTCATGGTAAAAACCTGCGTAGCTGTTTCCGTCAAGTAAAGCGCCGCAACCTTCAACACCGGCATCGGAACGGACAACGGCATGGGCTTCAGCACCGGCAAACGGCTTCATCGTCGATGGCCAGTCACAAGCCGAAAAATCTTCCATGTAAGGGAAAGTATTGATCGGATCAGCCGGGGCAGGCGGAAAGTACTCTTCGATTGTCAGGTCGAAACCGATACAATCCGGCGACGGCCAGGAATCAACCTGGATGTAATAAGTGCCTGCAGTGAAAGCATAAGTGAATTCTCTTACATCGGTTGAGGAACCTGTTTTCAGGACAAGGCAGCTCCCTGCATTTCCACAGGCATCCATAACGGCAATACCTGAGTAAGTTTCAACCGGGTCGAAAATGAATTTCAGGCTCATGTCGGCGGTGACATCCAGTTCGTAAATGATGTCTTCTCCTCCGTCATAACTACCCATGCAGGTAGCATCGTAATCATCCACACGACCGCACGTGGTCTGGCTCATATCTGACCAAGCGCTCATCCCCGGTGAGGCAGTGATGATGATAGGATCAGAACAATCGTCTCCGGTTGCTCTGACATCGTTTGGCGCATAAGGCACGTCATGCGTAGGACCATGCGCTGCAAGTTCCTGCTGTGCCTTCTGCTGCAGTACCTGATATTCCTGCTCGCTCATTTGTTGCTGAGCTACAATACCAACGGTAAACAACATCGCCAAAATCAACACAAAAAACTTTGTAAAACTTTTCATGAGAAAATGGTTTTTGTTAAAAAATAATTTAATAATTTCAATTGATTTGAATAATAAAACTTTTGGTTTTTAAGAATTCAGGCAAATTTATAACAATATATTTTTTTTCCAAAATTTTAAAGGAATTCTTTTTTGCGATTAAATTTACCCGAAAATATTATTGTTAAGGTGGTTGCTGTAATAAATCAGGACTTCTGCATCTCATTTGTTCGGCTTTTAAAACACTTCGGGTGTTCTTGTCCCCGTAACTTATAAAACAAATAAAAAGGATCAAACGTTGCATGTGTTTCTTAAATAATTGAACTTTTTTTCAGCATTTTTGTTAACAACCTTCGTATTGCATTGAACATCAGGCATAAGATTATCTACTAATCAGGTTCCATCCCGCAGTGATTTTTTGCGTTAATCTGTTTTGTCAAAGCATCTTAACTATTGAAACAGCACGTATTTCCCAGGGCTCCCCCAAAGATACGGGTTTTTGGTAAACTCAACCTGTAATATTTTATTCCGTTCATGGAATTTTAAAATAGCTTTGCGCAAAGCTGAATACACCATTTAATATAATATTAGCAATAAAAACAAAATCGTATCCCCGGGAATTCTGCCGGCTCTGATGATTATTTGGGGAAAGACCACCCGGCGCTGGTCAAATAGTCGTTTGTCATCAGTAAATCAAATCTATATTTCTTTACTTTTGCACTTCGCAATTTTTTAAATGAATCTACAATGAAATTATCATATAACTGGCTGAAACAATATGTGGACATTGATGTGGAGCCGTTGGAGCTTTCTGACATTCTGACAAACATCGGACTGGAAGTGGAAGGTTTTGAAAAGTTTCAGTCGGTAAAAGGAGGACTGGAAGGCGTGGTTATCGGCAAAGTGCTGACCTGTGAGAAACACCCCGATGCCGACAAATTAAGCATTACTACCGTGGATGTGGGTGGTGGCCGAATCCTGCCTATTGTTTGCGGTGCGCCCAATGTGGCTGCCGGGCAGACCGTTCCCGTGGCTACCGTGGGCACCATCTTGTATTCTGAAGAAGAATCATTCACCATCAAAAAAGCCAAAATCCGCGGGGCCGTCTCGGAAGGGATGATCTGCGCAGAAGACGAACTGGGGCTGGGCACATCACACGAAGGCATCATGGTGCTACCCGATAAACTACAACCCGGCACACCGGCTGCTGATTATTTCAGGATTGAAGAAGATTACGTTTATGAGATCGGCCTGACCCCCAACCGCGCCGATGCCGCTTCGCATATCGGCTCGGCAAGGGATGTGGCTGCCGGACTGAACCGGCTGAAAAATACCCGGAAATACAAGCTTCATCTGCCGTCGGTTGAAGATTTTAAAGTGGATGACACTTCCCTTGATATTGAGGTTGTTGTGGAAGATTCCAAAGCCTGCCCGCGATATTCGGGCGTCACCCTGTCAGGTGTTAAGGTTGAGGAATCCCCTGACTGGCTGAAAAACAAGCTCAATGCCATCGGACTGCGGCCCATCAACAACATTGTGGATATCACTAACTACATCCTGCATGAAACCGGCCAGCCCCTCCACCCTTTTGATGCCGACAAGATCAAAGGCAACAAGGTGGTTGTGAAGAAAATGCCGGAAGGCACTCCCTTTGTCACACTGGATGGTGTGGAAAGAAAACTGGCCTTTGACGACCTGATGATCTGCAATACCGAAGATAGCATGTGCATCGGCGGGGTGTTCGGCGGGCTGGATTCCGGCGTAACCGAACAGACCACCAACATTTTCCTGGAAAGTGCTTACTTCGACCCGGCACATATTCGTAAAACCTCCAAGCGTCACGGATTGCAGACAGATGCCTCTTTCCGTTTCGAGCGGGGCGCCGATCCCGAAATGACCCTTTTTGCCCTGAAACGGGCGGCCATGCTTTTCAAAGAAATTGCAGGCGGGAAAATATCTTCCGAAATCAAAGATGTCTATCCCGAAAAAATTGAAAAATGGACGGTGGACATCACCTATAAAAATGTTGACCGCCTGATCGGCAAAGTCATCGGCAGGGACATCATCAGAGACATCCTGACCGACCTGGAAATTGAAGTGCTGGAAGAAACTGATGAGGGGATGAAACTGCTGATCCCCACCTTCAAAGTGGATGTAAAACGCGAGGCCGATGTCATCGAGGAAATCCTCCGCGTTTACGGTTACAACAATGTGGAATTTGAAGACAAGATTGATGCTTCGGTGAGTTACCGCCAGAAGCCCGATCCCGAAAAAGTCCAGAACCTGATCTCCGATCAGTTGACAGCACAGGGCTTTGTGGAAATGATCAACAACTCACTGACCCGTTCGGGCTATTACATCGAAAATGAAGATTTTGACGAAAACAAAAGCGTTACCCTCCTCAATCCGTTAAGCAAAGACCTCGATGTTATGCGTCAGTCTTTATTGTTTGGCGGCCTCGAAGTGGTCAGTTACAACATCAACCACAAAATCCCTGACCAGAAGCTGTATGAATTCGGGAAGATTTACAGTAAAGACCCGTCGAAAGAGAAAAATTCAGGGCTGAAGAAATACCACGAGGAAAAACACCTCGCTGTTTTTACCACAGGAGCTGTCCTGCCCGAAAACTGGAATAACGACAACCGTAAAACCGATTTCTACTTCCTGAAAGGAGTCGTCGAAAGCATTTTCGGTAAACTGGGCATTGACCGGAGAGGGATGAGTATCCGGGAAATCAGCTCGAATAATCTTTCCTACGGGCTGGAATATCAAAAGGACAATACAACCGTAGCCACGGTAACGGCATTAAGTAAAAAAATCCTGCGCCGGTTCGATATTGAACAAGAGGTATTCATGGCAGACTTCAACTGGGAAAAGGTGATGAAAATGCATGCCGCCAATGAAACGGTTTACACTCCGGTTTCCAAATACCCTGCTGTCCGTCGCGATCTGGCTTTGCTCATAGATAAATCGGTACATTTTGGCGAGATGGAAAAACTGGCCTTTGAAGCCGAAAGGAGAATCCTGAAAAAAGTCGGTTTATTTGATGTATATGAAGGAGACAATATCCCGGAAGGAAAAAAATCTTACGCCCTGTCGTTCATCCTGCAGGATGAAGGGAAAACCCTCACCGACAAGGTGATTGACAAGACCATGAGACGTATCAGGCAGACGTTTGAACAAAAGCTTAACGCGGAATTGCGGTAGTTTTTCGGTTTTGTGATATTTACTAATTTTAAAATCTGATTTACAGGCAAAATATGGAGCTTCAATCAATAAAACAACGGTTCGGGATTATCGGCAACTCACCCATGCTGAACAGAGCCCTTGAAGTCGCCGTGCAGGTGGCTTCAACCGATCTCACTGTTTTGATCACCGGTGAAAGTGGTGTGGGCAAAGAGGTTTTCCCAAAGATCATCCATCAGATGAGTGCGAGAAAACACAACAATTACATTGCCGTCAACTGCGGGGCCATCCCTGAGGGGACCATAGACTCCGAGC
This sequence comes from Bacteroidales bacterium, assembly GCA_029933225.1. Classification (GTDB taxonomy): domain Bacteria; phylum Bacteroidota; class Bacteroidia; order Bacteroidales; family F082; genus JAADID01. Next base: position 25,054 of record JAOZOO010000004.1, on the reverse strand, counting down.
TGTTCGGGCACGAAAAAGGCTCCTTCACCGGAGCACACGAGGCCCGGAAAGGTTATTTTGAAGTCGCCGACGGGGGAACGATCTTTCTGGATGAAGTGGCCGAACTGCCTTTGTCCACACAGGTCCGCCTCCTGCGTGTGCTCGAGTCGGGGGAATTTATGAAAGTGGGTTCCTCCAAAGTGATCAAGACAGATGTCAGGATGGTGGCGGCTTCCAATGTAAACATCCCCGACGCCATCGCCAAAGGAAACTTCCGGCAGGATTTGTTTTACCGGCTGAATACGGTTCCCATTTTCATCCCGCCTCTGCGTAATCGCAAAGAAGATATTCATTTGTTGTTCAGAAAGTTTGCTGCCGATTTTGCCGAGAAATACAGGATGCCTCCTGTGCGCCTGACTCCCGAGGCAGTGAATATGCTCGAAAATTATTACTGGCCGGGGAACATCCGTCAGCTCAAAAATGTGACCGAACAAATCTCGATCATTGAGAAAAGTAAAGAAATAGATGTGGCCACGCTGAAACAATACCTGCCCGGCAATGAAACACCCGAACTTCCCGTTCTCTATCAAAAGAAGGAAGAACAACATATTTCGGAACGGGAATTGCTTTACAAAGTGCTGTTCGAGATGAAAAAAGACATGACGGAGTTAAAGAAAATCGTGGCCGGTCTCATGGAACAGGGAGAGCACAAGCCCACTGCCGAGCAAACAAAGGCGTTGCTCGTTAAAGACTACCCGGACACTATTTTAAAAGATGAGCCTGAATATCCCGAGATCAAGATCACCCATCCCGGAGAGGATAAAGAAGAGACCTTCCATCCTACCGAGGTGGTGGAAGAATCGCTTTCACTTCAGGAAAAAGAAAACGAACTCATTAAAAAAGCGCTGGAAAAACATCACGGCAAAAGAAAAAGCGCTGCCAAAGAGCTGGGTATCTCCGAACGTACGCTTTATCGTAAAATCAAAGAATACAATATCAGGTGATCACTCGGAATAACTGGCATATTACAAGATATTTTTTACCGGCACTAATCGGTCTTTTCCTGTTGTTGTCAGAGGGATGCGGAGTATATTCCTTTACGGGCGCTTCGGTGCCGCCGGAGGCCAAAACCGTTTCGGTGGCTTACTTTCAGAACAGGGCGCCACTGATCCAGCCCCTGTTAAGCCCTACTTTCACAGATATGTTAAGGGACAAATTCACCCGTGAGGCAAACCTCAACATGGTTGATGCCAACGGCGACCTGGCTCTTGACGGTGAAATAGTGGATTATAAAACAACTCCCGTTGCCATTCAGGGAAATCAGACTGCCGCACTTAACCGGCTGACAATCACGGTAAACGTACGGTATTTCAATAAATTTGAACCCGAGAAGAATTTCGAACAAAAATTCACCGAATTTATCGATTATCCTTCGGATGCCGACCTGAACAGCATTGCCGGCGATCTGATCGTAACCATCAGTGAAATGCTGGTTACTGATATTTTTAATAAAGCCGTTGTCAACTGGTAATAAAAAGTGCCCGATGAATAAAGAAATTTTTTCAGCGTATATTCTTGACCCGGCGCTTCTTAACGACAAGTCGCTGCCGGAACTGACAGAACTTGTAAGAGAATTTCCCTATTGCCAGACGGCCCGCATCCTGCTTACCTTAAACCTTTTTAAGGAAAAGCATGTGATGTATGATACCCAGTTGAAACTGACTGCCGTTCAGGCAGGGAACCGACGGATTTTGAAAAAACACATCGATGCGCTTTCAAAGACAGCCGAAAAGGTGATCCTGCCGGATGAAGACATTGAAAAAGAGACAACCGCCGAAAAGAAAGAACCTGCCGGTGTCGTAGCTACTGTCAAAGAAGAAGTAGCGGAAGATGTTGAAAAAGAAGTTGTCGTTGAAAAGAAAGAAGCCGTCGATGTTGTAACCGGCACAAAAGAAGAAGCTCCGGAGGATGTTGAACAACCGGAAACCGGTAAATCAGAGCTTGTCGAAACTGAAACCACTGCTGAAGGGTCCACCGGAACGAACGCAATTGTTGAAAAACCGGAAGAAAAAAGTGAGGAAATTCACACGTTGTCAAAAGCCTCTGCACCCGAACCGGATCAAAAGCCTGAGGAATTCCTGGAGCCTGTGGAAGGAAGCACATCCCATTCCGATCTGATGCGTATTGTTGCCGAACGTTTACGGTATCTTGAAAAGGAAAAAAGCGAACAAGCATCTCAACCGGTTCCGGCAGAAGAAGAAAAGGAGAAAGAACCCCTGACTGTGAAAGATCAGCAGGAACTTATCGACAAATTTATCAAAAACGAACCCCGCATTTCAAAGCCCCAACATACTTTTTTCGATCCCGAAGAAGCGGCAAAAGAAAGTGTTGTTGACGAAGAAAACATTGTAAGCGAAACACTTGCAACGATTTATTTCGATCAGAAACGCTTTGAAAAAGCCATCAGTATTTATGAAAAATTAAGTTTGAAATTTCCGGAAAAAAGTAGTTACTTTGCAGCCCTTATTCAAAAAGCAGAGGAAGAACTTAAAAATTAGAACGATGTATCTTTTTGTATCCATTTTAATCCTGATCGTATGTGTGTTGCTCGGTCTCATTGTTTTGGTTCAAAATCCAAAAGGCGGCGGCCTGGCAGCTAATTTTACCGGTGCCGGCTCGCAGTTCATGGGCGTCAGGCAAACAGCCGATTTTCTTGAAAAAGCCACCTGGACACTGTCAGTAGCTTTGCTGGTACTTGCCCTGACAGCAACAATGGTTATCCCGCGGGGTATAGTTGACACTTCCCAGCAGGATTCACAATTGAAAAAACAAATCGAAGATTTCTCAAAAAATGCTCCGGCGCCAGTTGATTACCAGCCGTTACCGTCACAGGGACAACCCGCGCAGGGACAATCAAACCAGCAAGGGGGAGGCAAATAAGTAAAAAGAAATTATTTCATCATTAAAATGTCAGAATGTCATAAACGTTCTGACATTTTTTTTTATTCCCGGTTTGGCACAAAATATGGAAATCCCCAAACCCATGAATAATAACCAAAAAATCTGTTTACTATGAATATAAAACCACTTGGCGAAAGGGTTGTTGTTGAACCCGCTCCCGCCGAAGAAAAAACTGCAGGCGGGATCATCATCCCTGATACGGCAAAAGAAAAACCACAACAGGGAACCGTTGTGGCCGTTCCTGAAAAAACCGAGGACAATCCCGTTACCGTAAAAGTTGGTGACAGGGTATTGTACGGTAAATATGCAGGGACCGAAATTACCATTGATGACAAAGATTATCTGATCATGAATCAATCCGATATTCTTGCGGTCATCTAAAACATTTATGAATTAAAATTAATCATTTAATAAAAATTGAAAAAAATGGCAAAAGACATTTTATTTAATCACGATGCAAGAGAAGGCCTTAAAAAAGGCGTAAATGCACTTACTGACGCTGTAAAAGTTACTTTAGGGCCCAGAGGCCGTAATGTAATCATTGATAAATCATTTGGCGCTCCCCAGGTAACCAAGGACGGGGTGACTGTTGCTAAAGAAATCGAACTGACGGACCCCATCGAAAACATGGGTGCCCAGATGGTGAAAGAAGTGGCCTCGAAAACCAACGACCTGGCAGGTGACGGTACAACCACCGCTACAATCCTCGCCCAGTCGATTTTCGTAACCGGCCTCAAAAACGTGACTGCCGGTGCCAATCCGATGGATATGAAACGCGGCATTGAGAAAGCGGTAACAAAGGTTGTGGAATCGTTACGTAAACAAACCAAAGAAATCGGCCACGATTCGAATAAAATCGAACAGGTTGCTTCCATTTCTGCAAACAATGACCACACAATCGGAAAACTGATTGCCGAAGCCATGCAGAAAGTAAAACAGGAAGGTGTGATCACCATTGAAGAAGCCAAAGGCATTGAGACCTACGTGGACGTTGTTGAAGGTATGCAGTTCGACAGGGGGTATATTTCTCCTTACTTTGTAACCGATACCGAAAAAATGGAAGCTGTTTACGAGAGTCCGCTGATTCTTATCCACGATAAGAAAATCTCGGTGATGAAAGACCTGCTTCCGATCCTGGAAAAAGCGGCTCAAAGCGGTAAAGCGCTGGTGATCATTGCCGAAGACGTTGAAGGCGAAGCACTGGCTACACTGGTTGTAAACCGTCTGCGTGGTTCGCTCAAGGTGGTTGCCGTAAAAGCTCCCGGCTTTGGCGACAGAAGAAAAGAAATGCTTGAAGATATCGCCATCCTGACAGGTGGTGTGGTTATTTCCGAAGAAAAAGGATACAAACTGGAAGATGCCACGCTCGATATGCTGGGTGAAGCTGAAAAAGTAAGCATCGACAAAGAAAACACAACCATTGTCAGCGGCAAAGGCGAAAAAGAAAACATTGCTGCCCGCGTAAACCAGATCAAGGCGCAGATTGAGGCCACCACTTCGGACTATGACAAAGAGAAGTTGCAGGAGCGTATGGCCAAACTGGCCGGTGGTGTAGCCGTGATTTACGTTGGCGCTGCCAGTGAAGTGGAAATGAAAGAAAAGAAAGACCGTTTTGAAGATGCACTGGCTGCCACACGTGCTGCCGTTGAGGAAGGCATCATCCCCGGTGGTGGCGTTGCCCTGATCCGTGCTTCACAGGTTCTTGACGATGTGAAATTTGACAACGAAGACCAGGAAATCGGTGTGAACATCGTTAAACGGGCATTGGAAGAGCCGCTCCGTCAGATTGTTGAAAACGTTGGGCTGGAAGGTTCGGTCGTTGTCAACAAGGTAAAAGAAGGCAAAGAAGACTTTGGTTTCAATGCGGCCACAGAAAAATATGAAACCTTATACGAAGCCGGTGTGATCGACCCGACGAAGGTGACCCGTATCGCACTGGAAAATGCTGCATCCATTGCCGGCATGTTGCTGACAACCGAATGTGTTCTTGTAGAACATAAAGAAGAAAATCCGCCTCCGGCCATGCCTCCTCAAATGGGTGGCGGAATGCCCGGAATGATGTAAAATCATTTTACCGAAAATAAAGAACCCGTTACGCTTCAGGTGTAGCGGGTTTTTTTTGACACGGGGACATTTGAGGACAATAAAATCCTTATCTGAAAAACAAAACCTTATTAGTTTTTGAATTTGTGAGTAGTGAGAGGTGAAGGATGGGTGGAATGATGGAAGGTTGGAAGGGTATTTGACCTTTCAGGTGGCCATGGCTGACGGCAGGAAGGCATGCTCCTGAAAGGTCGGGAAAGGACGGGGGAGATTTTGAATGTTGAAGTTTTGGAATAGTGGACGGAATTATGGCCCCCCCTGTCATTTCGATGACGCAGGAGGAGAAATCTCCTCGGGACAAGGGTGCTCTCCGGGGGGATTTCTCGTCACTTCGCTACGCTTCGTTTCCCTCGAAATGACAGCCTTTTTTGAAGAATAACGATTGACGAAAATGGAGGATTGGAATGATGCCTACCCGGTTACCGTTCAGTATATCAGGTGGTGTTCACCACAGCGTGCCATAAACACATTCGGTTTTGTCCGGTTACTTCAAAATTAAATCCGGTATAACCTTCCGAAAGTTTATTTCTATTAACTTTGCTTGAGCAAACAAAAGTTTAACTATGAAAACTTTTCTGGGTTTGATTTTTCTTTTGGCAGGCATGCAGGTTTATGCCCAGCACATTAAAAAAGAGATTAGGCTTTATCCCATTCCTGTTGATTCGGCAACAAGGGAAATCCGTTTCCGGAATGTGGTAGATGTAGAAGGCACCAAAGATGAGCTGTTTAAACGCTGCGTTTATTGGTTAAATGACTTTTACAAAGACCCGAATCGCGTGACCACTTTACGTGATCCCCAAACAGGAAAAATAGCCGGTCGGCACCAGTTTCGTATTTATTATTATGATAAAGACAGCATCAAATACGACGCCGGTATGATCCGTTATTTCTTTACCATTGAATTTAAAGACGGCCGTTATCGTTACACCATTGATAAAATCGTGTTGAAATCAAAAACATTTATGCCTGTGGAAAAATGGCTCAACAAAGACGACCCGGCTTACGACAAGCGGTGGGACGATTACCTGCAACAAATAGCCCGTTATGTGGATAAATGGAGTACAAGCCTCGAAGAAAAAATGGTACCTCCCGAAAAGGAAAAACCTGATAATTGGTAATTTTGTAATCTGATATTCAATTACGTTATTATTAATTGATATTTCTGAAAATCAAACGGAATGCCGAGAAGAAGAAAACGTGATCTGATCATTAAGGGTTTCTCGAAACTCTTGAAAGAAGACAAGCTCAAAATCGTCGCCGAGCTGATGGACAAGCAGGTGGAGAGTGTTGAGCTCATGAAAAGCTTTTGGCATTCCGACCATAAGGTGCAGAAGATCTTTGACGAATTCAGTGAAAATACCATTTCAAACTTTTATATTCCTTACGGGGTTGTCCCCAACGTTGTGGTCAACGGCAAGCCCCATCTGGTTCCGCTCGTAATTGAGGAAAGCTCGGTGGTGGCTGCCGCTTCTTCCAGTGCCAAATTCTGGTCTGAACACGGGGGCTTCCATTCCGAGGTTGTGGATGTGATCAAAATCGGTCAGGTTCATTTTCTTTGGAATGGAGATAAAGAAAAACTGCTGTCCATTTTCGGTGAGCTTACCGCTGCTTTTCGCCGTTCTACAGCACACATTACCGGGAATATGGAAAAACGGGGCGGTGGCATTCTGGGCTTTGACCTGGTGGATATGACCGACAGGATCGATAATTATTACCAGATCAAAGTTTCTTTCAATACGGTGGATTCCATGGGCGCCAACTTTATCAACTCCTGCCTCGAAGAGTTTGCCGTTGAGCTGAAATCTTTTTTCGAACACCATCCTGTGTTTAAAGGAGAAGAAAAAGAGTGCCTTGTTGTCATGTCCATTTTGTCGAATTATACGCCCGACTGCCTCGTCAGAACATGGGTGGAATGCGACATCAAAGAACTTGAGGGAATTGATACCGACCTTACCGGAGAGCAGTTTGCCGAAAAATTCCGGATGGCCGTCAAAATAGCCGAAGTAGATGAATACAGGGCCACCACGCACAACAAGGGCATATTCAACGGCATTGACGCAGTGGCCATTGCCACCGGAAACGATTTCAGGGCCATCGAAGCGGCAGGACATACCTATGCTTCACGAACAGGAAAATACAAAAGCCTTTCGACCGTGGAAATAAAAGACGGGCGATTCAAATTCTCACTGGAACTGCCCCTTGCTTTGGGAACTGTCGGCGGCCTGACCAACCTTCACCCGCTGGCAAAAAAATCGCTCGAGATGTTGGGTAACCCGTCTGCAAAAAAACTGATGATGATCGCTTCGGCAGTGGGCCTGGCCAACAATTTTGCCGCGGTAAGATCACTGGTAACCAAGGGCATACAGATAGGACACATGAAAATGCACCTCTTCAATATCCTGAATCACCTTCAGGCCAACGATGAAGAAAAGAAAAAAGCAGAAGAATATTTTCTCGGACACAAGATTTCTTTTGCCAATGTGAATGATTATATCTCCAAACTTCGAAAAACTTGACAGCAAGAAAAAGTTGGTACGCTTCGGGAAAACTCCTGATCACGGGAGAATACCTTGTCCTTGCCGGGGCCAAAGCACTGGCGGTGCCTCTGAAAGCCGGACAACATCTGACTGTTGCGGAAAACAAGGAACACAAACTGCACTGGCACGCCATTGAACCCGAAGGGTTATGGTTCCAGTGTATTTTTGATCTGCCGGAGTTGAATGTTGATTATGCGCCGGAAACGGAATATTGCGAAAAACTTAAAAACATCCTGTTGGCAGCACGGGCGTTGAATTCGGATTTTCTTAACAGTGAAAGTGCCGGTTTTGAAGTGGATACGATTCTGGAGTTTGACCCCGATTACGGCTTTGGTTCCAGTTCAACGCTCATCAGCAACATTGCCCGCTGGGCCGGCATTGACCCTTTCAAGCTGCAAATGCTGACTTTTGAAGGATCTGGCTATGATATTGCCTGCGCAACGGCAAAAATGCCGATAATTTATCAGCTATTGGACCACCAGCCGGTGATTTCCGAAATACAGTTTTCTCCTCCTTTTAAGGACAATATTTATTTTGTCTATTCGGGTCACAAACAACGGACATCAGAAAGTCTTTCGGAATTTGGAAAATCCTCCTTTGATAACACAGATGTTGAAGCAATCAGTTCGATTACGCAAAAGATAATTAAAACCGAAAACCTTGATGAGTTTGAACATCTTCTGAACGAACATGAAAACCGGATGTCAAAAATTCTGAAACTGCCCAAAGTCAAAGACCTGTATTTTCCTGACCATTCCGGCACAGTCAAATCGCTTGGCGCCTGGGGGGGCGATTTTATGCTGATGACTTTCCGCAATGAACCGGGGGAGTTAAAAAGATATCTGAAAAATAAAGGATTCGATATTTTTTACCGGTATGATGAAATAGTACTGAAATAACCGGGTAAAGGATTGCTGTATGAGGAGCAATTATTATGGATTTATTGTTCGGGATAAGGTTCCCTGGATTCTCTGATTATTTCAATTTTTCTGAATACTTCGTACTTTCTCTTTTTCTCTTTATTTTTGACACAATTCTAAATTGAGCATAATGAAATCAGAACATTCCTTCTCCCTCTCGGGAAATATCATTGACCTGTATTCGGAAACCATTTTCAAAGGAACCGTTCATGTTGAAAACGGATTCATCAAATCTATTATCAGAGATGATTCGGTTGCAGATGATCATTACATCCTTCCCGGGCTGATCGACTCGCACATTCACATCGAAAGCTCCATGCTGGTGCCTTCTGAATTTGCACGTCTTGCCGTGATTCACGGTACGGTAGCCACGGTTTCCGATCCGCACGAGATTGCCAATGTACTGGGTATTCCCGGAGTTGAATTCATGATAGAAAACGGGAAAAAGGTGCCTTTCAAATTTTATTTCGGAGCTTCGGCCTGTGTGCCTGCCACACCGTTTGAGACCGCCGGGAGTGCATTGGGCCCCAAAGAACTTGAAGATTTACTCAGCAGGGAGGAGATCAAATATTTATCGGAAATGATGAACTATCCCGGTGTTATCCGGCGTGACGATTCTGAAATGCAAAAAATTGCCATCGCCCGGAAATACGGTAAGCCGGCAGACGGCCATGCCCCAGGCGTGAGAGGAGATGATGCCCGGAAATATGCCGAAGCCGGCATCACAACCGACCATGAGTGCTATACAATTGAAGAAGCATTAGACAAGCTGAAATACGGAATGAAAATCCAGATTCGTGAAGGCAGCGCCGCCAAAAATTTTGAAGCACTGATCGGGTTGATGGATAAATATGCCGACCGCATTCTTTTCTGCTCGGATGACAAACACCCCGACGACCTGGCGGAAGGACATATCAATCAATTAGTCAAACGAGCCATCGCCAAAGGATATGATCCTGTGAAGGTTCTGAAAAGTACTATTCTCAATCCCGTCAAACATTATAACCTCGACGTGGGAACCCTGCAAACCGGTGACCCCGCCGACCTGATCATAGTGGATAACCTTCGGGATTTCAACATACTCCGGACTTATGTGGACGGCATCATGGTTGCCGAAAACGGAAAGACACTCATCCGGTCACTCAAAACAGACCATCCCAATGCATTTAATGCAACACCCGTTACTGCCGGCCAAATCCGTATCCCGGCCAAAGGGGAAAAATTAAAAGTGATCGTCGCCTATGACGGTGAACTCATCACGGGAATAAAGTACGTAACCCCGAAAGTTATTGATGGTAACGTAATAAGCGATACGGAAAATGATATTCTCAAGATTGTTGTGCTTAACAGGTACCGGAAAGCCGACCCGGCGGTGGCCTTTATCCATAACTTCGGTTTGAAAACCGGAGCCATTGCTTCCAGCGTGGCACATGACAGTCACAACATTGTTGCCGTGGGAACCAGTGATGAACAAATTGTAAAAGCCATCAATCAGGTTATTTCCCAAAGAGGAGGTATTTCGCTTGTCCGCGGAAATGAGCAAAAAGGTTTATCCCTGCCGGTGGCCGGATTGATGACGGACAGCGACGGTTTCGAGGTGGCTGCCCGATATCATGAGTTAGACAAAGAAGCGCATCTAATGGGCTCCACCATACGGGCACCATACATGACGTTGTCATTCATGGCTTTGTTGGTGATTCCCGAATTGAAATTAAGTGACAAAGGACTGTTCGACGGAAACACTTTTTCGTTTACCCCAATTTTCAGGAATTAAGAGTTGTGAAGTGGGTTTCGGTTGCAGGTTACAAGTTACAGATTTGTGAAAATTAACTAATTTCCTACTTACCAATTCCCCATTAACCAATTCCCCATCAACAGGACACAACCCTCCCAACCATTCATTTTTCCTTTCTCCTGTGACAATGGTATTATTTAGACTTAGTATAAAATAGTTTTAAACAGCAATATATGTAAATATATTATTGTTTTACATACATGTATATTTTTACTTTTGCCGCAAATGGATATCGGATATGGAACATTTAACAATTAATCTTAATAAATTGGAAACCGCAGCCGGTAAATTGAGAGTGATCTCACACCCCATGCGGATCGCCATTATTGAATTGCTTTCAATAAACGACAGGATGAGTGTTACGCAAATCTATGAAGAACTGAATATTGAGCAGGCCACGGCATCACATCATTTGAATATCCTGAAAAACAAAGGCATTCTGATATCACACAGAGAAGGGAAAAAGATTTATTACAGCTTAAAAAACAGAGTGATAACTGATATTATCGAGTGTATTAACCGTTGTAACGAATAACAGGTTTTATTCTAATCTCCATTCTTCCTGAACTTCCCAATTTGCCCTTATGGTCAGTTTCTTCGGGTAAAAATCCACCTTTTCAGGTTGAATCTCATAAATATAATTTCCGCTGTCCCACTTTTTGTTTCCGTTGGCATCGTAAATCACTTTCAGGATGTAATCCCCCGGCATCAGATAATTAAAGGTAATGGTCGTATCTGACGAAAAACAGGTTTCCCTTTTAACAACTTCCTTGTCAGTCATCAATTGCAAAATGTAATTGATCTCTTGAGCAGGTTTCAGGTCAATAACAAAGATTCCGTAATCACGCAAAGATTTGGTTGTAAAACCGATGGTTTTCTCCTGATTATGCAGCCCGTTCCAGTCGATGACCGATGAATCGGGGATAACAAGAGCGTACCGGGTTTCCTCCTTCAGTTTTAACGGGAAAACCATTTTGAGATGCAGCGAATCGGAGAAATAAAATTCCGGTTGATAAGTTGAATCACTTCCTTCCACGAGTAAGATAGAATCGGAGATCACTTTGGCAACGGGATAATCAAAAACAAGGTCCGCGCTTTTGTCTAACCGCAGTGTGCCTTTGATATTGCTCGTAAACTTCAGATACTCCTTTTTTCCCTCTTTATCTTTCTTTTTGTTTCTGTTCTTTGCCAGCATTTCTATCGGGCTCAACCGCTGAAAGAATCTGTCAAGCGTGTCGGCCCCGTGCATGATCAGAAAATCAAGCGTATCAACCGGCAGGTTTTTAATATACCACATAACGGTATCTTTATCAGGAGACATTTCCACAAGATACCAGAGCGTGTCGGCGGAAAAGTTCAGCGTTTCGATGTCAACATCTTCGGCAGGCCAGGCAAAAGCAAATTCCACGACATTTTTTCGCAACAACCTTGTCCCCAACACTTTTTGCGTACTGTCCTTTTGATTAAACAAGAACAATTCATAATTTGTCTCCTGATGCTCGTATTGCTTAACAGAATCCTGATCAAGGGAATCGATTAGTGATTGGGGATTTTCAAGAAAAACCGAATCGGGAACAAAAACCGAACTGTCGGAAATTGAAGTGTCTTTTTCCATTGGCACAATATATTCTGGCTGAACAAGTGAATCGAGAAAAGCAATATCCTCGCCCGGCTGATCAAAGATATAGTTGGCATTCAGGTCATTCAGTGCGAAGATCAGATAAGGAACATTGGCCAGACCGGTCAGCACAAAGTGGCCGTTTTTGTCCGTTTTACTCAAATAATAAGGTTGAACCCTGAAAGGCATCGAATCCAACGGGATGGTATCGTTATCATCTTTATACAACATGACCGAAACATTTTCAACAGGTTTCAGGTCAAATGCATTGTAAACATCCCCGCTGACACTCATGGAGTCCACCCTGTCACCTGTTGAAAAAATATACGTGTAATTCAATATTGCATTTCCCTCGGTGATATCGGTAATGGCATCGGAAAAGTTGATCGAATAAGTGGTATTGGGCCTCAGGTCTTCCATAAATTTAACCTGCAACGATTTCCCTTTTACTTTAAAGTCGGGAAGTTTTTTCATCGGAGGTGAAATAAGCACCTTTTGTGTGATGTTGTCTAACTGGATAAACTCATCAAACGTAATGGTGAATTTGTTGGTGGCAAACCGGGCGCTTTTGTTCGGAGGCTCTGTTTTAAGAATCTCCGGCGGCTTTGTATCTTTCATTCCACCCGATGGCATCACAGGGTGAGCACACCGGTAAATGACAAAGATCATGAAAACAAAAAAAACAATATTGATAACTCCCCGCATAAAACCCAGGATATTTGCTCTGCAAAGATGCGAAATAATACGGTTTTGCGTCATACATCAAGTGCCTTAAAACGATAACCCAGTTTCGAAAAATGATCGAGGAAACGCGGAAGTGCAAATAACATATTGACAGAAGCTTTTTCACTGTCATGAAAAACGATGATGGAACCCGGCCTGCTGAATTTTACGGAATAATCCAAACATTTTTGCGGTGACAGCTTTTTATCAAAATCATAAGTCAGCACCGACCACATGATTATCCGGAAGTTTATTTTCAAATAACCGATCTGCAAATAACTGATCCGGCCGTATGGTGGTCTGAACAAATGAGAGTCGATCAGTCGGGAACAATGTTCCACATCATCCAGATATTTCCTGTTGGACGTTTTCCAGCCATTCAGATGATGATAACCGTGATTCCCTGTGGCGTGTCCTTCTTTTAAGATTTTATTGTAAACTGCGGGATGTTTTTCCACATTTTCACCCACACAAAAAAAAGTGGCTTTTGCCTGGTAGCTGTCCAGAATCTCAAGCACACGGGGAGTAATCTCGGGATGAGGACCATCATCAAAGGTCAGGAACATCTCTTTCTCTGATGTCTCAATTTCCCAGATCAACTGGGGAAACAATAATTTTCCGATGCCCGGCCTGATCAGTTTCACAGGAACAAAAATAATATTGTCTCCATTTTAGAGATTACTTTTTTTTACTTTTGCTTAAAAACTACAAAATAATGAAACGACTCGTACTTTTACGCCACGGCCAGAGCCAGTGGAACAAAGAAAATCGTTTTACGGGATGGACTGACGTACCCCTTTCGGAAGAAGGTGTGAAAGAGGCTGTTCGTGCCGGGCAAACGCTGAAAGAAAACGGTTTTAATTTTCATTTTACTTACACCTCATACCTGAAAAGAGCCATCAAAACATTGTGGATTGTTCTTGAGGAAATGGATGTGATGTGGCTGCCTGTAAGAAAAAGCTGGCGGCTTAACGAAAAACATTACGGTATGTTACAGGGTCTGAACAAAACCGAAACCGCGGAAAAATACGGTGCCGACAAGGTTCAGCTCTGGCGCAGGAGCTTTGATGTACCGCCCCAGCCACTTGCTGCGGATGATGAACGAAACCCGAAATTTGATCCCCGCTATGCAGAACTTACCCCTGATGAAATTCCGCTGACAGAATCATTGAAAGAAGTGATTGAGCGTTTTATTCCATACTGGGATAACGAAATAAAACCCACGCTCAAAGAAAAAAATGAGGTATTGGTCTCTGCTCACGGAAACAGCCTGAGGGCGCTGGTGATGCACCTTAAAAATATGAGCAAGGAAGATATCCTGAAGTTCAACATTCCCACAGGTATTCCCTATGTTTTTGAATTTGATGACAATATGAACCTGTTAAAAGATTATTTCATCGGCGATCCTGAAGAGATTAAAAAACTGATGGACCAGGTGGCAAACCAGATTAAAAAGAAATAATGAATAAAATTTGGGTGATTCCCGACATTCATGGCTGTGTTTTAACACTGAAAACGCTGTTGGAATATCAGATTGAACCGGACAAAAAAGACAAGCTAATTTTTCTCGGTGATTACATTGACCGGGGGCCCGACAGCAAAGGGGTGCTGGATTATATCATGAAACTCGAAGCGGAAGGATACGACATCAAAGGGCTGATGGGAAACCATGAAGATTACTGTATAACCGCCTGGGAAGACGATCAGGATGCAAAAAGTTTTCTCGGCATCAGGCCGAAAACAAAAACACAAAAAGAGTGGGAGACCTACGGCGGTAAAGAAGCGCTCGAAAGTTTCGGTGTTGAGCGTCCGAGGGACATCCCGCAGTTTTACGTTGACTGGATGAAAAAACTGGATTATTATCTTGAAATTGAGAATTTCATCATTGTCCACGCCGGTTTTAACTTTGATATTGAAGATCCGCTTGAAGACCGTTTTTCCATGATCTGGATCAGGGAATATGTTCCCGATTTGAAGAAGATTCACAACAAGACCATTATTCACGGCCACGTTCCGGTCAACCTCGAATATATCGACATGTCCATCAAAGCCAAAGGCCCGCGGGTTATTGATATTGACAACGGCATTTATTTCAGAAACATGCCGGGTTACGGAAACCTGGTAGCCCTTGAACTGACAACCATGGAATATGCCGTTCAGTCGGTAATGGACGAAGTGACCTTTGGCAACAGAAGCGCATGGAAACGAATTTGATTAGATTTTTAATTGTTTTTTTTAAACCTTACTTTAATTGCTAAATTTGCGCCACAATGACAACAAGGCGCAAAAAGATTATTTTCAAAATACTCCGTTGGATCCATAAGCTGCCTTCAAAGCAACTGATGATCACGCTCAGTGTAATCGTAGGATTCCTTGCGGGAATTGTTGCCATGGTCATCCGAAGCATGGTAAAAGGGTTGGAACATCTGTTGACGTCAGGCTTTTCCATTGACTATTCCAACTATATGTATGTAGTTTATCCGGCAGCCGGCATTCTGCTGACGCTTATTTTTATCAAATACATTCTGCGCCAGCCTGTCCGGGACGGTGTGCCGAGTGTCTTGTATGCCATTTCAAAGCAACACGGCCTGATCAAGCCACACAATACCTATTCATCCATAATCACCAGTACGCTGACGGTTGCTTTCGGAGGGTCGGTAGGTCTTGAGGGTCCTACGGTTATTACCGGGTCGGCCATCGGATCGAATATCGGAAGACTTTTGGGTCTGAACTACAAACAAACGGTAGCGCTCCTCGGCATGGCGAGTGCTGCTGCCATGTCGGCCATTTTCAAAGCGCCCATTGCTGCCATCGTCTTTGCACTTGAAGTCATTTTGTTTGATATGACCATGACAGCGCTTGTTCCCTTGCTGATTGCTTCAATTGTGGCCGTCCTGACCACTTATTTCTTTCAGGGACTGGATGTGCTTTATCCCATGAAAGGGATCAGTATTTTTAAACTTTACGAAACACCCTATTATATCGGGCTGGGTGTTTTCACAGCCCTGATATCCGCTTATTTTATCAAATTTTATGTTTGGTCCGGAAAGATATTTGACAAGTTCAAAGGATGGTTTCCCAAATTTCTGATCGGCGCTTCAGCACTGGGGCTCATCATTTTTCTGTTACCTTCATTATACGGTGAGGGATACGGCGCCATTAACAAAGCCATGGAGGGGGATCTCAGTTTTATTTTTGACAACAGTCTCTTTTATTTTTATCACGGCAAAATGGGAATTACACTGGCGCTATTGTTTGCCATTGTTGTTTTTAAAGTGGTCGCCACCACAGTAACGTTCCGGAGTGGTGGTATCGGTGGTGTTTTTGCCCCTACCCTGTTCATTGGCACGATGTCCGGTTTGTTTTTTGTCACCGTGATCAACCATTACGGAATGACCGACTTGCCTGTGAGCAACTTTGCCATGGTAGGTATGGCCGGCATGCTTGCCGGCGTGATCCATGCGCCGCTTACGTCCATTTTCCTTATTGCAGAGGTTACAGGGGGTTACGAGTTGTTTTTGCCCATTATGCTTGTAGCCACCACTTCTTATTCCTTAACACGTTTCCTGTCGCCGCGCTCGATCTATACCATCCAGTTGAAAAAACGGGGCGACATACTGACCCACCACAAAGACAAGTCACTGCTTTCGCTGATGAACGTCAAAGAGCAAATCGAAACGGATTTTTCAAAAGTGCATATTGATGCCACACTTGGCGATCTCGTCAAAATCATTGCCGATTCACACCGTAACATTTTTCCGGTTGTGGATGATGAAGATAATTTTTACGGTTTTATCATTCTCGATCAGATCAGGCACATCATGTTCCAGCCGGAATTATACGACAAAGTCAGTGTGAAAAGTTTGATGATGAAACCGTCAAGCATTGTAAACATTGATGATGACATGGAGACAGTGGCCCAGAAATTCCAGCATTCAGGAAAATACAACCTGGTTGTCCTTGATGGCGACAAGTATGTGGGTTTTGTTTCGCGTGCCAATGTCTTTTCACATTACCGCGACCTGCTGAAAGATTTCTCAGAGGAGTAAAGCTGGCATAACACTTCCCTACTCTCTTCCTCACTGTTTCAAAGAAATATCCTCATATTTCCGGGTCAGATACCGAACCGGGTACCAGGTGGCGAGGAAGCCGATGAAAAGAACAGTGAAAAACACCTTGACGAAATCGGCAAAATACATTTTGACAGGATAGGCACTGATGATGAAATCACCTTCGTTACCACCCAGACCCACAAGGCCGTAATGCTGCTGGAGGAGTAGAACAACCAGCCCGATCAGAAGTCCGGAGACACTCCCCAGTAAACTAATGAGCATACCCTCGGCTGTAAATATTTTCCGGATCAGTCCCCTGCCCGCACCCATGCTTTTCAGGATGGCAATATCTTTCAGTTTTTCTACGATCAGGATGGACAATGATCCGATGATGTTAAATGAAGCGAGGACAAGAATAAATACAAGGATCAGAAAAATGATGAGTTTTTCCGACTTCAGAATTTTGAACAACGCCTCGTTCTGCTGGAAACGGTTTTTCACCACAAACTGTTGTCCCAGTATTTTTTCGATTTTACTTTGCACTACGCCGGCATCAGTACCCGGTTTCAGGAACACCTCCTCTGATGTTATTTCATCCTTATAATCAAGCAACTGTCGTGCAAACCGTAAAGGAATGATCACATATTTTTCATCAAACTCCTGTTGCACAGAGAAAACACCGGCAGGATGGATCACCTCGCTGTTGAATGCATTGTTAAAGTCAAAAGAAGAGGCCCTTCCGCGTTTGGGAACATAAATATTCAGCAGACTTTTGTAATCGTTCAGGTTAATTCCGAGAAACCACGCCACGCCGGCCCCCACAACAGCGAAGTTTGCGTTACCTTCCTGCAAAACCAATGAACCGTCAACGATAACCGAATCCAGTTTTGACACCGCGGGGTAGTTTTCCGACACCCCTTTGATGCGCGCAATGTATTGCTTGTCGCCGTACTTGAACAGGGCATCTTCCTCCACAACCCCGGCAACGGCTTTTACCCCTTCAATGATCAGAATGTCCTGCTTGGGAAAAGTGTTTTCATGAAATGTTTTTCCTTTTACGGCCGTGATCTCAAAATCTGGGTCGAAAGTGTTATAAAGCGAGATGATCACATCTTCAAAACCGTTAAAAACCGATAGCACAATGATCAGGGCAGCCGTTCCGACCGCCTGGCCGATCACCGAGATCAGCGAAATCACATTGATCAGATTATGTGACTTTTTGGAAATCAGGTAACGCCGGGCTATGTAAAACGAGAGATTCACTGAAGTGATTTTATTATCGGCTGCAAGGTACAAAGTTAGGATGAATTGGGGAGAGGAGAAAATGGGAAAACGGAAAACGGATAATTGGAAGGATGAAATGCAGGAAAGATAATTGGATGAATGATATAAGGGTATAAGGTGGATAAGGGGGTGGCTTGATGCAGTGGGTGCAGTTGTTACAATGGTTGCAATGGTTGTAGTTGGCTCGAAGGGTAACCTGTTGACAAACTTTTGCTTGCCGACCCGTCTCCTTCGGAATCCGGACAGGCTGTGGACTGAATACTGGGTAATAAGGAATTGGTTAATGGGAATTGTTGATCGGGTAATCTTTGTAAAAGCGTAATAACGTCAGGGTTTCTGAAAGAAGCTTTGTTCTGACAAAATTTTTCATCCCGGGATCCATCAATTCACCTAAACCCTGTAACAAGTTTCTGTGCTTTATTGTTTCAAGCCGGTCAATGCATTTTTGTGAACCATACATCCCAAATATTCGTATGTTCAGTTCACAGCTTAATGTTGGGGATACTGCATACTTCACACACCATCAAGCAGTCAAACGGATGAGCCATTACCGATCAAACCATCAAGCAATTGAACCATCTACCCTCCCTCTCACTTCCATGCCTTCGCAATCAATCCCGTGCCTGTCTTGTGGTTTCCTTTCAG
>JAOZOO010000004.1:2426-6337 GCA_029933225.1 Bacteroidales bacterium | reverse complement strand
CTCACTTCCATGCCTTCGCAATCAATCCCGTGCCTGTCTTGTGGTTTCCTTTCAGGTCCATATAGTTCAGAATGAGGACAAACGGAAAAGTAAGCAGGTAATAAAAAGGCAGGACAATGAAAAAGATATATGAGGCATTGAGCATGATGATCGGGAATTTCATGCTGATCTTCCAGGCGATTTTTCCGGGAGGGCCATACTGGTAATGGACTTCTGTTTTTGAAAATCCGGCTCTTTTCATTTTGTCTTCAATTTCACTGATCCCGTATCCGTCACGAACATGTTCATCAATGAACGATTGACTGCCGTCATTATGGTGGTCGTCATGATCGTGGTGGTGCACATCCGAGCCGCCCTGGTCCGAAGGAGTGGAAACCAGCAGCATACCCCCTTTTTTCAGTGACCGGTAATAATTACCGAATACTTTATCATCTTCCTCAATGTGTTCCATGACATCAACACACAAGATCATATTGTATGTGTTCTCCTCAACGAATTTTGTCAGGTCAGCCACCTCAAAACTTACATTATTCAGCCCGATCTTTTTGAAAAAAGCATTGCAGTCGTCAATTTGTTCCTGCTTTACATCCGCGCCTTTAATAGTCCAGTCATTATGCCGGCGGGCAAGATAATAATCATATTGCCCGAAACCTGAGCCGGCATCCAGAATGGTTTGCGGCCCGCTAATTTGCTTTTCCCACAACCGGACGGCTTTCCTCACATGCCACGAACGCAGGAGCAACAGGTCGAGCATGCGGTAAAATAATTTCCTGAAAGCCGGTGTCCGGTTAAAAAAGATTCCCAGCTTGCGTTTTATCGGATCGTATTGCATTTGTAAGTTTGAAGTTAAAAGTTTCGAGTCTTGAGTTTGTGCCAAAGGCATCCCTTCGGGAGAGTTTCGAGTCTTTGCCGAAGGCATCCCTTCGGGAGAGTCTTGAGTTTGGAGTTTTTGAGTCTCATATCTAAAGGTCTCAATGTCTTATGTCTAAAATCTTGGCTTTTGCATCCCGTTATTTCAAAATTTCCTCAATATGTTCAATATAATCCAGTGAATCATCTTCAAAAAAATGAAGCTCGGGGACGGATCTCATTTGATGTTTTATGCGATTACCGAGTTTTCCCCTTATTTCTCCTGCGTGCTTTCTGATATTCTCCAGTAAAACTGTTTTGTCTTTCGTTGCAAACAAGCTCAGATACACTTTTGCAATCAGCAGGTCTGGCGTCACATGCACTTTGGTCACCGTGACCATGGCGCCCCGTGTCACATGCCCGATTTCCCGTTGCATGATCTCTCCCAAATCTTTCTGTAATTGCTTGGCTACTCTTTGCTGACGTTTCGATTCCATGGTGCAAAAATATTGAATTTTGAAACAGGACGGTTTATTGCTGCATGCTTTTAAAATCCTTCAACTCTTTATCTATTCGTTTGATAAAATCATCATTAGGATCATAACTACTTCTTTTATAGTTGCCTATTAAAGCGAGGTGTTCTTTCATTGCAGGAAGTGACTCTTCATAACCCTCAAGATTCAACTCTTTATAAATCCGTTCAATTTCGCCCAGCTTATCTTTTTCAAAATTGTCAAATTCAATTTCCACAAGGTGTCCTTGGGGGATTAAATTTTTATCTTCTTTGTATTTTTCATGAAGCAATTTATATAACCTGATCAACCAAATATCAAGGTTGTCCTTATCGTATTCCTGCAGGGTGATCCCTTCATTGACACCATGCACAAAGCGTCGGAAAGAACTTAACGTATCGTATCGGTTGCGATGCAGAAATATAAACAGCGCATCAGGAAACATCTCAAGCAGTTGTTTAATTCTGAATGTGTTAGGGGGGTTTTTTGAAACAAACCGCTGTCCCCCCGAATTAATCATGGCTATTTTGATGAGCCGGATGTATTCCTGTTTCCATTTTTCCATTTCCTGCACGGAAACATTTTTAAAATAAAGGCTCTCATCAATGATTTTCTCAATATCATCCGGGAAATAAAAGAAGTTATAAAAACTGATGGGCTGCATATTTCCCAGCGCAAACTCTTCTTCCTGGGGATAATCGAAATCAAATTTCATGTTATCAGTCGGTCGTTTTTCAGGCAAAGCAGGTTTCATCACTGTTTTCAGCCATTTCTGATTCCAGAGCATGTGGTTGGGAAAAACCGTCTGGAAAGTTGTCGCATATCCAAATGCCGGATTTTCACACATCAGGTTGTGCAACAACGTAGTCCCCGACCGCCAGAAACCGATAATAAAAACCGGTGGCTTTTCAATTTTGTAATTGTTAAGCTTCGAGGCGGTTTTTTTTTGTTCAATATAAGCGAAAGCGCCAAGAATATGGCATATCTGTTTTGTGAAAAAATATTTACTCCTGTATTTTTTATCCACCCTGTATTTTCGGGTAACCGCCAAAAAATTTGAATGATAGCTTCCGATAAGTGTTGTTACAGGAAACTTGAATGATTTATTTCGCAGAGAGGGAGACATGGATGCAAATGTAAGAAGCTTCCTGAAATCTGCAAATCCAAATCTGTACTTTCAAACACTTTCACGGGAAAACAGTTTTCCGATACCTGATTAGCTTTATGTTTTTATTATTGTAAATTTGTGTATTCATAAAACATCAAATTGGACATTAAAAAAATAATAAAAGAAAGGGCAAATGCCCTGATGCCTGATATTGTTGCCAGAAGACAAAAGCTGCATGCCAATCCTGAATTAAGCTACAAGGAAAAAAACACGGCAGACCTGATCTCGGCATGGCTCACTAACCGGAAAATTCCGCACCGCAAAAATGTGGGCGGTTATGGTATTGTCGGACTGATCGACGGAAAGAATCCCGGAAAAAGAGTAATTGCCCTGCGTGCGGACATGGATGCATTGCCCGTCACCGAAGAAAATCAGGTGAATTATAAATCGCAGAATACGGGGGTGATGCACGCCTGCGGTCACGATGTGCACATGGCCTGCCTGTTGGGAGCGGCGACTATTCTGGATGGTCTGAAAGAGCATTTTGAAGGTACGGTAAAACTGATCTTCCAGCCTGCCGAAGAAAAAGCGCCCGGTGGCGCTCTGAAAATGATAGAAGAAGGGGTACTGAAAAACCCCGATGTGGATGCAATTTTCGGGCAGCATGTTTTTCCGGACCTTGAGGTGGGAAAGGTTGGATTCAGAAGCGGGCAATACATGGCTTCTTCCGATGAAGTCAGCTTTTTCATACGGGGCCAAGGGGGGCATGCCGCCATGCCCGACAAAGTGGATGATACGGTACTGGCAACCGCACATGTTTTAACGGCATTACAGCACATTGTCAGCCGGAAAGCCAACCCGCTGACACCCTCGGTTTTGTCGTTCGGGCAAATCATCACCGAAGGAGGTGCCATGAACGTGATCCCCGGTAAAGTTGTTGTTCACGGTACTTTCAGAACATTTGACGAACAGTGGCGCGAAAGGGCACTCAAACTTATTGAAGAAACGGCACGAAACACAGCAAAGGCATTTGGTTGCGAGTGTGAAACGGTCATCGTCAAAGGCTACCCGTCCCTTGTAAATAATGACCAACTTACCCGTGAAGCACGAAAAGCTGCCGAAGAATATCTCGGTAAAGAAAATGTTGTAGAGCTTGAACCGAGAATGACTGTCGAAGATTTCGCCCGTTATTCGCAGATTATTCCAGCCTGTTTTTACCGGTTAGGAACAGGCAACAGGGAAAAAGGAATTATTTCGGGTTTGCATACCCCCACATTCGATGTGGATGAAAGCAGTCTGGAAACGGGAACAGGGCTATTAGCCTGGCTGGCGATGATGCAGTTGAATAGTAAGTGGTGACTTGTGACGGAATCAAGAATCAAGAACCAGGATATAAGACATAAGATACAAGACACAAGATATAAGATATAAGACATAAGACA
>JAOZOO010000004.1:0-2326 GCA_029933225.1 Bacteroidales bacterium | reverse complement strand
AAACTCAAGACTCGAAACTCAAGACTCGAAACTCAAGACTCGAAACTTTAAAATAAACCCATGCTTGTAGGTGACAAATCATATCAGACTGTCTGGATGGAGGAAACTTCGGTTTTCATGATTCAGCAAAATCTGTTGCCTTTTGAATTTAAGATTCACGAGTGTAAAACCTATTGGGACACCTGCATGGCCATCACCGACATGACCGTCAGGGGTGCGGGCGCCATTGGTGCTGCCGCCGGTTTTGCCATGGCGCAGGCTTTTTTGATGTCGCAGCAAAAAACAAAAGCCATTACCATTCGTGAAGCCCGTGCCGACATTGAACACACGCGTCCTACAGCAAAGAACCTGTTTTATGCCGTGGAGCGTGTTTACAAAGCGGGGTTAATCTCACCAGAGAATGCCCTGATCGAAGCCCAGCACATCGCTGCCGAAGATGCACGTGACTCAAAAAAGATAGGAGAATACGGCAGTGCCCTGTTCGGAAAAAAGACAAACATCCTGACACATTGCAACGCCGGCTGGCTGGCATTTGTGGATTACGGAACAGCACTGGCACCGGTCTATCTCGCCAAAAGACAGGGCAAAGAGGTATTCGTTTATGTGGATGAAACCCGGCCGCGCAGTCAGGGTGCCCGGCTGACGGCCTGGGAGCTGCACAACGACAACGTGCCACATGTGATCATTCCCGACAATGCGGCAGCCACTCTGATGGCCGAAGGAAAAATTGATATAGTCATCGTCGGCGCCGACCGCATTGCGGCCAACGGCGATGTGGCTAACAAAATAGGTACACTGGAAAAAGCAATCCTTGCCAAAGAATTCAGGATCCCTTTTTATGTGGCAGTACCCCTCTCTACTTTCGACAAGGAATGTAAAACAGGGAAAGACATCCCCATCGAATACCGCAGTCCGGATGAAGTGTTGTACCAAACGGGCATAGATGCAAATAACAACAAAATAAGGGTGCTGGTTTGCTCTCCCGGATCGGATGCTTTGAATCCGGCATTTGACGTAACGCCCGCAAAATATGTTACCGGATTTATCACCGAACACGGCATCATCAAAGCACACCACCGGGCGATAAGCAAGTTGCTGGAGGATAATGTGAGGTAGGGTGTTGAGGTGTATTGTGTTGGGAATAAAGGTATAGAGGTATAAGGGATATAAAGGTAATTAGGCTCAAATGCTATCGTTCTAATTATAGCAACCATTTGGTCTTGAAGCGGTCTCTCTGTTCAAAAAGATTTGCGTCCATTGCGAAAAAACATTGCGACCTTTGCGGTTAATGCCAATAAAAAAAATGAGATCTTACCCTGAATAGTATGGAAGAACATCAAAAAAACCGCTGCCACTGGCCGGGAAATGATCCGCTGATGATCCGTTATCACGATGAAGAGTGGGGTGTGCCGGTACACGATGACCGCAAACTTTTCGAGTTTATGGTGCTGGATGCTTTTCAGGCCGGTTTGAGCTGGGCCATCGTGCTGAAGAAAAGGGAAAACTTCAGGGAGGCAATGGATAATTTTCAGCCGGAAATCGTTGCCGGTTATGATGAAAATAAAATCCGGAAACTTTTGCTGAACGAAGGGATTATCCGTAACAAGCTGAAAATAAAGACAACAGTCACCAATGCCCAGCGGTTTCTAAAAGTGCAAAAAGAATTCGGAAGCTTCGACAAATACATCTGGCAGTTCACCGGTGGAAAAACGATTGTAAACTCATGGAAAACACCGGAAGAAGTTCCGGTAAGCAGCAAAGAATCGGATAGCATGAGCCGTGACCTGAAAAAAAGAGGATTCAGGTTTGTGGGTACTACCATCTGCTATGCTTTCATGCAGGCAGCAGGCATGGTCAATGACCATTTGACAAGCTGTTTCCGGTACAAAAATATCACTGAATTAGTTTGATTGAATGATTATGCGTTAATATTGCAAACCGAAATGAAAAAACAGCTCTCGGCAATCACGGTTTTCATATTGGCAGGCATCATCCTGACGTTTGCGCAATGCAAAAAAGACGAGCAGGATAACTACTCATACTGCACCGGCTGCCCCATTGACGCCTGGGTGGGCGAATACACCGGTACGGGAACATATTTCACTTCCACTACGGGTGAAACTACCGATAATGTTGAAGTGGAAGTCACCATTGAAAATCCCGGCGGGAACAATATGCGCATAGATATCCTCTCTCCGAAAAATGTGTCCTTTCAGTTTTTTGGTCAGAAAAATGATGACGAACATTATTTCAGGATTGCCGGATCCACAAGTTCGCTTGATATGAATTTGTATAAAAATTCAAATAGAAAAGATTACAAGATTAA
>JAOZOO010000248.1 GCA_029933225.1 Bacteroidales bacterium | reverse complement strand
CTGTGCGGCGAGGGCGTTTGAGGTAAAGAAGGCGAGGACGAAAAGAATCAGGACGGTCCGGGTGTAGCGTCGCGCCGTTTTTATCATGACCGGTTCCTTTTTTGGGGGGAAAGGTGAAGTGGGGAAATTGCTCGACGACGTGGATTTATCAGTAAGTAGCAGATATGCGGAAAAAGTTCAAAAAAGTTTGCAGCCGGCCAAAACCGGCCGCTGATGATAGTTCGAAGGGCGAAATTACCATGTAGCTTCACCTTTACATCCACTATTACTATAAATTAAAGGCTGTTCTTTCATTCCGTTTGTCTTGTTTAAATATCTCTTTGAGTAAGTGCTATCTATTTGACCTGAACCAAAGGTCTTAAGGCTGAGTTCAAGTTTGGGATAGAAATAACAGCTTTCATACGTGCCGACAGGTCCTATTACGGTTTGAGTCACCACATTCAGAAAGGTAAGTTTTTTGTTTAATTTTGGGGTAAAATTGATGTCATAGGTGCTTATCCCTTTCGGGAACACATATTTGGGAAACAGGGAGGGGTTTTTCATGACTGAAACGGCATCATTCGCCGCCTCTACAGATTTATTTTTATAAACATAATTTGAAATCCGGTACGCCAGATACTGTGTTCCCCAGGTCTGATTACCGGTCGTGCCGATCCTGAAAGCCTTGGGCGCGTTGACCTGGATGTGTACGGTCATTCTGCCTCCTGCTTGAGGATAGTCTACTCCGGTAATCTTGAAGGTGGTTTTGCTGTCAGGCAGCATGGTGTCAGATTGGATTCCGGGATTGATTATCTCTATGACAGAACTTTTGCCGATGGTGCCGGCCTGGCCGAATTGGGCACGGATATAGTAAGGCCCCGGCGGCATGTTGGTTGGTATTTTGACAAAGGTTTCATTCCTGTAAACCGATGAGGCCGATACCATCGATACAAACAAGGTCTGTGAGTAAAAAAGGCCTGCCTGAAGTCCTTCAATACTGAACATGATTGACTCTTTTTTTTCAGGGAAGTCCCCCCGTTTTGTCCATACGATCTTTTCTGTTGCCCCCGCCAGCCATTTTGTGGTCTGCCAGGGGGCTGGTTTTTCAAATGTTACGGTAGGTTTTTTGAAAGTTTTAGGAACCAGGACATGAATAAAGGTGGAAGCATAATGGTGAAAATCTTTTGGAGCGCAAAGAAGGATACCCACCTTTCCTGAGGGAAATTCTCCTGGCGTGATCTTATGCTTCCAGGTCCCCTGTTTTACCAATATATGTGGTGTATTGGAGTTACTGTAGGCCCCGCTGCCAAATTTGCCGGTTAGCAGGATCATTTCCGCCGTGGGTGATAAATTATGAGACTTCCACTTGAAGGTAATCGTATCCCCCATATTGTAGGTAGCTCCGGGTTTCGGAGACAAAAGCGTGATTCCCTGCTTTGCAACCTCGAAAGGGTCGCTTTTCACCGTTGCCTTGGGATTGGTTAATTTTGCAACGAATTGGTAATCATCTCCAGAGAAAGACGACGGTACCGTCCAGCTGATGGTTTTCAGCTTTCCATTGTTGACAAATACCTTGTTTTTGGTGATGTGTGCCAGAAATTTACCCTTTCCGTGGACATCAAGGGTTATGGGAACCGTTTTCTTACTCTGATCTACGTTTATCTTGAATTGGATGGATACCTGTTCCCCGGGGGAATATATTGATTGGATACCGCTTGGGGGATTGACAAATTCCACGGCATATTTGATGTTGGCAGGGGGAGGTACTTTTACTTTTTGTTCATCCGGGCCATTGACTGTGCCGGTTATTTTATTGCTTTTCAGCCCGGCGGCGTCTGTTAGAAAAAACCTGATTGGTATGGCCTTGCCATCATCACAGAAGGGAATTGTAACCTTGCAGAGGCCCTGCGGCGCATAAAAATCGTTGGGATTCGGAAGTTTCGAGATGGGATTGGATTTTTTAGTCCAATGACCGTATTGATCTTTCCATTCCAGCGTCCATGTGCCGCCGTGAAGGTTTTTCTGTTTATCCTGCCAGTAAAACTGGAGATTCAGCCCGCTGCAATTCCTGACATATTTCCCATAGTCAAACCAGGTGATACGGGGAATATCGTTCAGTAAGTTGGGAAGGACATCTGCCAGAGGATCATTATATTTAATGAC
>JAOZOO010000247.1 GCA_029933225.1 Bacteroidales bacterium | reverse complement strand
CCGAACAGGCAGTTCTCGATGATAGTTTGCTTTTCGCGGAACAGCGTTTCCTGCACGCGACGGCTTTCGGGGCTGTTGTAGTTGTAAACAAAAAATTCACCGTCTTCGTCCGTCACCATCAGCTCATCATTCTCCACTTCAACGCGGTAATTTTTCAGCCGCCTGCCGTTTTTGTCCTGCAACACATCCAGGTCGTTTTTGATGGCGATGATCTCGTTGAGTGCCGACACGAGGAAGTGTCCCGAACCCACTGCCGGGTCAACGATCTTCAAACTGTTGATGATGTCGTTGGCTTCGTTGCGGTCGTTAATTTTGTTGTAGAGCTCGTCCAGGTCCCGGCACTGCCACCCTTTGGCTTCGTTAAACTTCTGCACCACGGCGCGGCGGATGGTCTCGCGGCTCATGTACATGGTGATAAAGCCCGGCGTAAAGAACGAGCCTTCTTTGTAGCCGTTTATTTTTTCGAAGATCAGCCCCAGCACCGAGGCGTTGATGAGCGATTTGTTGTCTTCCAGTACGGTAGCCGAACCTTCGGCAGCAAAGTCGTAGGCGTCCAGAAAATCGAAAAGATAGGACAGTGCCGGCAGCTCTCCGTTCCTTCTTTTTCCGGTTTCATCTTTCAGTACGGTAGCGGAGAGGAGGGGCAGTTTTTTCGTGTCGCGTAGGTTGCTGATGAACAGGGTTTCGTGCTCGAGGGCCGAGGGCTCAAACAGCGAACTGTTGAGGTATGGCACATGTTGGAAGGCCGCATTCACATCTTCGCCGCGCTCGTCCGCTTTGCGTGCCAGCACCTGGAAAAACAGGCTGTTTAGGTCGTCGAAATCCCTGATCTTTTCATTTGTCAGGAACGAATACGAACGGTCATCTTTGTGGTAACTGATAAGCTGGGCTTCCAGCAGTTTCAGGAACAGGATGCGGTTGATCCACGTGATCGCCAGTTCGAGGGCAACATTGAACAGCCTTTCGGAATAGCTGTCGCCAAACCTTCCGGGATTTTCCAGCCGGCTGATCATATCGAGACTGTCGAGCTGAACGATGGCGTTTTCGATGAGCGAAGCGGGGTTGCGGTTTTCCGGGTCGGCCCGCCCGATAAGTTTTTTGCTCCCCTGTTTGGTCTCCTGCAGGCCGATGATGTGGAGCAGTTCGCTGTAGAACCGTTTGTCGAGCGAGTTGCTGTCGTTTACAAAAGGCTGTTTGAGCAGGTGCCCGGGCGAAAGTAATTTGTAAAGTGCAATTATCCGGCTTTCATCAATTTCATTGTTCCCGGCGAGGGATTTTTCAAGATCACGAATATCGAACCAGGTAAAAGGAATATCGGTTTTCAGGTTTTCGACGGCAGGGGCGGCAACCTGCGTATAAAAAAAATCGGTGGTATTTCCTGCCAGCCGTCCGGCTTCAAAATCTTCAAACTGGTGTACCAGTTTTTTATCCTGCGCAAAAGCTTTTTCAAAGACGGCCGCATCAAAAATGAACCACTCGTAAATATTGGTGGCAATTAGGTGTTTTATTTCCAGATTATTGCCGCTTATGCGTTCGCGCAGGTAGTAAAGTATAAGTTCGTGGAAGGCTTTGGTGTTGAGATTATCGCGGCCGGGCATCTCGGTTTTGTTTGCCAGGCGCTTGGCTTCGATGATCACACCCACGGTGCTTTTTGCATTTTTCCCGTTGTGGATAACGAGGTCGTTGCGTCCTTTGGTGTTGATGTAATAGCCGGGTTCAAAACCGGTTTTTTTCAGGAAGTCGGAAATAAGATTTTTATGGAATTCTTCCGATTCGGCAGGAATTGCCCTTTCAAGCATTTGTGCAAGCTGCGCCTTAAACCGTTCTATGTCGCTGCGTACGGGTTTTATTTTCAGAAAGGCTTTGTTAAGCGATTGACGGGGAGTTTGCGGGCTTGGTGTCATGCCTTTCGGTAAATTGGTTTAAGAGTTTAAAAGTAATTTATTTTCGAATATGACAGAAGGAATTGGGAGGCGGGTGAATGTTTTTTAGACTTATTGTTTTCTTAATCTGAAGATGGAGGCCTTGTCCGGCGTAGTCGGGAGACCACAACGAGTTTAAAATTAAAAATTAAGCGGAGTAATAATCTTCAGATTATCAAAAAGATGAACGTTTTTTTTATTGTTAGCTTACAACCTGAACCAGCCGGCGGTCATACGCTCTTTCCTT
>JAOZOO010000135.1 GCA_029933225.1 Bacteroidales bacterium | reverse complement strand
AAAGACCTGTTTGATGCCACTTCTTCACTCCAGGTTTTGAGCTTTACGCTGGATGTCTCCGGATGGGATAACGGCATGTACACCGTGAAAGCCAAGTTCGGCGACCGGAACATGACCATGGATTTCGAGGTGGAGAAATAAAGCTTTAATTGACACGTATTTTTGCGGATGAATACTGATGCCTGGCGCTGAAGTGTTCATCCTTTTTTTTAAAGCCATAAAATAAGTAAGTACGTTCAATTCAGAGCGCCAGAGGTCGGTCGGTGGGAATACGCTCCGTGGGAATCTCAATACTATGAAACACGATACTAACAACTTACGTTTAGTTCCGAGGAGCGAAGCGACGAAACCTGCCCGTACCGGATGGTACATTCGGGCGAGGAATCCCAGATCTATGAAACACATAACCTTATTACCTCATTAGTTGTTCAGGACTCCTTCGTCATCCATGTACATTCCTACCTGATTTCCTTGAATCTAAACGATATATTTTGTTTTTGTGTTTCACCTATCATCCCCCCATACCTAAATAAAAGCATGTCATTAGTAACCTTTTGTAAAGGCATGCGGGTTGGGGGTGAGACCCGCCTGTCGTGCCTGTGGCAGGTAAACCGGACGGGCAGGAATCCCCTGAGAACACGGGTACTTGCTCAGGGGATTTCTCCTCGCTCCTTCGTCGCTCGTTCGAAACGACAAGGACGGCCAAATCAACACCCCTAAAGAAGCTAAGTGTTGTGAGCTAATGAGTTAAGTGTCGGTGCCGTTTAAACTGCAACCCGTAACCACAATATGTAACACCCGTAACCCGCCACTTTACCAATCACTAATCATTTGATCACAATTCACTAATCATGATGTCATCCCCGAACCTCGCAACATGCAATCCGAACCCTTTGGGAAAACCGGGGCGATATAAAAAAATCATTTACTTTTGTTCCATATTTCAAATCCGCTGCCGCTGACCGCCGCAAGCTATTTTGATTTATAAAGAAGGGTGGAGAGATTAGGCTCTGCGAAACCCTGGCAACCTTCCTGCACGGGAAAAGGTGCCAAGACCTAACCCCGCACGTGCGGGGAAATGATAAATTAAATTGTTGTTCAATAATAAAGTTGTAATAAAGTAAAGATAACATATCAACTTACACAATTCTTCTCTGTGTATCTTTGAGGTTTCTTGGTGGTTCTCTGTGGTATAGCTGTTACGCAAAGTTGCACGGAGAAGACACAGAGAAGTTTCACGAAGGTTAACATTGATAAAACTACGTAATTAAATGAAACATGACATAAAAAAAGAACTCTCCCGCCGCATCCTCGTCCTTGACGGGGCCATGGGCACGATGATACAGCGGTATAAGCTGGAGGAAGAGGGCTACCGGGGGGAACAGTTCAAAGATATCAAGCAACTGGTCAAGGGCAACAACGATCTGCTGAACATTACGCAGCCGCAGATCATTCGCGAGATTCACGAACAATACCTGGAAGCCGGCGCCGATATCATCGAAACCAACACCTTCAACGGTACCCGCATTTCACAAAGTGATTACGGTCTGGAAGAATATGTTTACGAAATGAACCGGAACGCTGCCCGCCTTGCCCGTGAAGCCGCCGACAAGTTCACCCAATTGAACCCTGAAAAGCCCCGCTTTGTGGCCGGTGCCATGGGGCCCACCAACAAAACGGCTTCCATGTCTCCGAAAGTGAACGATCCCGGATTCCGCAATGTGAGTTTCGATGAACTGCGAGATAATTATTATGAACAGGCCAAAGCATTGCTCGAGGGTGGCGCCGACATCCTGCTGGTGGAAACCATCTTCGACACGTTGAATGCCAAAGCTGCCTTGTTTGCCATCAACAGCCTGATGAAAGAACGCGGAGAACGCATTCCGGTGATGGTTTCCGGAACCATTGCCGACGCCAGCGGCCGCACCCTGTCGGGACAGACTTTGGAAGCATTTTTTACTTCAGTATCACACATTGACCTGTTGAGTGTGGGGCTGAACTGCTCGCTGGGCGCAGAACAAATCCGGCCTCATTTGGAAGAGCTGTCGAAAATAGCTCCTTTCCCGGTCAGTGTGTATCCAAACGCCGGGCTGCCCAACCAGTTCGGAGAATACGACGAAACACCGAAACAAATGAGTATGTACATGCGCGATTTCATTGACAACCGTTTTGTCAACATTGTAGGCGGCTGCTGTGGTACGACCCCTGATCATATCCGTGAAATCGTCAAACTGGCCGAAAAAGGACATTACCGGCACGTACCGCCTAAACCGCATGTTACCGAAGTAAGCGGACTGGAACCGCTGAAAATAGACAGGGAAAAGAATTTCATCAACATTGGCGAGCGCACCAACGTGAGTGGTTCCCGCAAATTTGCACGGCTGATTCGTGAAAGCAAATACGAAGAAGCATTGAGTGTGGCCCGCGAACAGGTGGAAGGTGGCGCCCAGATACTGGATGTGAACCTGGACGACGGCATGCTGGATGCAGAAAAAGAAATGGTGAAATTCCTGAACATGCTGGCTTCCGACCCGGAGATTGCGCGGCTGCCCATCATGATCGACTCTTCCAAATGGGAAGTGATAGAAGCGGGACTGAAATGCATCCAGGGAAAAGGGATCGTCAACTCTATTAGCCTGAAAAATGGTGAGCAGGATTTCATTGAAAAAGCGGAAAAGATCAGAGATTACGGCGCTGCTGTGGTTGTGATGGCTTTCGACGAGGAAGGGCAAGCCGACACTTATGAGCGCCGGATAAAGATCTGTGAACGGGCATATAAAATACTGACGGAAAAGGTGAATTTCCCGCCCGAGGATATCATTTTCGATCCCAACATTCTGGCTATCGGAACGGGCATTCCCGAGCACAACAACTATGCAGTGGATTACATCAAAGCCACGCGCTGGATCAAGGAAAATCTGCCGTATGTGCGGGTGAGTGGCGGGGTGAGCAACTTGTCGTTTTCCTTCAGGGGCAACAATGTGGTGCGCGAAGCCATGCATTCGGTGTTCCTCTACCATGCCATCAAAGCGGGGATGGACATGGGCATCGTCAACCCCGGCATGCTGCAGATTTATGACGAGATACCGAAGGATTTGAGAACACTTGTAGAGGATGTGGTGCTCAACCGCCGGAAAGATGCCACCGAACGGCTGTTGGCTTATGCCGAGACCATCAAAGACACCGGCATTAAAAAGAAGGAAAAGGACGATGAATGGCGCAAACAACCTGTTGAAGAACGACTGAAACATGCTTTGATTAAAGGCATTACCGATTTCATCGAGCAGGATGTGGAAGAAGCCCGGCAGAAGCTTCCCCGTGCCCTCGACGTGATCGAGCAACCCCTGATGGCAGGCATGGACACGGTGGGCGAGTTGTTCGGCTCCGGAAAAATGTTCCTGCCCCAGGTGGTGAAAAGTGCCCGGGTTATGAAAAAGGCCGTTTCCTACCTGCTGCCGTACATTGAAGCCGAAAAACAGGAAGGTGAAACCAATACCGGGAAAATCGTGCTGGCCACAGTCAAAGGAGATGTGCATGATATTGGCAAAAATATAGTGGGCGTGGTGCTTTCGTGCAACAACTACGAGGTAATTGACCTTGGCGTGATGGTGCCGGCTGAAAAAATCCTGGAAACCGTTGAAAACGAAAAAGCCGACCTGGTGGGGTTGAGTGGATTGATCACTCCGTCGCTTGACGAGATGGTGCACGTGGCCCGTGAAATGAAACGGAAGGGGATGGATATACCCCTGTTGATCGGGGGGGCGACAACTTCCGAGATTCATACTGCGGTGAAGATCGAACCTAATTACCAGCATCCGGTTATCCATGTGCGCGATGCCAGTAAGGTGACCGGTGTGGCGGCCAAGTTGCTGTCCGGTGAAAAAGAGAGCTTTATTGAAGAAATCGAAGCGAAATACGACAGCTTACGTGAAAAACACCTTAAACGCAGTGAAGAAAAAAAATACGTTCCTTTTGAACGGGCAAGGTTAAACCGTTTTGCACCAGACTGGAAAAATGAAGAGATTTTCGAACCTGCATTTAAAGGAGTGAAAGCGCTGGAAGATTTTCCGCTTGACGAGATCAGATCGTTCATTGACTGGACTTTCTTTTTCCATGCGTGGAAACTGAACGGGAAATATCCCGCCATTTTCGATGATCCGGTCAAAGGCAAAGAGGCGAAAAAACTGTTTGACGAAGCCAATACGCTGCTGGACACCATCAT
Organism: Bacteroidales bacterium; assembly: GCA_029933225.1. Taxonomy (GTDB): domain Bacteria; phylum Bacteroidota; class Bacteroidia; order Bacteroidales; family F082; genus JAADID01. The sequence continues at coordinate 4,272 of JAOZOO010000135.1, read as the reverse complement.
TAAAGAAAAATGGCTGACGGCCCGGGCGGCATTCGGCATCTGGGAAGCCGGAGCGGAAAACGAGACGGTTATCCTGAAAAATGAAGGAGTGAAGTTTGAATTTTTACGCAACCAGGAAGTAAAGCCGGAGGGCATTCCCAACCTTTCGCTGTCCGATTTCATTGCTCCCGTAAGTTCGGGCAGAACGGATTATATCGGCGCTTTTGTAGCCACGGCGGGGCTGGGCATCGAACAGCATCTCGAACGGTTTGAAAATGACCATGACGATTACCATGCCATCATGCTCAAAGTACTGGCCGACCGGCTGGCCGAGGCCTTTACAGAGCTGCTGCATCTTAAAGTCAGGAAAGAATACTGGGGATATGCTGCGGATGAAAACATGAATTTGCAGGATATCCTGCGTGAGAAATACCGAGGCATCCGTCCGGCGCCGGGCTATCCGGCATGTCCCGATCATTCGGAAAAACGGAAGATTTTCGACCTGCTGGAAGCGGAGAAGAATCTGGGTGTGAAACTGACGGAAAACTTCGCCATGTACCCGGCGGCCACGGTAAGCGGCTACTACTTTGCTCATCCCGATGCACAATATTTCAATGTGGGCAAGCTGCTGCCCGATCAACTGGAAGACTACGCCCGGAGGAAAGAGGTAACGATGGAGTTTTTGAGGAAGATTATGCCGAATAATATTGTTTAAAGGAGAAATAATTTGGTGAATGAAATTTTTAATCTTTGTTCAGATTTTATAATTAATTGTAACAAACAATAGTATGCATAAAACTCTGTGGTACTTCGTGTTATTCTTTGTGGTTCTCTGTGTAATAGCTATTACACAGAGCGGCACGGAGAAGCCGCAGAGGTTCACAAAGGAAATATTATAAAACAGTGTGAAAAAAAGAGATTAAGAACAATATAATTACAACGCGGAATTTAAGTTGTTCAATATCAAAAGATAAAAACCTACAGATAGAAATAAATGGAAGAAAGAGTCATAGAACATATTGCCAAAGCGACCAAAACGCTGTTTTCGTTTGAATTGCTGCCACCGCTGAAGGGACAGGATTTTGAGTCAATTCAGAAAGCCATTGATCCATTAATTGAATTCAACCCTTCGTTTATTAACATCACCTATCATCAGGAAGAGGTGGTTTACGAAAATCTGTCCAATGGCTTGATCAAGAAGCATACGGTGCGTAAGCGTCCGGGAACAGTAGGTATTGCGGCTGCCATCAAATACCGGTACGGCGTGAACGTGGTTCCCCATATCATTTGCGGCGGGTTTACCCGGGAAGAAACAGAGAATGCGCTGATAGACCTTCAGTTTCTCGGCATTAACGACGTACTGGCCGTGCGCGGCGATCCGCAGGTGGGTATGAAAAAGTTTATCCCCGAACCGGAGGGCAACCAGCATGCCGTTGAACTGGTTGAACAAATCGCCCATTTGAATAAAGGTATTTACCTCGATGAAGAATTGCTGAACACCCGCTCGATGAATTTTTGCATCGGCGTGGCCGGTTACCCTGAAAAGCATGGCGAATCACCCAACATAGACAGTGACATCCATTTTCTGAAACAGAAAATCAAAGCCGGAGCGCATTACATTGTCACCCAGATGTTTTATGACAATAAGAAGTATTTTGATTTTGTGGCGCGCTGCCGCGCAGAGGGTATCACCGTACCCATCATCCCGGGTCTGAAACCCATTACTACGATGGATCAGATCGTTTCCATTCCCAAAACATTCAATGTGGATATCCCGGCAGGACTGGTCAAAGAAATGCTGAAATGCAAAAGTAATACTGAAGTCCGTGAGTTGGGAGTGGAATGGGCAATACAGCAGTCAAAAGAACTTATTGCAAGAAATGTTCCCGTTCTTCATTTTTATACCATGGGCAGATCGGACAATATTCGCAAGGTTGCCAAAGCGGTGTTTTAGGAGTTACGTGAAAAAGAATTAGGTGTTAGGAGGAAAAGAGTTAAGAATTGGTGCCTTATTCTTAACATTTATGTATTTTTTGGCAAGAAATCACAAGCAGCAAACACAAAACCCGTTTGGAATTTTAATATTTGGAATTTGTTTTTTGATATTTGATATTTCTGGCTTATCCAGGTTAGGTGTTACGAGGAAAAGAGTTAGGAATTTGTGTCTTATTCTTAACATTTGTGTATTTCCGGTTTATCCGGTTTAGTTCCGAATATCCGTTTAGTTATTGATGTACAGCAATCCACCATCATAAAAAGCATTGTATTCGATCAACGGATATTCGCCTTCACCGGTGAATATTGACCCGTCAAGGATGGAATACATGGTTCCCGTACAGGTATCTTTAATAAACGGATAGTTATTTCCCACGATCAGTTTGGTGAGGTTATTGCCGTTATCGCATTTGAACGGCTCGTTTGGCGGTTGGCGTTCATACGCTTTGAACAGATTGACATCCTGCCTGTACACAATGATTCCCCGGCTCGGATAGGGCACATACATTCCCGGCACTTCATCAAGATAAAGCCATCCGCCAACGGTATTTAACTGAATAAATAAAGATGAATTGGGGTCAATTGTGAAATTGATATTGACATCCGGAATATTGGGATTAAGCTGTGTATCTTTCTTGCATGATGATATCGTCATCACAAAAACGATCAGTACAAACAAGGGTAAAATGTAAATTTTTTTTATCATAATGTGAATATTCTGCACTAAAACGCAATTAAACTGAAAATATTTTGTTTCTATTTTGAAATTCGTAAAAACCAACAACCTACTTTTGCGCAATCATGAAACAACGCTTTCATTTTATAAAGACCCTTTTTATCGTACTGATGGTTGCATCATTCATGATTACGGGCTGCAAAAGCAAAGAAAAAATTCCGAAAGAAGTTAAAGCGGCTGAAAAAGCTGAAGCCGCAGAACAGAAACAAGCGGAACTTGAATACAAAAATGCCGTCAAACATCATCACAAAATCCAGTCACCACAAACCAAAAAAGAAATGAAAGAGATGAAAAAGCGGCAAAAAAAACTGAATAAAGTTCACAGACGTTCACTGTGGGATCGTTTGTTCAACCCCGGATGTAAACCGAAGAAGTGATTTTATGGCTTCATGGTTCGATTGTTTCATGGTTCCACTGTTACCTTTGATGGACAATATCTAAATTTAATGATATAGAGGTATAAGGGTATAAGGGCCTCATGCCGTAACCTGCCAGGAGGAGGAGTTATGAGTTATGTTGAAAAGAGTTAGGTGATGGGGCACCCACCCCCGCAACTTGCAACCTGCAACAGTTAATGGGGAATTGGAACCTGCACCCCGCGCCCCGATTCCCCGTACCCCGAAAAAAACTATTTTTGCCCTCAAAATCAAAACAACCATGTACACACCAGAAGGAGTTAAGGACCTGTCGGAACGGCTAGAGGCCCTGAGGAGGTTCCTTTGACATCGACGGGAAACTGAAACAAATCAAGGAAGAAGAAGAGAAAACCCAATCGCCCGACTTTTGGGACGACCCCAAAAAAGCCGAGCAGTTCCTGAAACAAATCAAAGAGAAAAAGCGCTGGACGGATGCTTTTGCTGCCGCCGAAGAGGAGTTCAATGATTTAAAAGTCATGGAAGAGTTCTTCGAAGCAGGCGATGCCACACAGATGGAAATGGACGAGCAGTTCAAAAAAGCCGAGGATAAGATCAAAGACCTCGAGTTTTTGAAAATGCTCTCCGCTCCTGAGGACAAACTGAATGCCATCATGAAGATCAACCCCGGCGCCGGCGGGACAGAAAGCCAGGACTGGGCCGAAATGCTCATGCGTATGTACATCCGTTACGGCGAGCGCAAGAACTTCAAAGTGCGTGAGCTGGACTACCAGGAAGGCGATGTGGCCGGCATCAAGTCCGTAACGCTGGAATTTGACGGCGATTTTGCATTCGGCTACCTGAAAGGCGAAAACGGTGTGCACCGGCTGGTGCGGCTCTCGCCGTTCGATTCGGGCAACCGCCGCCACACTTCGTTTGCTTCGGTGTATGTTTACCCGGTGGTGGAAGACGATATCGAAATTGAGATCAACGCTTCCGATATTTCATGGGACACGTTCCGTTCCAGCGGCCCCGGCGGACAAAATGTGAACAAAGTGGAAACGGCTGTGCGTCTGCACCATGCCCCTTCGGGCATTGTGGTGGAATGCCAGGAAACCCGTTCGCAGGGACAGAACAGGGAAAAAGCGTTGCAGATGCTCAAGTCGCAGCTTTATGAAATTGAAATGCGCAAAAAGCGGGAAGCCCAGG
>JAOZOO010000246.1 GCA_029933225.1 Bacteroidales bacterium | reverse complement strand
CGATGAATTCGAACAAATAAGCTATGCCGATCATATACTGTTTGCGCTTATTGCCCGCCAAGGGCCCATTTACGGACTGGACGAACCTCTGGCGGCCTACAGGATGAACCCGGAAAGCATCTATAGTTCGAAGACAATGGAAACACGCTCACTGAATATCATTCAGAATTATCAGCTGATGAAAAAAGTGTTTTCCAATAAAGAACAGCTAAAAGCCATTGATACCGGTATAGTGAATGAGCGGATCAAACTGGAACGGCTTTATTTCTTCACGTGCAGGCCATTTAAATTTATCGGAAATTCCGTCAGGATCTTTCTTTATGATATCCGGCACCTGAAAACCGCTTTACTTAAAAGCTGGATTGTCATTTTCAAAACAGGGCTAAAGGTTCTTATCGGGAAAACAACCTTAAAACAGGCAAAAGCTTAATATTTCTATGTCATCTCCTTTTTTTACTGTCATTTGCCCGTTCTTTAATGCGGAAAAATACCTGGACGAAAGTGTTCAGTCAGTAATTAAGCAGTCATGCACGAACTGGGAATTGATTCTCCTGGACGATGGATCGGAAGACGGCGGTTTGCAAAAAGCAAATAATTGGTCGGAACGGGATGAACGCATTAAAGTGTTTCAGCATCCGGGTGGGATGAATAAAGGTGTAAGCGCCAGCCGGAACCTGGGCATAAAACATGCCAAAGCACCATGGGTGGCTTTTCTGGATGCCGATGATGTTTGGCTGCCGGAGAAACTCGAAAAACAACAGAAAGCCATCAAACAGGTTGAAGAAAAAGATTTGGTACTTATTTATTGTCCGACAAAAGTTATAGATGAAACAGGAGAATTCATTACCGAAAGAGGAGGGACAAAAGATCACAATCCTATGTTTGGGATATATGGAGCAGGGCGTCCCGGTTTTCAGGAAAATGCCTTCCGGTGGGTAATTGATAAAGGATTTGAAGCTCCCACTTCTTCGGTTGTTTGCCGGAAAGACATCATACAGCAATTGGGTGGGTTTGAAGAAGATATGCGTTTTTCAGAAGATGCACTGATGTGGTACCGGATACTGGAAAACGGAAATATGTTTTTTATAGAAGAGCCATTGGTACAGTACCGGGTACATTTATCACAATGGAATGCTGCTGCAACAACCAAACTTAAATTAACCCGCAGGTTCATCGTTTACGAAAGATTACTTCAGAAAACAAATAGAGATCACAAATCCTATGTTTCTTTTCTATTAGTAAACAAAGGTTTTCGAATTATTACCAGGAGTTATATCGGGTACCCGTATTTTAATTTTAAAATCATTGGAAAATATTGGAAAAAAGTTTTAAAAAACGACAATGTTCTTTTTGCCCATAAAATATTTTCTTTATTGATTTCAGTTACAGAAATAATAATACTTCCAGTCCGCTTGATGCGGGGAATTGTAAAATGAGAATCCTCCAGATAGCCTCTATTTTTCCTGTTAAGGATTCTCCGATGGAGAACCCTTATGTGCAGCAATTTGTAACTCGGTACATGGGTAGATACAAAGCGAAGATGGAGATCATCAAACCGGTTTCCTTTCTTCCGGAGGTATTTATTCCGTTTAAAGGAAGAAAAGAATATTGGACGCAGAAGAGGCAGCTATGCCGGAAAGGCAGATACACTTCGGGCGACATTCCTGTTACAATCTGGCCTTATGTATCCGTGGGGTCAATTAGCAGTCTTCATACTTTTTTTTCATCACGAGTGTTTTGGCACAACAAAAACAAAGTAGAACAGGAAAACATCAGCCACTGTAACCTCATCCACGCCCATTACCTCTTTCCCGATGGGATGATCGCTTACCAGTTACACAAAAAGTACGGTATTCCATATATTTTAACCCTGCAGCAGGAATTACGTTTTTTAAAAAACAGCTACTCACTGCGCTGGGTGAAAAAGATCATTGAGAATGCAGCCAAGGTCATCACCTTAAGCCCGCAAATGGCGGAAGGGATGAAAGAGAAAGGGATACATAGGGTGCAGGTGGTGCCGCTGGGCATAGCGGAGTATTTTTTTGAGAAGAAACAAAACGTTCGTCCGCTTACGGGCAAAAGGGAAAAACTAAAGCTCCTGTCGGTCTGTAACTTGCTGCCGGTCAAAAATCTGGGAGCGGTTATCAAGGCTGTGGGCAGCCTGCCGGAGAAAGAAAAAATAGATTA
>JAOZOO010000036.1:20295-26884 GCA_029933225.1 Bacteroidales bacterium | reverse complement strand
GACTGCCAATTGCAGGCTACCAACTAATCAGCTTTCGTCGTACGATACAAATCCATCACCAGGCAGGAGGTGACAATTTTATTTTTTTTATCCCTATGGTTGTGGATAATGGCTCCGACACGTTGCCCCATGAAAAAAGCTCCCACCAGAAAAACATAAGTGTACCAGGCAAAACCGATGGGTGTCAGGAATCTCAAAGCAATAATAAAAGGTACCGGAATATGAACCGCCAGCACCCATTGCCATGAAAATTTTTTCACATTTACCCGCCAATACCCGAACGGGATATTAAAGAAAAAAACAAAGGCCGTTACCCAAATCAATGCAGTGATCATTGCACACAAAATCTGTAAAAGTGCAAATTTCGGTTTTTTTACGGAAAATGCATTAGCTACAAAAACCTCTGTTGGTAAATCACAAATCGTTTTCCATAACTACCTGAACCGGGGCAGGTTCTACTGTTAAACTTTGTTAAATATGAGGTTTTGCTCTTTACATTTTTTTAAAAAACTGCCAACTTGCGCCGACTTTTTCAAAATGATTGACCATTAAAACTTGACATTATGAACATAATTGTTGAGAATCTTACCAAAAAGTACGGAACACAAAAGGCAGTTGACAACATTTCATTTGAAGTAAAAACCGGAGAGGTACTCGGTTTCCTTGGCCCGAACGGCGCCGGAAAAACTACCACCATGAAAGCCATCACCACTTTTCTGATCCCCGATGAAGGGAGCATCATGGTTGGTGATATGTCAGTTTATGACAAGCCGGAAGAAATCAAAAAGCACATCGGTTATCTGCCCGAAAACAACCCGCTTTACGAGGATATGCCGGTACTTGATTATCTGCACTTTGTCGCAAACATCGAAGGTATTGAGAAGTCAAAAATACTGGACAAGGTTCGTGAAGTGGTTGACACTTGCGGCATTGAAGGTGAGAAGCACAAAAAGATTAATGAGCTGTCAAAAGGATTCAAGCAGCGTGTGGGCCTGGCACAGGCGCTCATCCACGATCCGGAGATACTTATCCTGGATGAACCCACGACAGGCCTCGATCCGAACCAGATCATCGAAATCCGCGAGCTGATCAAAAAGATCGGGAAAGAGAAAACGGTCATTCTCAGCTCACACATCCTTGCCGAAGTGGAAGCCACCTGCGATCGCATTATGATCATCAACAAAGGAAAGATCGTGGCTGACGGCACCTCGCTGGAATTGCGGAAACATGCACAGGGAAAAGAAATCCTGAAGGTGACCATCGAAGACGGCGACATCAACGAAATTTTCGAGGCATTGCAGGCACTGGAAGAAACCGATCTCGTTGATTTCATTGACAAATCGTCCGGCACTTTTGAGGTGCAGAGTAAAAATGAAAAAAGTTCACGCCGGGCCATTTTCGACCTTTGCGTTGAGAAAGGATGGAAGCTCACCCAAATGGCATTTGTGGAAACCAAGCTTGAAGATGTGTTCCGTGAACTGACAATGAATTAATCAAGGTATTGTAAAAAGGAATTATTGATTACCAGATAAAAACAACAGAAATATGGAAAAAATATGGGTAATTACAAAAAGAGAATTGCAGGCCTATTTCGATTCGCTGATGGCGTATATCCTGCTGGTGCTGTTTCTCGGATTCAGCGGCTTTTTCACCTGGATATACGGCAGCGACATATTTTTTATCAAACAGGCCAGTCTTGAAGTATTTTTCAATATAGCTTACTGGACGTTGTTTTTCTTTATCCCGTCGCTGACCATGCGGCTGCTGTCAGAGGAAAACCGGTCGGGTACCATCGAACTGCTGCTCACCAAACCGGTCTCAAACTGGCAGGTGATCATGGGTAAATTTCTCGCTACACTGATCCTTATCATGATTGCACTGGCGCTGACTTTACCTTATTATATCACTGTTGCCAGTCTCGGCAACATTGATAACGGCCAGGTTTTCAGTGGTTACCTGGCGCTTGTCCTGTTCAGCGCCATGTACATCAGCATCGGTCTTTTTACAAGCAGCTTTACCAACAACCAGATCGTCAGCTACCTGCTCACCCTCTCCATCGGGATATTTTTCCAGGTTATCTTCCAGATGTTGAGCAGTAATTTTTCAGGGCTTATCGGGCACATCTTAAGTTATCTCGCTGTGGGAACACACTTTGAATCCATGGCGAGGGGGGTGATCGATTCCAGGGACCTGATTTACTTTCTTAGTTTCATCTTTTTCGGCCTTGTTTTGTCGGAGACCATGCTGATCAAAAGAAGGTACAATTAACGGACTGATTTAAAAACTGAAATAAAATGAAAAAGAAATCATATACATCGTCAATCCTTCTGCTCACGGTGATATTGATCGTGATCGCAGTGATTTCGGAGAATTACTTTTTCAGGATCGACCTGACCGAGGGACGGCAATATTCTTTGAGCCAGGCAACAAAAAACATTTTAAAGAACCTCAACGAACCGGTAACGATCACGGCTTATTTTACCAAAGACCTGCCGCCGAATCTTGACAAAGTTAGACAGGATTTTAAAGATATGCTGGTCGAGTACAACAGTTTGTCGCATGGAAATGTGGTTTATAAGTTTGAAAACCCTTCCAAAGATGAAAAAACAGAAGCCGAAGCCATGAAACAAGGTGTCAGGCCGGTACTTTTTAACGCCCGTGAGAAAGACCAGGTGAAACAACAAAAAATATACATGGGCGCGGTGGTTCAAATGGGGGATGAAACGGAAGTCATTCCTTTTATCAGCCCAAACAGCAGCATTGAATATGATCTTTCCACGGCCATCAAAAAAATGAGTGTGAAAAACAAACCGGTAATTGGTTTTATTCAGGGACAGGGAGAACCACCCATTGGCGATTTCAGACAGGTCATGCAGGAGCTTCAGGTGCTGTATAATGTGAAACCCGTATATCTGACCGACACAACAAAAAACCTGTATGATTACAAAACCCTGGCCATTGTGGCACCGAAAGATTCGTTCAATATCAGACAGTTGAAACTGCTGGATGATTATGTGAACAACGGGGGCAACCTGTTCATTGCCATGGATCGTGTGAAAGGTGATTTGCAAACTTTGTCGGGAACGTCAGTGAATACCGGTCTGGAAGGCTGGCTCCGTAAAAAGGGTCTGGAAGTGGAAGACAGTTTTATCGTGGATGCCCGGTGCGGAACGGTGGCCGTCAATCAACAGGGCGCCGGTTTTACGATGACCTCCCAAATACAGTTTCCTTATCTTCCATTGCTGAAAAACTTTGCCGATCATCCCGTTACCAAAGGGCTGGAAGAAGTTTTCATGAAATTTGCCAGCCCCCTGAATTATCACGGGGACTCGACTTATACTTTCACGCCGCTGATCATGACATCAGAGCAGTCGGGTACGGAGCCGGTACCCGTCTTTTTTGATATCAACAAAAGATGGACCCGTGCTGATTTTAAAGATCATTCTCTGGTGGTTGCCGGCGTGCTTGAGAAACCCAACAGCGGGCGCATCATCGTGATCAGTGACGGTGAATTTGCCGTGAACGGCCCGGGAAGGCGTGCCCGTCAGGTGCAGCAGGACAATGTGAACTTTATGGTTAACAGCATCGACTGGCTTTCGGACGACACAGGGCTGATCAACCTGCGAACCAAAGCCATCACTTCCCGTCCGCTCGACCAGGTAAGCGACAGCACCACGCTGTTGCTGAAATGGCTCAACTTCCTGTTGCCTGTTTTACTCGTCATTATTTACGGTCTTATCCGTATTCAGTATCGCAGAAATCAACGAATCAAAAGAATGGAGGAAGGTTATGTTAAATAGAAGCAATTCAAAGGTTTTATGGATTGTTCTGGTCGCATTGATTGCTTTGTTCCTGATCCTGAAATTTACCGACCGGAGCGAGCGTACCATTCGCGAAAAACTGGTCAGCGTGGATACTGCACGTATTGACCGGATCGTGATTTCCCAGCCGGAAAAAGACACCCGTGTCGAACTTTTTAAAAAAGACGGCAACTGGCAGGTAAAAGACAAAGACCGCTATTTCAAGGCAGATAACCGGAAAGTCAGGTCGGTGCTGACTGAAATATCGGCTTTGAAACCGCAGAGCGTTGCGGCCACCTCATCCGAAATGTGGGAGAAATACAAAGTGGCTGATACCATGGGGACACGGGTACAATTCAAAAGGGGAGACGAGATCAAAGCCGATCTGATCCTCGGCAGGATTAATTTCAAAATGCCCAAACAGGACAATCAAAATCCGTACATGCGGCAGCAACAGGAAATCCTGATGTATGTCCGTCCTTATGAAGATGAATACGTGTATGTTACCGACGGCATGGTGAAACTGGGGCTGGGCAGCAAACCGGATGATTACAGGCAAAAGCTGCTTTGTAAGATAAACACGGATGACATTAAATCTATTGATTTTTCCTATCCCGGCAAATCATCTTTTACGGTTCGGAAACAGGATCAGAAATGGTTACTAAATGACAGCCCCGCTGATTCTGCCGGGACGGTAAAATATATCCGGAAACTGAAGTATGTTTCAGGTAATAAATTTATCCATGATTTTGTTCCGGAAGGACAGGATGTTTTCGGTAAAATCACCATTAACCTGAATGGTCGGTCAGCGGTTGTGCTGACGGCTTACCAGACCGATTCGGCTCAATACGTTGTTCATTCTTCAATGAATGAGGAAGGATATTTCGACGGCAATTCCGGGAAACTTTTCGAGAAGTTCTTTGTGGGGAAGGATGCTTTTGAAAAGGGCGGATCGGAAAAGGATTAACAGCAAGGGACGCAATGTTTTTTCGCAAAGAGTAAATTCTGTTTATCAGGGAGGGGATAAGAAAACGTAGTTGCAAACTACGCTTAGTGGGTGGAGTGGGGAAGTAGATACATCGGACATCATTATACCATGAAATAAAAAGTCAAGTAAATTGAGCAAAATACTTGACAAAGTACAATAATGAATTATATTTGCAGTATGAATATTGCAAAGAAAATAAAAGGAAAAATTAAACTTATTAAAAACGGTAATACTTTTACTTACAAAGACCTTGCGATTAAAAAAGAAGAATATACCGCAGCATCAAAAACAATAGAACGATTAATCAGGGAAGGAAGAATTAAACGCATTTCCACCGGAGTTTTCTATAAACCAAAGCAAACAATTTTTGGGGAATTAAAACCCGATGAAGAAAAAATAATCACACCATATTTGTTTAAAAACGGGAAAAGAATTGCCTATATCACAGGTTTATTGCTCTATAACAAAATGGGATTGACTACTCAAATTCCGAAAGAAATAAGCATTGCAAGCAATAAAAAACGGATATACATATCCAAAGGAAACATTAAAGCAAGTGCTGTTAAAAGTTATGTGGAAGTAACAGACGAAAACTATAAACTTCTTGAACTTCTTGACGCTATAAAAGATATAAAAAAGATACCGGATTTAGACAAAAAACCGGCCATTAAAATTTTAACTGACAAAATACTTAAACTGAACAGCAAACAGAAAAATGAGCTGATTAATATAGCACTTGAATATCCGCCTAGAGTTAGGGCATTTCTTGGGGCATTATTGGAAAATATAGACAAAAAAATAGATACCACAAGTTTGGATGAAAGTCTAAACCCCCTTTCGGAATATAGATTGGGAATTTCAAAAGAGACTTTACCGACAATTGAAAAATGGAATATTAAATGAATCTACACGAAGACAGAGAACTTTTTCAAAATGCAATTGTTGCAACATCGCAATTAAAGGGAATTGCGGAAATCTATGTTGAAAAAGATTATTGGGTTACACTTGCTTTGTATTCCATTTTTTCAAATGAGATAGGTGAATCTTGTATTTTCAAGGGCGGAACAGCATTGTCAAAATGCAATCATTTAGTTGACAGATTTTCAGAGGATATTGATATTGTATTGTTAAAACAAGGTGATGAAAGCAGTAACCAATTGAAAAGCAAATTAAAGAAAATCACGAAGGTTGTTGGAAGTATTATTCCTGAAATTGAAATATCCGGAATTACAAACAAAAAGGGCATGATAAGAAAAACTGCCCATAATTATCCGAAAGTATTTAAAGGTTTGTTTGGTCAAATCCGTGATAATTTGATTATAGAAGCAACCTGGCTCGGGAGCTCTGAACCCTTTGAAAAAGGAAAAGTAACCTCTTTGGTTTATGAAATGATGATTCAAACAAATCAACAGCAAATCGCAGATGAATATGGATTAAACCCATTTGAGGTTAATGTTTTAAGTCCAAAAAGGACATTTTGTGAGAAAATAATGAGTTTGGTTCGTTTTTCCTATACTGACAATCCGATTGAAGATTTGAATAATAAAATCAGACATATTTACGACCTGAACAGAATGTTAAATAATAAAGAAATTGAACGATTCTTCAGGTCTGATGAATTTGAATATTTATTAGTCCAAGTGGCAAATGATGATTTTTTGAGTTTTAAAAGCGGTAATGAGTGGTTACAAAATCATCCTGTAGAAGGGATGATTTTTAAAGAAAGAAAAGATGTCTGGGACAAGTTGAAATCAACTTATTTTTCAAATTTCAGTAAATTGGTTTACGGCGAATTGCCGGA
>JAOZOO010000036.1:6766-20195 GCA_029933225.1 Bacteroidales bacterium | reverse complement strand
ATATCCCCCCGGTGCTTCACCCCCAGCGGCTCGATGTGGATGGTGGATTCGATGTTCAGCCGTTCGCGGATGGCCTGTTCTATTTTTGTGGCAATCCGGTGCGCCGTATCAATATCAAGGTCTTTCTCAAACTTAATGTGGAAGGTCAGCTCGGTATGCCTCACGTAATTGTGAATATGAAAATGATGCGGATGAAGGTCGCGCGGTTCGATTTCGCTGATGATCGATTTGATCTGATCCAGCAATTCTTCGTTGGGTTTTTCTCCCAGCAATTTGTTGATCGGCTGCCTGATAATTTTATAGGCGGCATAAGCAATCATCAGCGAAATGATGATCCCCAGCACACTGTCGATCCACCAGAAATAATTCCGCAGCATGATACCCGCCAGCACCACCACCGAAGACAATGAATCGGTGCGGTGATGCCACCCATCGGCTTTTACGGTCTGGTTTTTTGTCACCCTCCCGATATAAAATGCATACTGTGCCAGCCCTTCTTTCACAAGAATGGAGATTACAGTCACCACAATGGCGATCGTTCCGAAATGGGCCGCCTCCTTGTTGGTAAACCGGTCAATGGATTCTTTTAGAAATTCATAAGCAATGATGCCGAGGAGAAACCCGATGAAGATGGAAGTGATCTGCTCCCAGCGGCCGTGTCCGAACGGGTGTTCCTTATCCGGTTTTTTGGAAGACAGTTTAACCCCTGCCACAACAAAAACGGAGCTCAGTGAATCGGAAAGCGTATGCCAGGCATCGGCGATGAGCGCCACGGAACCCGAAACAACCCCTGCCCAGTATTTTAATCCGAAAAGGACAAAATTTGCAACAATTGAAATGATCCCTTCCGAATAACTTAATTTGTCATTTTTGGAAAGCATGATCTAATAATATTCCACTTTTATCGCCGGATATTGTTTTTTAAAGTCCTCGATTTTTGACTCTTTGATACTTGTCCTGTAACATTTCAGGTCCTTCAGTTTGGGAAGTTTCTCAATTCCTTTCAAACTTTTTATATCCGTATTGTTGATAACGAGCGTTTCGAGATTGGCCAGTTTGTCAATTCCTTTCAGCTTTTTGATCTTTGTACCTGCAATATTCAGTTGTTGCAATTGAGTAAGCTGCATGATGTTTTCGAGGTCTTCAATTGAAGTATTTTCAATATTCAGTTTTTTCAACCCCTGCATTTTAACGATTTCCGGCATTTCAAAAATGGGATTGTTCGGCACATTCAGTTCCGTCAGGTAGGGGAGGTCAACAATGGGATCAATATCTTTTATTTTGGTGTTGCTTACAGTCAGCACTTCCAACTCTTTGAAAATACTCAAAGGCATCAGATTATAAATATCATGGTCATCCATGATGGTTATTTTATGCAGGTTCACAAGCTTTTGAAGGTTCTCGGCATCATAATTACCATCAAATTTCATTTGTTTTTCAAATTCTTTTTTCCAGGCACTGTTGAGGCCTTTCCACCATTTCTCCAAAAATTCACTTTGCCAGAGCACAAGACATGTGGGCAGTTCTTTTCTGAATTTCAGTACATTATTTTGGTCCACATTGGTATGGTCGCAAAGAACTTTCTGTAGGTCGCGGTTGTTTACGAGCGGGAGCAGGTCGCTGACCTCGGTGTACTCACAATTGATTAGTTTCAGGTTGGTCAGCTTGCTCAAAGATTCCAGGTTTTGGACAGAGGAATAGCTGATGTTCAGTTCCTGCAGGTTATTCAGCTCGGCCAGCGGGCTAAGGTCACTCACGCCTGTTGCCTCAAGATTTACTTTTTCGAGACGGTGTAACATGCTGAGCGGAGAAATATCCCGTATTTCATTTAACGAGGAGAGGTCAACCTCCGTGATGCTGATGATCCTGTGTAATTCTTCGGTGGTTATGCTGTCGCCTGTATTCAGCCGTTTTTTGATGAGGTCTTTGTAAACGCCAGGCAGGTTTTCCCACCATTGTTCCAGCTTCTCGGTATTGTAAATAACAAGGCACTGCGGATTTTTTTCCATAAAGCGGGTCGCCTTTTCTTCATCAATTCCCGAATTGTCACAATAAATATATTTCAGCGAGGGTAGTCCGGAAAGAGAAGTAATGTCATTGAGTTTGCTGTTGTTGGCTTGCAGGATATGCAGGTTTTGCAGCGAGTCCAGCGGGCTGACGTTTGTAAGTATCGTGTTGTCAATGTTCAGGTTGTGCAGCGTGGAGATTTCTGAAAGCGGTGTCAGATCAGTAATTGAAGTGCCGGCAATACTCAGGTCGGTCAGCGCCGGCAACCCCGATAAGGGTGACAAGTCTGTTACTTGTGTATAGGACAGGTCAAGGCGACTCAATCCCGCCAGGTTGGCAATCGTTTGAATATCGGATATGGGAGTATGAGTCAAATTGAGAAAGTTAAGATTTTTCAGCCCTTCGATCATCGTGATATCTGCAATGCCTGTATTTGAACAATCCAGTTCCTTCAGATTTGATGCATAGCGCAAAGGTTCCAGCGAAGTGACTTTTGTAGAAGAGCAGTTAAGGGTAGTTAGTTTATTGAGGTTTGTCAGCGGCGACAGGTCATCAATCAGGGTGTTGGAAAGGTTTATTTCGACCAGATCGGTCAGTTCACGTACTGGGGCAAGGTTGGTCAACAAATGTTGTCCTGAAATATTCAGCGTTTTAATCCTTTTGAATTTCTCCAGTATCTGATAGATCGTATCAACATTCACAGGAATTGTATCCGTTACCAGCAGATAATGGATCGTACTGTCAACATAGACTGTTGCGAACTGTCGTAACGAATCGGGCACTCGTGAGGGAGTAACCGTGTCGCCTTCATAAACCAACAGGGTGTCAATCCGCAGGTCGGGCTGCCACCTGTTGAGCATCAGGGCGCTGTCAGTAAATGCCGTGATTTTGTAAAAAGGGAGCGTATCGTAAACGATGGTGGTGGTGTCGCTGAAAAACATCTTCCAGCTTTCGGCCATATTTTCCCACCAGTATTTCAATTCTGTGTTCATGCTGGGCCTTGTAGTATAAATACTGGCTATTTTCAGGTCGTTCTGTACCGGGTTGAGGTTGATCTCCACATATCGTGTCAGGTTGTTGTCTATCGAATCATTTTTTATGGTTATGCCTTTCAGGTTACGGTTCATGGTAACTTTAAAGACAATCTCACCATTCTCACCCACCAGCGGCGTAATATCGGATACCTCAAAGGCGAATATTACATTTTTAAAAAAGAAAACGATGTCTTTCATGTAAGCCTGCACATCTTTCATGATGGGCACTTCACGATCGGGATCAAGGTCATCTTCAATCTGTGTTTCGTCACTCTGGAAGATTTTCAGGTAACTGTCGTTGATGATGATCTCTTTTTCAGCGGGCACCTGTGTGGAATCGCCAAGAAAATTAAATGTCCCTTCCAGGTACTTTATCATGTTCTTACACTGGTCAGAATAGTTTTTAACTTCTTCAGGTGTAAGTTGTTTGCTTTCCTGGGCAAAGATTCCGGGAATAAAAAAAATACCGGTAACCAGTAAAATAAATGTTATTCGTCTGCGGAACATATTGTGTATGTTTTGATGAGTTTTTCTTTATCCTTTTCGCTAATGTATTGCAAATTCGAGATCAGCCAGCCTGAGTTGGTATCATTCCGGTTGAAATAAGATATCTCAAAATACCAGTGCGGTATCTGGAAAAAATGGAACTTCACATCATTGATCTGTTTGAATTTCAGGTCGCCTGTTTTCATCTGGTAAAAGAAAAGGGTGAGGAAATCAGGCCGGTAGTGATCGGATGCATAGTACTGTATGCGGTCAGGTCGTGTCAGGGCTTTATGCAGGTTCATAAAGTCCAGTTCGTGGCTCTGGGGATGCAGGAAATATTTGGCGTGTTCGGCCGAGTCAATGGTTGGGAACAAACTGGGGAAATAGCTGTACCACACATTGCTGATGATCCATTTCGATCCCAGATTTTCCTTTTCCAGTGTCAGGTACAAAATGATATTCACCTCGGCGCCATCGGCATAAAAAGTGGCGGATACCTCGGCAAACCAGTCTTTGTCCAGAAAATTAAGGTATATGGCGCTGTCTTTGCTGGTCACATCCTCAATGAAAAACTGCTTGAGCTTACCGGAAGTTCTCGGATTGTATTTGTCGAACATTTCAGGCAGAAGCTTTGCCCGCAATTTATTGTTCCTGTAACGTTTATCGTTGTCAGACAGAGTCTTACCGAACTGGTCTTCTTCCATGTTGAACCGTTTGATAAACTGTCCCACCTGCTTGTTCATGGTATAAAGCACGGTTTCGTCTTCGGCAAATCCGTTCAATGAACCCGATTGTCCGTTCATGTTCACTGCTGCTGCAAATATCAGCAGGGTAGCTATTAATAAATGTGATATTCTCATGGTTGAATTTAAGATTGGCAAAATTAGTGTATTCCTGAAAACGGAATTTACCCGAAATAAGTATCTTGAAGTTTAACTAACAACATGGTTACAAATAAATGTTACATTTTGGTTAGCTGAAAGGTTTCGACTCATTATCAGAATCGGGTCTGGAAATGGTCTGGCAGGTTTATGCAACTGTTGGGCCGCATAAGTAGGTGAGTTTCTTTTTTAACGTGGACCCCGGTTTTTTAATCCTGATGAATTCTTATGCCATAGGTGAAACGACGTACAAAAAACATTGATGATGAAACCGTCACCGAAAAAATGACAATGAAAAATGCCGGTGAGGACACCGGCATTGGTAAAAGATTAAGCCCGGACGTAGAATCCCGGATTAAATTGTCGTTTCCTTCACCCGGATATCACCGAGCAGCACATCCCAGAAACCGATCAAACGGCCCCCGATCTGCGTCTGTTTGCGCTTGACATAAACGGTGATGTCTTTTTTGGTCGTATCCTGATAAACCAGCTTACCTTCCTTGTCGTATCCTTTGAACTTCTGGAAGATAGTGATCACGCCCACATAAGTTCCGTCAGGCTGTCTTTGCAGGTCACTCACATATTCAATATTGTACCAGGTGATCTCCACCTTGCTGTAATTGAGGCGCATCAGCCGCTCAAAATATTCACGGATGCCGTAATAATTGATCTCTTTGCGTGTGAGCGAAGAAACGCCGATCTCACTGCCCTGCATGAATAATTCTTCGGCACGGTCGATCACACGGTTGGCCTCGCTCCACGGAGTGGATTTGTCGCCAATCAGCGTAATGTATTTACTCAGGTCGCGGACTTTTTCAAGCGCCAGACTGTCAATGGCCTGTTTACGTTCAGGACTAATATTATCCTGCGCCGAAACGGTGATGCTTCCGAACCCCAGGATCATTATCAATAAATAAGTTACTTTTTTCATGGTTTACCAGATTTTAAGAAATTCGATTTCCGTTATTTTACCCAAACTGTCCCGTTTTACCGTTTCCACCTTGTAATTATACTTTTTGGTGTCTTTAAGTAACTCAAGAAACTGTTTTGCCGTGGTGGGCCTGTCATAATCATTTTCGCCGTTAGCCTGGCTGATGATGATCAGCACCGGCACATCAGGACTTGCAAACTGTTGCAGCGCCATGTCAATCTGTTGGTTGGCTTCGTTAAAACCCTGGGCGCCGGCAATGGCCTTAAACTGATTATTCAGTACGGCATACTCCGATTGTGCCGCCCGTTTTTTCGCTTCCTCCTCTTTTCGCAACCGTTCTTCTTCAGCCTTCCGGTCCAGCTCGGCCTGTTGCAGGTCAATTTCTTTTTCTGCCAGGGTGATCAGTTTCTGTATTTCGGGATCGTCAAAATTCTCATCTTTGATATTTTTAACCCTTTGACGTTGCTGATCAAGCGGCCAGTCCGTAGTGCCGTTGATGATGGCGTTCAGGTCTTTTTTGGCCTGGTCAACCTTGGCTGCATAAGCAGCAGCGGCCTGTTCGGCTGCTAATTTCTTTTTGCTCTTACAACTTGTGGCACCGCCCAGCGCAATAATAACCACAAGCATGGCCATGACTATCCTTGAAAGATTTTGTGGCATGTGTTTCATTTTTATCATGTTAAAATTCAATTAAATTCATTACCGGAAATCCGGCGTTTCTTAAAGCATGCAAAGCTATTCAAAAAATGTTATTCCTCTTTAAGAATATCGCTACGAGTTATGAAACGTAAATTTTTAATATCTCGTATTTCGGATTGCCGTAATTTCGGGCTTTTCTGAGCATTGTGTCGGAGTCTGACAAAATCATGAGTAAAAAACATTACACCATACCGGTATTTATTCCCGAGCTGGCCTGCCCTTTCCAGTGTGTGTTTTGCAATCAGCGAAAGATTACGGGAAAGCAACTGGTTCCGGAAGACAGTGAAATCATTTTTATCATTGAAAACCATTTGAAGACATTTAAAGAAAAGGAAAGAATAATAGAGATTGGCTTTTTCGGAGGAAGTTTTACGGGAATACCTTTACAGCAACAACAACATTTCCTGGAACTGGTTCAACCGTACATCAAAAAAAAGAAAATTCAGGGCATTCGTCTTTCCACCCGTCCTGATTATATCAACGATAAGGTATTGGAATTGCTGAAAAAAATGAATGTCACCACCATCGAGTTGGGGGCGCAGTCTTTTGATGACGAAGTGCTGAAAAAATCATACCGGGGACATACGGCGGGACAAACCACCGAAGCGGCAAAACAAATTCTTGATCATGGTTTCGATTTAGGATTGCAAATGATGATCGGCCTGCCGGGAGATACCCTGGAGAAATCACTGGCGACAGCCCGGAAAATTATTGATCTGGGCGCTTCCAACACCCGGATTTACCCCACGGTCGTGATAAAGGATACCGCTCTCCATCAATGGTACAAAAACGGAAAATATCAACCCCTGACACTGGACGAAGCCGTGGATTGGGTAAAAGAGATACTGCCTGTTTTTGAGAATGCAGGGGTGAAAGTCATCCGTGTAGGATTACATCCATCAGAAGGTTTATTGTCAGGCGACGAACTCACTGCCGGACCTTTTCATCCCTCTTTCCGGGAACTGGTACTGACGGAAATATGGTGGAATCTGCTGAAAACCATCCCGGAAAAAACAAAGCACAAAACACTCATAATTCATGTTCCTGAAAAAGAACTGAATTATGCTGTCGGATATAAAGGAAAAAACCGGAAACGTCTGTTAACACGTTATAAAGCCGTAAAATTCATTGCCGACAAGCAGATTGCCCGCCGGGAAGCATTTTTCGTGGTTTGATTTATTTCTTATTGACCATACTGGCTATCCAGAGCAATATGATCGCTCCCAGAACAGCCGTAACGATTCCGCCAAGCATGCCTTCGCCGAAAAATCCGCCAAAAAGCCATCCGCCGATTATACCGCCCACGATGCCGATGATGATGTTCCAGAGCAATCCAAAGCCCCCGCCTTTAAAGATCAAACCGGCCAGCCATCCGGCTACGGCGCCGATGGCAAGAAAAATAAGAACAGACATGATATCCATAATTGATGATTTTAGGTTGATAATGAAATAATTGTACAAGTTTAATGATAATTTCTATTGGGTAAAATATTTTTCCTCCCCCTCAATATACACTACCTCTCCGAAATACATGCGATGATAATCCTTCCCGGGATATTTTGTTTTGATATACGGATCGAGGAAATGTTCCGGTTTGAAGTCATCCCAGTACATTTTTTTACATTCCACGATGAGTTCGGCTTCTTTGAAAGCGGGGGCAGCCACCACAGTTGATGCAACCGGTGTCAGACGGGTTTCGGCAATCTTGTCACCGTCTCTTCCCGATTTGGTCCCGAGCAACATCAGGTCATCTTCGTATTTATGGTCAAATGCAGTGAGCGTAAATGTATCGTACCGGTTCATAAAACCAAAAGTAAAGCGTGTCGGCCTGACGACCACGGCAGCCATGGGCCTGCTCCACATGATACCGAAAAAACCCCACGCCACGGTCATGGTATTGTAATCTCCTTTTTTAAAATCACCGCTGGTCAGCAGGAACCACTGGTTATACCAGATATCGTGTATGCGCGTGACAAACTGATCGGCTGGTATTATTTTCATGATCCTGGTTAGATAATTTTCTGTTGTTTTTTCAATTTTTTACCCACGCTCATCCGGATTAGCAACTCGCACCCCGCACCCCGCACCAACTTCACAAATCACCACTCACTACTCACAAATCGCCACTCACTAATCCTTCTTACTTTCCTCGTACATCTTTTTGATTCTTTCTTCCATTGCGGTCAGCCGTTTTTCATTCAAATTTATTTCAACGGTTATTTTTTCTTTTTGCCGGCCTTTCGCAGTTTTCAGCTCTTTTTTCAACTCTTCCTGTTGTTTCAACAACTCATCAAATTTTTCTTTTTGCTGTTCCAGATTTTCTGCTTCATCGGCTTTGTCGAAAATAATTTTTTCAGGCGTATCTTCTTTTTTTGTGATTCTTTTTTCTTTTTTAACCCGCTTACGGGGAATGGTTTTCGTTTTTTCGTCGAGGTTCCGGGTATTCATAAAATTAGGAGAAACGATTTCAATTCCTGCATTATGCAAGGTGTCAAGTACCTGCTTGCGAAGGTTGGAACGTACAGTAAGCAGATTTTTCACCTCTTCCAAAAACCCGGCAATACGGTAAGCAACCGAAAAATCACCCAGGTCAATAACAAGCACAAACGGGTCTTTCAATCCGGCGGCTTCGGCAGCCTTTTTCATCAGTTCTTCAACATTGGAATGTTCGACATCGTATCCAAGCGAAACAGTGGCTGAAATGATCGTGCCCGAATTACGTACAACTTTCACCGGGTTGGTCATCAGGTAAATATTGGGCAAAGTCACCAGGTCGCGGTCTTCGGTCTGGATTTCGGTATGCATCAGCCCCACTTCGGTCACCCTGCCGAATTGGTCATTCACCCGTATAAAATCACCCGCGTGAAAGCTTTTGATAAACCGTATCATCAACCCACTCATCATATTGGCAATTAAACTGCTGGATGAAAACGCAATGATACCGGTAAACACAATGCCGAGCAAGCTTAAAATCTGTCCGCGGGTAGCTTCCGACATCGGAATGCTTAACAACACGAAGATCAGGCCGAGAACCGATAAGCCGATCATGATCATCTGCCTTGTCAGGACTGTTTCGGGGTTTAATTTTACTTTCCGTTTGAGCAATAACCGGTTGGCAAGCCACAACACAAAAAGTACAATGATCAAGGAGATAATAAGCGGTAAAAATTCTTTAATCGCAGCAAAAAGATCGGCAATCATATAATTGTTGTTTGATGTTTCAAATTCTTTTTCTCTCAGTTAAAAGCCAAAGGTTATTCAAACGTTTTGCGGTTCACCCTTTTTCTCATCATGGGAATACTGATAAATAAAAACAGTAAGGTGATGGCTGCGGGGCCGAAAACGGTCCACCACAGGTCTCTGTCCACGGCTACGGCAAAAAAGAACAATCCCCACCAGAACATCATTTCACCGAGATAATTCGGATATTTCAGAACCAGCCATACGCCGGTTTGTATCCTGACATTCCTCCCTTCGGTAGCCTTCAGATGCCTTCGCAATTGGTCATCCGCTGTTTTTTCAAGCAAAATAGCAGCATTCGTAAACAAATAAGCCAGCAGCACCCACCACGATCCCGGATGTTCCGGGGGTGAAATCATGGTGAAATAAACAGGTACCAACCCGATAAACATTAACGCTGACGGGAACACATGAACTCCAAAGAAACTAACCACCCAGTACCATTTTCCGGTTTTTTTCCGGATATTCACATAGCGCCAGTCTTCATCTTTAAAGCCGTCCCAGCGCAGAATCCAGTTCCAGGTCAGCCGTACACCCCAGAAAACAATGAGTATCCAGATGATCTTGTAAAGAAAACCTTCGTGGCCTGATTTCAGCAACCAGTAAAGCGATATGAAAACCGGTGCAGCACTCCAGTAAGGATCAAAAACACATGAATTATTATATTTCACACTAAAAAGAAAAACGATCACTGTGGCTACGCCATTGGCAACTGCTGTCTTCCAAAGCATGCTCGATATGGGAGCATATCGTAACGTAAGAATGGCCGCCCCCAACGCGATCAGATAAATAAAAAGTATGACGAACAGATCTTTTGGTTTTTGTTTCATCGGGATTATTTTTTTTGTAAAAATAGTCTGTTCCGAAAGAACGGGCAAATTTTTATCTTTGAATTTTCAGGAAAAGATTTGACAAATGATCATTATTGCTGATAAGAAAATCCCTGATGAAGCACAACGAAGCCTCAAACAATACGGGCAGGTCATTTTTCTCGAAACACAAGACATTACCTATCCGGCCATCTCCAGCCATCCTGATATTTTCTTTTGTCAGACTGATAATGAGTTTGTTGTCGCTCCAAATTTGCCTGATTCGTTTATCGAAGAGCTGAAAACCGAAAAAGTTAATTTTGTATTTGGAAGAATGGAAACAGGCAATGTTTACCCTGATAGCGCCCGTCTCAATGCAGTGGTGACCCCGGAATTTATCATTCATCATGAGAAACATACCGACCCGGTTTTGAAAAGATTATGTGCTGACAAACAGTTCATTCACGTCAATCAGGGCTATACCCGCTGCAATCTGATCCCGTTAAAAGACAACCGGTTCATTACTTCCGACAAAGGGATTAAAAAAGCATTAATTAAAAATGATCTGGAAGTGTTGTTTGTAAATCCTAAAGGCATCCTGTTGCCCGGTTTTGACCACGGTTTTATTGGTGGTACATGCGGGGTGTCAGGAGATACAATATTCTTTATTGGTAACCTGAACCATTACCCGGAAGGGGAGGAAATAAGGTCTTTTCTCCAGGAATATCAAATCATTGAGCTTTACGACGGGCCGTTGTTTGACGGGGGGAGTTTGATTTTTCTTTGATCAGAGAATAAAATCAAGATAATTTTCCGGGGTTATCACCTGAAAAGAAGAATTTTTATAGGTTTTCAAAAATTCTTTCGGTATTTTGGTTTTCCCCGGTTTCCATTTCATTTCAAATCCGTTTAACTTTCCATCAGATTCTTCGATTAAATCTATTTCTTTTTGGTCATAAGTGCGCCAAAAGTAATAATTCAAAAATCGTTGCCTGTAATGGTTCATTTTTTTTCTTTCCGAAATGCAATAATTCTCCCATAATTTTCCGATATCGTCCCTGTAATTTAATGAATTGAAATTTAATATTATTGCATTCCGTATTCCATTATCCCAAAAATAATAGCGAGGTGATTTTGCAAATTCTTTTCTCAAATTCTGACTGTATCCGTTATGGCGGAAAATAATAAATGTTTTTTCGAGCAAATCAAGGTATCTTGCTACAGTTTTTCTACTGACCTGTAAATTTGATGCCAATTCGGACAAGGATACATCATTGCCAATCTGAAATGCAATCAGCCGCAACAGGTTTAAGATAAACAAAGAATTTTTCAGATTATCGAGCTCTAAAATATCTTTGAGTAAATAGCCGTTTTTAATTGAATCCAGCACGCTGTTTTTTTCTTCTTTACTTTCAGCTAACACCACTTGCGGATAATATCCAAACACCAATCTTTCCGGCAGGTTTTCTTTTGCAGTAAGAAAATCTTCATCAAGTTCTGCCTGTGCAAAAGGAAAAAGCATAAAATTTCTTCCCCTTCCGGTTAAAGGTTCTCCAATTTTCTGGTGTAAATCAAATGACGAAGAACCGGTGACAAATACAGCAATATCCGGAAAATTATCTACGATAAGCTTAAGATTGGTTCCAATGTTTGGTATTTTCTGGGCCTCATCAATGAACAAAGTGTTATAACCTTTCAAAAGATTTTTTAACAAACTTAACCGCTGGCTTGACAATATTTCTGCAACATCAAGATTTTCACCATGGACTTTTAATATTTTAAGATTGTTCATTTCATCGTAAAGAGAATCCATCAACACAGTTTTTCCGGTTCTTCTGGCACCAAATAAACCAATTACTTTTCCAGGTTTTATGTTTTCTGTCAACTTATTTTTTATAATACGGTCAATCATAGTGTCTGTATTTATATAAATTGCGTCACCAAAGGTAACACAATTTCTGAAAATAGAGACATATAAAATGAGAATACCATTTTTCCAATAGTAAAAATCCTGGGGAGTTTGTTCACTCCAAAAACCCTACTTCGTTCGACACACAATATACGCCACCTGCATCCATCGCGGCTACACAACGGTTGCAATGGTCGCAGGGGGATTTCGTAAATTCTCCCGACTGCAGTTTTTTCGCAAAGTCAGGGTCCTGGATGGTGGCTCTTCCCATTTGCACAAAATCAAATCCGGCCTCACGGACTTTTTGTATGGTTTCCAGCGATTCGGCACCTCCGATGTAAATGACCGGAATACTGACGGCTTCCCTGATTTTTTTGGCACCTTCAAAAAGGAACAAAGGTTCATATTTATGTTCCGGCACCATAAAACGGCCGAACAGCTTCAGTCCGATTCTGTCCGTCAGTTTCGGCCTGTTTTCACTCATTTCCTTCACCGGAAGGTTGCCGCGAAGCATCAGGAACGGCACTTTGGAGGTAAACCCGGCACTCGGTATCAGGGCACTGGCGCCCGCTTCCTCAAATGCCTTGGCTATCTGTACGGCATCTTCAATTTCAATACCCGTGGCCATGCCGTCCCGCTGATTCATCTTGACCAGCACGGGAAAATCAGCCCCCAGTGCTTTGCGGACTTCCCGGATGACCATCGTTGGAAATCGCAAGCGGTTTTCGAGTGTTCCACCGAACTCATCTTTCCGCTTATTAGTCCACGGCGAAAGGAACTGGCTCAACAGGTAACCGTGCCCGGCATGGATTTCCACTGCATCAAAACCGGCGGAACGGGCAAGTTGGGCGGCATGAACAAAGTCAGTCGTTTTTTCTTCTATGTCTTCTTTGGCCATTTCACGGCAGTATGACATGGTGAAGACACACAGTTTCGGGGATGCACCGAGCGGCCGTTTGCCGATAACATCCTTGCTTGTAAAAAAGCCGCTGTGACCGAGCTGAATGGAAACGGCAGCTCCTTCTTTGTGAACCGCATCCGTAAGTCGTTTCAGATCCGGCACAATTTCCTCACGCATCCACAGTTCATGTTCAAACGTCCTGCCGTCATGGCTCACGGAACAATAAGCCACTGTGGTCATGGCTAAATCCCCTTCGGCCAGCCGACGGTGGTGTTCGATGAGGTTGTCCGTCACTTGTCCGTTTTGGCACATACCCTCGAAACAACCGGAACGGATGAGCCGGTTTTTTAATTGCAATCCACCGATCTTTCCGGCAGCAAAGATTTTATCTGTAGTTTCCAACGGTTACCGTTTATTCAAAACAAATGCTAAAAATCAGTTTTCAAAACTATAGACTTATTTTAAAAATCAAAAATCGGGTTTTTGAAAACTATAGTTTGTAATTTGAAACTTGGAATTTGTTTGATTTTTG
>JAOZOO010000036.1:5027-6666 GCA_029933225.1 Bacteroidales bacterium | reverse complement strand
GAGTTTGAAATTTGTAATTTCACATCCGTGCTGCATGTTCTTTAATTTTCTCCGCCACCCTGAAGGCATTGGCATAGATTGTCCACGTATAGGTGACGCTGCCGCCTGTGGGCATGAAACTGCCGTCGGTTACATACAGGTTTTTCACTTCATGTGCTTTGCAATTCTTGTCCAGCACCGAGGTGGCCGGGTCATCGCCGAAACGGCAACCTCCGGCTTGCAGGTTAGGTGGCGGTGCCCCGCTTATGGAGGAGCGGATGTTTTTTACCCCCATTTTTTCTAACACTTTTTCCGCTTTTTCCGCCAGGTATTCCCCCACTTTGATGTCATGTGGATGGTAACCCGTTCGGATTCTTGCTACCGGGTCGCCCCATTTGTCTTTCACCTGGCTATCCAATGTAACAAAGCAATCATTTGTCGGCAGCCAGTCCACGAAAACTTCAAATTTTAGTTTTCGCTGTTTGGTGAAATATTCCTTCAGGTCTTTTTTCAAAGCACATCCGTATTTCAGGTTTCCGTTTTCATCCCATTTCCGGCGGATGGCCCGTCCGATGGCATTGGGATGTTCGAAAAGAAAATCCACAGTTCCCCCTTTGGCTTTGCCGTCGAATGCGGGGTCGTCAATTTCATACCAGTGCTGGATGGCCCGGTTGACGAACACGCCTGGAACCATCAGTTGCACGGCATCATCCGGCGGGAGGTCATCCAGATAAAATTGTCCCTGTCCCAGCCCTCCTGCAGAAAAAATAATGTTTTTCCCTACCTGTCCCGAGTTGTTGGCCAGCCCGTTGGGGAAATCGGGATTCCTGCTCATGAGTAACAGCCGGGAGGTTTCCACCGCCTGGGCAGCCACAACAAAAATGCCGGCTTCAATAAACTGCCGTTCTCCTTCCATATCGTAATACCAGACCCTGACCACTTTTCCTTGATTGTTTGTTTCAAGGTAATACACTTTAGCATTGGGGAGCAGGGTGCAGTTTCCTGTTTCCAGCGCTTTATCTATCAGCGCTACCCTCGAGCTGCTTTTGGCATCGGAAGAGCAGCCGTAGCTACCGCAAAAGTTGGAGTAATAACAACTGTTGCGTTTTCCATCGGAGTGTGAAAGGATGGCCCGCGGAACGGGGACAGACTGGTAACCCAATGACCGGGTGGCTTTATCAATCCATTTGGAGACAATATTCTCCGCCAGCGGCGGATAAGGAAAGTCGGGTGTGGATCGGGGTTCGAGCGTGGAATGATTGATCACACGTCCGGAAACCCCGACTTCAGTTTCTACCTTTGTAAAAAACGGTTCCATTTCCCAATACGCGATAGGCCAGTCAACCACATTGGCGCCTTCGATGGGTCCGTAAACGGAAAGGAGCCGGAAATCATTGGGTTTCATCCGGTGGAAGTAGCCACTCATCAGGTTGGACGATCCGCCGATCATGTTGCCGTTCCAGAAGTCGTTACCGGTTTCGTAAGTAGAACGGGCAATCCATTCGCCATCTTCAAGCCGCTCAAGAACCTGCGGTTCATCTTTCAGGTTGGGTGTGTAAACACTCCGGCGTGTGGCCACGATTTCATCTTTATCGAAATCTTTGGTTTTCAGCCAGGGTCCTTTTTCCAATACCACCACGTTGTATCCGGCTTTGGAAAG
>JAOZOO010000036.1:2303-4927 GCA_029933225.1 Bacteroidales bacterium | reverse complement strand
TTCCGGCGTAGGGCGGGGCTGACCGGGGGTGAAATTCAACCATTTCCAGCCGGTGCCATCAGGATTGCCACCGTATTGCGGGTCGCTCAAAAGGGCTTCAAAAATGAAAGTCAGGATGATCGAGAGCCAGCTTTCTCCCCAGCTTTCTTGTGAGATATTTTCGATAAGCTTTTCTTTTTCCTGTTGGGTCAGGTCGTTGTATGATTTTGAAAATGTTTCGTCTGCTGTTTCGTTCACCCAGCCAATGCCGTTGACGATGTATTGTACTTCGTCAGGGTCTTTTACAGGGTCGGAGAGTACCCATAACAGATATTCTGTAGCATGGATGTCGGAAGCACCAGGACCGTTGCCGTCGGCAGGGAGAAGGATTTGCTGGACGGAAGAGAGGATGGAAAGTTGTTTTTCGTTCAACACGGTAAGCTTTTGCTTTGTGCTGGCAAATGCGTTTATCCACGGCAATTGCGACAGCACTCCGGCCATTGCAACAGATTTCAGAAAAGTTTTCCGTGATAATTGACGGCTTTGAACATCTTTGAAGGTGAGGGGTAGTTTAATTTTATCAGTACGTTGTTTTTTCATTCTTTAAATCGGATAAATTCTGTGGTATTTGTCGTATAAATAGTTGTGACCTTTCATAAATATATTTTTCTTTTTTTGTTATGAAATAACTCCGGCTTTCTGTGATAAGCTATTTCACGAAGCTACACAGAGGAGACGCAAAGTGACACAAAGATTTAGCTCATTTTAGTTTATTATTCTTTTTATGCCGTTTTTCAAGACGGTAGTTTGAAAATTAAAAAGTAACCCAAGTTTATACTCTCCAAGACACAGGTAAGTCAGTACCTGGGCCAGATGAACATCATTAAATGCATCAACAGTTTTTATTTCAACTACAACTTTTTCTTCCACTAATAAATCAATCCGGTATCCGTGATCGAGTTTTATTTCTTTATACACAATTGGCATTGGAACTTCTTTCCGAACCATTAATCCTGCTTTTTTTAGTTCGAAAAACAAACATTCCTGATAAGCAGATTCCAGAAGTCCGGGGCCTAATTGCTTATGTACTTCAATGGCACAACCGATAATTATTTTTGAAAGCTCATTTTCAGTCATCTCTTTAGGTTATATTTTACCTCTGCGGTTCTTTGTGGCTTCTTTGCGGTACTTTGTGTAACAGCTAAAAAACCTTTATCTTCCAAAGTTAATTATTTTCTCCGTTTCACCGTCTTTTTCTTAATTTCGCAGCGCTTTTTGAAGCACAAACAATAATAATACAAACAACAAAGAAACAATATGTTACGATCACACACCTGCGGCGAGTTAAGAATTGAAGATGTCAACAAACAAGTCACACTTACCGGTTGGGTACAGCGCATCCGCGACAAAGGCGGCCTGATCTGGATTGACCTGCGCGACCGTTACGGCATCACCCAGTTGTTGCTGGAAGAAGGTAGTACCGCCAAAGCCCTTGTGGAAAAAGCCCGTTCGCTGGGCCGGGAGTATGTGATCAAAGTGTCAGGGAAAGTCATCGAGCGGGAATCCAAAAACCCGAAGATGCCGACCGGAGATATTGAGATTGACCTTGAAGCCCTGGAAATACTGAACCCCTCCAAGGTACCTCCTTTTACTATCGAAGACGAAACCGACGGCGGCGAAGAGTTGCGCATGAAATACCGCTATCTTGATTTGCGCAGAAACCCTTTGAGAAGCAATCTTGCCCTGCGCCACCGGCTTTCGCTGGAAACACGGAAATATCTCGACAGCCAGAATTTTTTCGAAATAGAAACCCCTTACCTGATCAA
Source organism: Bacteroidales bacterium (assembly GCA_029933225.1). Classification (GTDB taxonomy): domain Bacteria; phylum Bacteroidota; class Bacteroidia; order Bacteroidales; family F082; genus JAADID01. Next base: position 3,122 of record JAOZOO010000036.1, on the reverse strand, counting down.
ATCCACACCGGAAGGTGCCCGCGACTTTGTTGTGCCTTCAAGGATGCATCAGGGACAGTTTTATGCACTGCCGCAATCGCCGCAGACCTTTAAGCAGTTGCTGATGATTGCCGGCTACGATCGTTATTACCAGTTGGTGAAATGTTTCCGTGACGAAGACCTGCGTGCCGACCGCCAGCCGGAATTCACTCAGATTGACTGTGAAATGGCATTCGTGGAAAGGGATGATGTGCTGGACACTTTTGAAGGACTTACACGCCATCTATTTAAGGTTGTAAAGGGAATTGATATCGAAAAGCTTCCCCGCATGACTTATGACGAGGCCATGAAAAACTACGGAAGCGACAAACCGGACATCCGTTTCGGGATGACTTTCGTCGAGCTGAACGACGTGGCTCAGGGCAAAGGATTCAGGGTGTTCGATGATGTTGAACTGGTGGTGGGCATCAATGCGCCGGGTTGTGCATCCTATTCCCGCAAAGAGTTAGACAAGCTGACTGACTTTGTGAGGAAACCGCAGATCGGCGCCAAAGGGCTGGTGTATGTGAAATACAATGAAGACGGAACTTTCAAATCATCAGTGGACAAGTTCTTTACGCAGGAAGACTTGAAAGCATGGGCTGAAAAATTCGATGCTAACCCGGGCGACCTGATGCTTGTGCTTTCCGGCGAAGCCGGTGACGCTCGTAAACAATTGAATGAGCTCCGGCTGGAAATGGGCAATCGTCTCGGCCTGCGCAACCCGGATGTTTTCAAGCCCTTGTGGGTTGTGGACTTCCCGCTGCTGGAATGGGACGAGGAGAGCGGCAGGTATCACGC
>JAOZOO010000036.1:0-2203 GCA_029933225.1 Bacteroidales bacterium | reverse complement strand
GGGTTGTGGACTTCCCGCTGCTGGAATGGGACGAGGAGAGCGGCAGGTATCACGCCATGCACCATCCTTTCACGTCACCCAAGCCCGAAGATGAACACCTGTTAGAAACCGACCCTGGCAAAGTCAGCGCCAATGCCTACGACCTGGTGATCAACGGCGTGGAAATTGGCGGGGGCTCCATCCGTATCCATGACCGCGACCTTCAGAAAAGGATGTTCAAAGTGCTCGGTTTCACCGATGAAGAAGCCCAGGCCCAATTCGGCTTTCTGATGAACGCCTTTGAATACGGTGCCCCGCCGCACGGCGGCATCGCCCTCGGCTTCGACCGGCTGGTGGCCCTGTTCGCCGGTCAGGACTCCATCCGTGATTTCATTGCCTTCCCGAAGAACAACGCCGGCCGCGACGTGATGATTGATTCACCTTCCCCCATTTCGCAGGAACAACTGGATGAACTGGGATTGAGGATTGTGGAGGGGGAGAGTTAAATTGGAAAAATTTCTAATTGACCTAATTGCTAAATAAATCCTTCCGAAGGAATGCCTTTGGCAAAAGCATAATTTCAAAACCGTTTGATTCACCTGTTTCTATTGTTTTGAATTTAGTCATTAGTTATTCTTTAGGTCAATTTGAAATTAACAATTAGTTTCTTCTTTCTAACATTCGTGTATTTTTTAGCAAGAAATCACAAACAGCAAACACGAAACCTGTTTGGAATTTAACTATTTGGAATTTGTTTTTTGATTTTTCTGGTTTATCCAGGTTGGGGTTTAGTCATTTACCCTTTTTTAGCCCCTATGTTTGTAATGTGAAAAGTTCCGGAGACCAATGTAATTTAGTCCCCGGAACGTAAAAATACAAACAATATGAACAAAAGTACAAAATTAGATTTTAGCGGTCAAAACATTTTTGTAGGTCTTGACACGCATTTAAAGAGCTGGATGGTGAGTATAGTAGTAGGAAATACTCCCTTCAAAACCTTTTCCCAGGATCCCCGGCCGGAGACATTGAGGAATTATTTAACCAAAAATTTTCCAAATGCCACTTTCCATTCTGCCTATGAGGCAAGTTTTTGTGGCTTTAAAATTCACAGAGATTTGTTAAATTTGGGCATAAAAAACATTGTGGTCAATCCGGCAGACATTCCAACAACTGATAAAGAGCGTAAACAAAAAGAAGATTCCCGCGACAGCAGGAAAATCGCCAGGCAGTTAAGTCAAAACGATTTAACCCCCATTTATGTTCATGATATTGAAACCGAAGGAGACCGCAGTTTTATCAGGTACCGCAAGACACTTTCAAAAGAAATAGCCAGGACAAAAAACAGGATAAAATCCCATATGCATTATTACGGGATAGAAATACCTGTTCAATTTTCTGGAAAAAATAATTGGCCCAGAAAGTTTATTCTTTGGTTAAAGGAAATAGAATTTGCCACCCAAAGCGCAAGAAAAGTACTGGATGAGCATCTGGAGCTGTTAGAGCTATTAAGGAAAAAGAAATATACAGCAACCAGACAAATCAGGGAGCTTTCCCAGAAAGAGACATATAGGGAAAATTACACTTTATTGTTGAGTATTCCCGGAGTAGGCCTTATAACAGCGATGATCATATTAACGGAAATTGGCGACATACGCCGTTTTAAAAACCTGGACCATCTTTGTTCTTATATAGGTTTTGTTCCTACGACAAAATCAACAGGTGAGAGGGAGAAAACCGGGGATATTACCACGCGTCGCAATAAGATGTTGCGAACGGCAATTATTGAGAGTGCCTGGATTGCCATCAGGAATGACCCTGCCTTAATATTGGCCTATCAGGAGCTAACCAAAAGAATGTCTTCACAAAAGGCCATCATAAGAATTGCAAAAAAACTTGTAAGCAGAATACAATATGTATTAAAAAATAAAAAACCGTATGTATGTGCAATTGTTAAATAAAGAACTTACTATAAAACAGTCTTCTGCAAAAAGACCGGTTAATTGCTCTTGCGGTACTGTCTGACAGATATCCGTTTTTTATTAGTCTTCGGCTTTTTTGCCTGTTAAAATTAAAAAAGGGAGATGCGGTGCCCAAAGGTATCCGTTAATAGAAGGTTGTTTTATAGTTACATACTTTTTTGATGAATGGTACAAAGAAATAGAAATATTCATGGCTAAAAGATACAAAGCAATAGTAAAGGTTAAAAATAATCCTGATGGAACTG
>JAOZOO010000245.1 GCA_029933225.1 Bacteroidales bacterium | reverse complement strand
GCCTACAGGGAAAAGTATGAGTTTCTTATAGATCCGTATTGGTCGTGGTTGAACACCGAAAATCCTTTGCACGAAAACAAGCAGGTAACCAATACTTACCTGGCAATAGATGATGAAAAAAAGGAGGTGGCCGGACATTATACCATTATTCCGCAGGATTTTATGGCCGCCGGCAGACCAGTCCGGTTTTCGTGGGGAATTAACCTGTTCGTTCTGCCGGAATACAGGGGACAAGGCATCGCCAAAAAACTGCAAACCCTGTTAATAAAGAAACATGACATCTACACGGCCATCAGCATTGCCGCTTCCACTCGTAATATGATCATGGGCATGCATGGGGCTATCGAACTCCCCGATACGTTCACCCTTAGTCTGCCTCTTTTTGCCGGCAAAGAACAGATCATGGATCTGAAGATGAAAAACTACCGGTTAAATCCGGGCAGGCACTGGTTGTCTGCCTTGCTTAACAGGTCGGGAAAACTAAAAAAAACAGTAACGCCTTTATTGACGTATCGCACAGCCAAAAAAACGGGAAACCTGAGAAAAAAATTACCGGGGACGGATAGTTTTTCTGTCATCAGGGAAACAGGTTTTGAAAACGCTGATTTTTTAAAGATCAGGGCTGAAATACAACATTATTTCGAGGGGGCTCCTAACGATAGTCCTGCCTATCTGAAATGGAAATTTGAACAGCATCCGGCAAAACAATACCGATTGTTTGTTTACAAAACAGGCGACGACGGGGAAACCGGATTTGTTATTTTACGAACAGGCATCGCTCCTGAACAAAACATCGGGATCATTTCGGAAATATTTGCCACTTCCAAAGAAAGTTTGGACGAATTGATAGCTTTTGCCACGGCCTACTTTCTGGAACAGAAATGCCGTGTCGCCCATGTGGTTGTTCAGCACCCGGATTATGTAAAAGCATTCGAAAAAGCAGGATTTCTAATAACAAACAGAAGAAAACCGGTGGCACTGGCAACGGAAAAGGATAAAATCACTTTTTTGGAGAATATAAAGACATGGTTTTTCACTTTTGAAAGCCAGGACCTTGACTTTTATCCGAACACACGCTTGTGAAAAAAGCTGCCAAATATTTATTAGCCTTAAGTCTGTTTTGTTCGGGAGCCTTAAAAAAGGAAATAACCCGATTGAAAAAACAGTCATGCATCTTAGGTATTTATGCACACGAACTGGGAGCAAAAGAGTTTGAAAAGTACATCAGGTGGCTACTAAGACAGGGTTTTGAGTTCATTTCGTTAGAAGAGGTAGCCGGTTTTCTGGAAGGTAGATACGAAATCAACGGGTGTAAAATCTGGTTTTCACTGGATGATGGCTGGCGCAGCAATCTTGAACTGATACCTGTTATTGAAAAATACAACATCCCGTTAACCCTGTTCATTCCCACCTATCCGGTTGAAACCGGTTACGACCGCGACACGCTGGAACATGAACTGACGGAATATTTACCGGATAAATACAAGGAAAATGTGAAATTACTGATGGAAATACCGGAAGAAGAACGGTGGAACATTGACCGGGAACTTTATAATCAGGCGAAAGGGAAATTAAAACGGGTAGTCATAACCATTGATGAATTAAAAAAACTGGCACAGCATCCTTTGGTGTCCATTGGAGCACACACCCATACGCATCCCGTGTTGTCGAAATGCAGCAAGGTGAAGATAAAGGAAGAAATAGTATTGAATTTATTAAAACTCAAAGGATATGTGAATGTGAAGCCGGAATTACTGGCACTGCCAAACGGGAATTATAATGGCAGAGTACTGGAAACAATTCTGGAGACAGATATAAAACATATTGCTTCCATCGAAAACGGAAAGATTTTAAATGATAATACTGTTTTACCGCTTCCGCGAAACGGGATTGCCACGGCTTCATTTTATGAAAATTGTTGCCGTATGATGGATTTCTGGTATCCGAACACACAGAAAATAAAACAGGAGCTGAACATAAAATTATCGTGAAGATTTTAGCCATTCCAAAAGGTGAAATTGACCGGAATGCCTGCCAGTTCAGGCTGTATGAAGAAATGGAAAAACTGGGATGCCAGGTAGATGATTTTCGGCTGGTTGAACCTTTTCAGGAAAAATATGAGATTATTCACATCCACTGGCCGGAGCTTTTTACCGATGGAAAAACTATTTTTCACGCTCTGAAGAAATCTTTAAAAATTTTATACTTATTA
>JAOZOO010000244.1 GCA_029933225.1 Bacteroidales bacterium | reverse complement strand
TTTTACGATCATGTTATGACGGTATCCTTTCAAACCGATAACGGTCAGGTTGCAGCTTACTTTACCGGAAAGCCACTGCTCACCGTTTATCATTTGCGCATATTCTCCGATGGTCATGCCGTAAACGACAGGGACAGTGTGCATACCCACAAATGATGTCAGTTTTTTTTCCAGGACGGGCCCGTCAACATAAAAACCGTTGGGATTGGGGCGGTCGAGGACAATGAGCGGAATGTTGTTTTCGGCGCAACTTTCCATCACATACGTGAGTGTGGAAATATAAGTATAGAACCGTACACCCACATCCTGGAGGTCGAAAAGAACGATATCCACGCCTGTCATGTCTTCTGCCGTTGGTTTTTTATGCTTCCCGTATAACGAGGTCACCGGCAGCCCGGTTTCAGTATCTTTTCCGTTTTCTATCAATGCCCCGGCTTCGGCCTTTCCCCTGAAACCATGCTCGGGGCTGAATATTTTAACAATTCTGATACCGGAAGAGAGTAGCGTGTCCACCAGATGTGTCTTTCCTATAAGCGATGCCTGATTGGCGACAACAGCTACATTTTTCGACTTGAGCAACGGTAAATATTCGCTCATCCGCTGTGCACCGCAGGTAATTTGAGTGTAGTCAACAAGCTCAACATCCTTTTGTTGCGGAAAAATGAAAAACGGTAAAACAATAAATAAAATAACTATTCCGCTAATCAGGAGTTTCATAACCGGGCCTTTTCTTATTTTTGTAAAAATATCCATTCCTTTGAATTTTGAATATTTCATTGCGAAACGCATCGCACCGGACAAATCCGAAAACTATGCCAGGCCGGTCATACGGATATCCTATATCAGTATAGCCCTGGGTCTTGCACTGATGATCATCTCGGTGGCCGTCGTTGTCGGTTTCAAGCATTCCGTCAGCAGTAAAATTATTGGTTTTACTTCAGACCTGCAAATTACGGCATATTCCAATAATAAATCACTGGAAGAACAGCCGGTGGAGATGACGGATGAAGTGCTTTCCGTTTTGAAGAATGATCCTGATGTTGTGCACTTCCAGCCGGTGGCGATCAAAGCTGGTGTTTTGAAAACAGAAGAGCAGATTCAGGGGATCGTATTCAAAGGGATCGGGCCCGGATATGATAAGTCGTTCATCAAAGAACATCTTGTGGAAGGAAGCCTGCCCGATCTCTTCGGTGAAAAGACCACCGATGTGCTGATCTCCCAAAAGATAGCCGACAAGCTGAACCTGAAACCGGGTGATGACCTGCGGGCCTGGTTTGTAACGGGCAATGCGGCGAGGGGAAGGAAATTCAAAGTGTCGGGGATTTACAAAACCAGCCTGGAAGAATTTGATAATGCTTACATCATCGGTGACATCAGGCAGGTGCAAAAGTTGAACAACTGGACGGATAACCAAGTAGGCAGTATTGAAGTAACCATAAAAGACCATAAAAAGATGAGGGAAGCGGGAATGCGGCTCAACATGGCGCTGCCCTATAATCTGGTAGTTTATACGGCCATGGACCAGTACCCGGAAATTTTCAACTGGCTGGATCTGCTGGATATGAACGTTGCGGTGATCCTGACCTTACTGATTCTCGTCTCGGCCATCACCATGATTTCCACTTTACTGGTGCTGATCATTGAGCGTACCAGCATGGTTGGGGTGCTGAAAGCGCTGGGGACAAGGAATTCGTCTATTTTTAAGATATTCCTCTATAAAGCCGCTTACATTATCCTGAAAGGGATGTTCTGGGGCAACATCATCGGGCTGGCGTTTTATTTTATTCAACTGAACTTCCGCATCATCGGCCTTTCACCGGAAGATTATTATGTGGATTATGTGCCCGTTGAGCTGAACCCGCTATATTTTGTCCTGCTCAACGTGGGGGCATTCGTTATTTGTGTGCTGATGCTGATTGCTCCGCTGTTTTACATCAACCGCATTGATCCGGCCCGGGCATTGAGGTATGAGTGAGGGAAAAACGGGGAGACGGGGTGCGAGTTACGGGGTGCGGGGGGTGAGGCGAAAACACCTTCCAGAGTCCGCAGGACCTGGAAGAGTGTTTCTTCAGGTTATATATTCTTCCATTAACCATTTTCCTTTTATCGTTCATTAGATATTAAAATAAATATTGTAATTTTGCAGCCCGAAAAGGACCTGTAGCATAATTGGATAGTGCACCTGACTACGGATCAGGAGGTTGGGGGTTCGA
>JAOZOO010000035.1:23033-27295 GCA_029933225.1 Bacteroidales bacterium | reverse complement strand
CACAGAGTACCTCAAAGTTTTTATTGTATCAATAAAGTCGTAAAAATTGACTTTTGAGACATCCTCTTTTTAACTTATCATTGTTTTTATCCGGCTATGCTTTATCGAGCGCCTGTTTCAGATCGTCGAGTAAATCATTCACATCCTCAATCCCAATAGATAAACGGACAAGCCCGTCGGAAATACCGGCTTCGATACGTTCTTCACGTGGAATCTTAGAGTGAGTCATTGATGCGGGATGCTGAATGAGGGTCTCCACCCCGCCCAAAGAAACGGCAAGTACAGCCAACTGCATATTGTCCATCACTTTTTTGCCTGCATCCAGGCCGCCTTTCAGTTCAAATGAGATCATCGAGCCGGGGCCCCTCATTTGTTTCTTGGCCAGTTCGTATTGCGGATGCGATTGAAGTCCCGGATAAAGCACCCACTCAATTTTCGGATGCGATTCGAGAAACTCTGCTACTTTCATAGCATTTTCCTGTGCCCGGTCAATACGGATAGCCAGGGTTTTCAATCCCCGCCGTGCCATATATGCCTGATGCGGATCCATATTGAAACCTATATTTGTCATCGTATATTTCAAGGCTTCATACAGTTCCTTTTCTTTGGCCACCACAATACCGCCCACAATATCGGCATGCCCGTTAATGAACTTGGTGATGGAATGCAAAACGATGTCAGCCCCGAGATCCAGAGGATTTTGCAGATGAGGACTTAAAAAAGTATTGTCCACACAAACGGCAATGTTGTGTTTTTTTACCAGCGCGCTGGCGGCTGCAATATCTGTAATGCCCATCGTCGGATTGGCCGGGGTTTCGAGATAAAGCAGTTTGGTATTGGGTTTTATGGCTTTTTCAATTTCCTCAAGCTTTGTGCAATCCACAAAGTCGTACTCTACGCCAAACCGGGGATACAGTGTCTCCATGATTCCGCGTGAAGGTCCGTAAAGCGAATTGTGCCCGATCATGTGCTGACCCTGACCGAGCATGGTCAGATAAACCGTATTGACGGCTGCCATTCCCGATGCTGTGGCCACGGCGCCAAATCCGTTTTCAAGATCAGCCACCGTATTCTCCAGGTCTTCGATGGTCGGATTACCCAGCCGGGTATAGATGTATCCTTTTTCTTCACCTGAAAAGAAGCGGGCTCCCTGGTCTGCATCTTTGAATTTGAATGTGGAAGTCTGGTAAATCGGAGTTACGGCACTTCCTTTTTCGTCCTCAATGCCACCGGCATGAATGAGTTTCGAATTGAAACCGATGTTTTTTTTATTCATGATTTATTTGATGTTTATTGTGTTATAAAAAATGAGAAAACCGCATCGTCTCCAAGAGGTTCGATACGGTCTTTCCTGATAATCTTTATTCTGATTAGAAAGGCCAGAAATTGTTGTCGTTCCAGATTTGTTCCTTCAGGTCCTCGTTCAGCTTGTAAAGCAAATGATGATGGCCTTTTTCCCAGTCGGCAAGCATCTGGTACATGGCTTTTTCCTCCGGGTCAGTAGCTTCTTCGGCCCGTTTGGAGTAAACGTCAATGGCACGGTTCTCAAAATCAATGGCTGCCGAGATGGCGGCGGCTTCAAAACCGGCTGCGTTGATCTCATCTTTCACCTTTTCCGACAATATCTCCATCACGGTTTCATCTTCTTCATGATGCTCCGTAACTTTCAGGAACTTGTGATGCTGACTGTAATTTTTAAACTGCCGGGTGAGAAATTCAATGTGTTCATCTTCTTCTTCCGCCATCATTTCAAAGATCTTTTTTGCCGATTTACTCTCGGTCTGGCGTGCGGCCTGGCTGTAAAAAGCTTTTCCCCTGCGCTCGAGGAGAATGGCATTCTTTAAAACTTCCAGTGCTTTATCCTGTGATTCCATAATCGTTATTTTTATTATGCATGCAAAGGTAGCCAAATATTTTATGTGATTCGTTAATGTTTGCGTAAAGGAAAGTAATTTGTCTAAATTTGTATCAGTTCAAAACAAGACCATTGAAAGACCATATTACAACCATCAGACAACTGCTTGATGAAAATAATTTCTCTGCTGCTGAAAACATTGTGGAGCTTCCGGGATCGGGCTCCAACCGCATCTATTTCAGGATTTATTTTCATGATAGCAACCGGGAAACCTTGATTGCTGCCTTTAATCCGGATGTTTCGGAAAATAGAGCATGGCTTGTATTCAGCCGTCATTTTAAAAATACCGGATTACCGGTACCGGAAATTTTTGCCCGTGACGAAGGAATGCAATATTTTCTTTTACAGGATTTGGGAGACACCAATCTGCTGATGCTATTGCTGAACAGCGGCCTGACGGAACGGGTGAAAGAGTATTACAGACAGGTCATCGGCGATCTTGTCCGTTTCCAGACCGAAGGCATCAAAGGGCTGGATATGAATGTGGCTTATCCGGTGAAAGAGTTTGACAAAAGATCTGTTCTTTGGGATTTGAATTATTTCAAATATTATTTTGTTAAACCGCACGAGGTATTGTTTGATGAAAGGCGCCTTGAAGATGACTTCAACGTTTTGGCGGACCGTTTGCTGAAAGCAGACAGCAGTTTTTTCCAGTACCGTGATTTTCAGGCACGAAATATCATGATCCATAACGAGCGACCCTGGTACATTGATTTTCAGGGGGGAAGAAAAGGGCCGCTGCAATACGATCTTGTCTCTTTGCTTTATCAGGCCAGGGCAGGACTCCCCCAATCTTTCAGGAACGAGCTTTACGGCCTGTATCTGAAAAAACTGGAAGAGACGGTTCCGGGACAGGCCGCACAATTTGAAAAGTATTTTGCTGACTTTATTTATTTCCGGTTGATGCAGGTGCTTGGCGCTTACGGTTTCCGGGGGCTGATCCAGCGCAAAAGTCATTTCCTGAAAAGCATCCCCCCAGCCCTGCAAAACCTGAAACAACTACTTAAAATGTCGCCGGTTGATGAAATGTTTCCCGAACTTCACAGGATATTTACACAGATTACAGGTTTGGATCAGTATGATGATCAGGACATTCCGGCGGATAAATTAACGGTCAGCATCAACAGCTTTTCGTTTAAAAAAACAGGGTATCCGCAGGATACAACGGGAAACGGCGGCGGGTTTGTTTTTGACTGCCGGGCGTTGCCCAACCCGGGAAGGATAAAAGAATTAAAAGATTACACCGGCCTGGAAAGACCGGTTATTGAATACCTTCAGGACAAGAGCGAAGTGAACCGGTTCATGACGGAAGTTTTCAGACTGGTCAAACAAAGTATCGGAAATTACCTGGAACGGGGCTTCACCCACCTGCAGGTCAACTTCGGATGCACCGGAGGCAAACACCGCTCGGTTTTTTGCGCCCGTCAACTCTCTGACTTTATCGGCATGAAATACGGCAGCGAAGTCGGGATCAGGCTTAAGCATATTGAGTTGGAGAAAGAGGATTAATAGCTAAGTTTTATTTTCTACATAACCAGAATATCTGGTGGTAAAAAAATACACAGAATACTATGCAAACAGTAATCATTGAACTTACAAATAAAGATTCGCTCAAAGCATTGCAGGAATTAGAAGAGAAAAGACTAATCCGTATTTTAGAAAGTACAGATAAAAAAACTTATTCACTCCCAGGCGAGCCGATGACAGAGGAAGATTTTAACTACTGGATTGAATCAGCAGAAAAATCACAAAATATAACTCTCAACGAAGCAAAAAAAGAATGGACAGTCCGGAAAAAGGGGTTCAAAACTTTGAGTACTTGAGAAACAGAATCAAGTTTATTGACCAAACTTTTCAATCAATTGTTTTAGAAAAGCATCAGATAATCTAAAACCATTATCTACCAAAGTGAATATTGTACCAAGCAAATCAGATATTAATCCTTTTTTATATGCTAACGTCAACACTCCAATCGTTCCGATAACATCAACTCCGAAAAATTTTGCAATGTTTCTTCCTTTTGCTTCATCAATGATCAAAAGGGCATTGTCGCTTTCAAGTGCAAGTGTTATCACACTGGCTTCCCCTTTATCCAATCGTCTTTCAAAAGCTGTTTGTCTTTTTTTATTTCTGACAGAAATTATTTTTATCCATTCAGGTAATAACTCTCCAAACTCTTCACTCACTTCTTTTGTAACTTGAATCCCCCCATACAGATCTTTAAGAATTTCCAGAATTTTAGCATTGTCGAGTGCTATTAAGCAACTTGTATCTGAAATGATAATCCTACTCATTCAGGATTTTATTGATATCGTCTATGGTTTCACTAAAAATTGACACTCCGTAT
>JAOZOO010000035.1:2206-22933 GCA_029933225.1 Bacteroidales bacterium | reverse complement strand
ATTCAGGATTTTATTGATATCGTCTATGGTTTCACTAAAAATTGACACTCCGTATTTTCCTACATTCTCAATGAATTCTCTTTTCGTCATACCCGCTAATTCAGCGGCTTGTCCTGAAGACAAGATACCTTTTTCGAAAAGATAAGAGGCCAGTTGCATTTTAAACTCCCTTTCATCAACAGAGTCAGGTAAATTTAATGTAAGTGTTTTCATACAAACTATAAATTACAAATACAAAAATAGTCAAATAATTTCAGAACCGATTTATACCGAAACAATCCTTACTTTTGAAAAATGAGAAACCTGCATTCATGAAAGCAATGATACTGGCTGCCGGGCTCGGCACGCGGATGGGCGAACTCACACGGAACAAACCGAAAGCGCTGTTCCCGGTAAACGGCGTACCCATGCTTGAACTTGTGATCGAACGGCTGAAAAAACAGGGGATAAAAAAGTTTCTGGTGAATGTGCATCATTTTGGCGATGAGGTAATTGCCTACATCGAAAAGAATGACCGCTTCGGCGTTGATATACAAATCTCGGATGAACGGGATGAATTGCTCGACACGGGAGGCGCAATCCGTAAAGCAAAGGAGTTTTTCCGGGGAAACGAACCTGTGCTCATTCACAATGTGGATGTTTTATCAAACCTGAACCTGAATGACCTTATCCGGCATCACCAAAAAACCAATACCCTTGTAACTCTGGTAGTCAGGAAAAGGAAATCAGGCCGGGCATTGCTCTTTGACGATGAAATGCAACTCACAGGCTGGGCTGACCTGAAGAACAAAATATTCAAATGGGTGAGCGGGCCTGTTGAAAATTTTGAAACCTTTGCCTACAGCGGCATTTACCTGGCGAACCCGGATTTTGCAGAAAAGTTGCCGTTCACAGGCCGGTTTTCAATCATCGACGCCTGGTTGGAAATGGCAAAAACCGAACGCATTGTCGGGTGGTCCGACACCTCTTCCGTTTGGTTTGATATGGGAACGGCTGAGAAAATCAGGGCGGCAGAAGAGTATCTGAAGAATGTGCAGGGGATGTAATACTGATTACAAATCAAAATGCGTCTTTGGTTTATTTCAATCTCAAATCTGACCCCGCTCGATCATTCGCACAATGATTTCGATCTGGCGATCTTCTCCATCGGGATCATATTCTTCCTTTAAGTTATAACCCCATATCCGTGCAAAGGCCTGGTAAAAGAAAGCCCGGAAACTTCCCCTTAACTGTTTCACAAGATCGTAGGATGAGCTTCCCGTTTCCCGGTCTATCAGTTTGATCAGGATCAGCCCCTGCGAGAAAGTGAGCTTCCTCAAATCATCACCATACTTGTCATTGATCTCTTTTTCAGCCTGTTTCAGTATCTGACGGCGTTCTTTATCGGTTTTGGCATGCTTCAGCCTGTATTCATACCTTCTCAATTCAATGCCTGCAAGTTTTGCATACGGATAAACAATCTTTATATTCCTGATCAACCTGGTTAACCGGCGGCGTTGTCTTTTGGTTTTCGGAATATGAAGCGAAAAAGAATAAATCTCAATTTCTTCCAGGCTGACAACAGGAACCGTGTCGCCGTCAATGATCCTGGCCTGAACCACAACGCCCTCAATATCCTGCGCAGTGGCAGCAAATGCAGCAAAAGAAAAGAAAAAAAATATAAAAAGCGCTTTCTTCATGTTCAGGCCTTTGTTTCAATAAATCAAATACCCAAACAAATATAGTGCTAAACTGCAGCTTTCAGCTTGCTGAGGTTGGCTTTTTCAAATTTCCTGACGGCATAGTCCAGTGTGACCGTCAGTTTTTTGGCTCTTTTTTTCGACGGCAATTCAAACATGGCGTCAATCATAACGGCTTCGATTATCGAGCGGAGCCCCCTGGCGCCCAGTTTGAACTCGATGGATTTGTCAACAATAAAATCGAGCGCTTCATCCGTAAAACTCAATTCAATGCCATCCATTTCAAAGAGTTTGATAAATTGCTTGGTCAGTGCATTTTTGGGCTCGACCAAAATCCGTCGTAAAGCATCTCTTGAAAGGGGATCAAGGTAAGTAAGCACAGGTAATCTTCCCACGATCTCAGGTATCAACCCGAATTTTTTCAGGTCGGCAGGGGCAATGTACTGTAACAGGTGATCTTTGTCCACCCGGTCATCATTGATCCCGGCAAATGAATAACCCACGACGTTGGTACGCAATCTGGCTGCAATATGCCGTTCAATTCCCTGAAAAGCGCCACCTGCAATGAAAAGAATATTCTTTGTATTCACGGCGATCATCTTTTGTTCGGGATGCTTGCGCCCTCCCTGCGGCGGAACATTCACTTCGCTGCCTTCCAGCAACTTCAACAGTGCCTGCTGCACACCTTCACCCGACACATCACGCGTGATGGACGGGTTATCGCTTTTGCGGGCAATTTTGTCTAATTCGTCGATAAAAATGATTCCCTTTTCTGCGGCAGATACATTATAATCGGCAGCCTGCAGCAAGCGCGTCAGGATGCTTTCCACGTCTTCACCCACATAGCCGGCTTCAGTCAGAACGGTAGCATCGGCAATGGCAAACGGAACGTGCAGCATCCGGGCAATGGTCCGGGCAAGCAGTGTTTTACCCGTGCCGGTCTCTCCAACCAACACGATGTTCGACTTTTCGATTTCCACCTCATTATCATCAAGTTTCTGGCTGATGCGTTTGTAATGATTGTAAACGGCAACGGCCAGCACCTTCTTGGCTTCATCCTGCCCGATGACATACCGGTCAAGAAACTTTTTGATCTCGGCCGGTTTCATGATCGAATTCTGATAATCAGGAGCCTGGAACTGTCCTGTAGTCTCTTCGTCCAGAATAAGCTTCGCCTGCTCAATACAATAATTGCATATCTGCGCCTCGAGTCCTGAAACGAGGAGAAGTGTTTCGGACTTGGGACGTCCGCAAAATGAGCAATGTTCTTCTTCTTTTTTTCCGGCCATGTTTTTCTTCATTTTGTAGTTTTCACGGATGCTATTCGTGTTTTAACAGAATTTCATCAATCATCCCGTATTCTTTGGCTTCTTCTGCAGTCATCCAGAAATCACGGTCAGAATCTTTGTATATTTTTTTGTACGGTTGATTAGTATGCTTTGCGATAATATCATAAAGCTCTTTTTTCAGCTTTAATATTTCCCGCGCCGTGATTTCGATATCGGATGCCTGTCCCTGAGCACCGCCCATAGGCTGGTGGATCAGTATCCTCGAATGTTTCAGTGCCGTCCGTTTACCGGGTGTGCCTGCACACAACAGGATCGCTCCCATCGAAGCGGAGATTCCTGTGCAGATGGTGGCAATATCGGGTTTGATGTATTGCATGGTGTCATAAATTCCCAGACCGGCATATACCGAACCGCCCGGGGTGTTCAGATAGATTTGAATATCCCTGTTGGGGTCGCTCGACTCAAGAAACAACAACTGCGCCTGGATGATGTTGGCCACATAATCATCGATGGGAACCCCCAAAAAAATGATCCTGTCCATCATCAGACGGGAGAAAACGTCCATCTGTGCAACGTTCATTTGCCGCTCTTCAATAATTGTGGGCGAGATGTAGTTGCCATAAGCCGAATTGTATTTGTCAAGGGTCATGCTGCTTATTCCGATATGCCCTGTTGCATATTTTCTGAATTCCTTACTGCTGTCCATTTGTTTTAATTTTTTGAATTTGAAATAATTTCAATGAATTTATCAGGAGATACTTTTTCTTCCTTAACCGATATTTTTTCTTTAAAAAGGGAAGACAATTTCTTGTTTTGCAGGGAAGAATAAATACGCTGCTTTTCTTCAGGATTTGAAAGTATGTTGTTTACAACATCTTCAACCTGCTGATTGTATTGATACTCGGTACCGGGCTGGATAAAGTATTTTCTCACTTCATTACGGATATCTTCTTCTGTTACCTGTGCCTGGTCGCCGTATGCGTCAATCAGTTTTCCTTCAATAAGCGACCAGCGGATGGACTTCGCATAACTGTCGTATTGTTGCTCAACCTGTTCGGCTGTGATCTTTCCCTCGTTGCTTTCCACAAGCCAGCGTTTCATAAACTCGTCCGGAATGGAGAGATTGGTTATTTTAACGAATTCCTCGATGGCATCATTGACGAATTGATTTTCAGAATCGGCGGCATAATGTTTCTCAAGGTCTTCGGCAATCCTTTTTCTGAAGTCCTCTTCGGTTTTCACCTCTTCTTCGGGATAGACCTTTTTAAAAAGTTCTTCGTTTAATTCGGCATTTTTTGAACGCACCACTTTTTCAATGGTAAACCGGTAACCGGCTGACAGCTTGTCTTTCTGGTCATCTTTCAGATTCAGAAGGGACATGACTTTTGCTTCATCTTTAAATGCATTCATCGGATTGAAATCAACCGCATCGCCGGAGCCTTTTCCGATAAATTTATTTTTGATGGTTTTTAATTTTAAGTCTTCAATCCTGAAATAGGTCGTGTTCTCTATTCCGCCTTCAACAGGATTGCCCTCATCGTCAAGTTCCGTAAACTTTCCCTGCAGCCCGTCGGTTTCCTCTGCTTTTTCAGGATATTCTTCGCTCCCGTATCTCACTTTTATATCTTCGATGGCTTTGTCAAGGTCCTTCTTTCCTACTTTCACCTTATAATAAGGAACCGTGATCTCTTCGGACAACGTAAATTCAAAATCAGGAGCCAAAGCAATGTCAAAATAGAAATCAAAACTTTTCTGGTTGTCGAAATCTATCGTTACGTTTTTTTCCTGGTTTGGCAATGGATATCCCAGCACATTGATCTTGTTTTCCACAATATAATTATTCAGTGCGTCCGAAACCTTTTTATTTACTTCGTCCACAAGAATATTTTTACCGTACATTTTTTTAACCAGTCCGATCGGGACTTTCCCGGGTCTGAACCCCGGCATATTTGTTTTTTTTCTGTAATCGGCCAATTGTTTATTTACCGACTCAATGTAATCTTCTTCGCCAAGGTTAATATGGATTATGGCAGTGAGATCATCTTTTTTTTCCTGAGAAATGTTCATGTATAATTACTTGATGTATTAAAAAATTAATTTGGCGCCGCGTTTAAAGTTCCTAAGAACGTTGGCCTGCTTTAATTTTACAGGATAAAACATTCACGGCTCTGTTTTCTTTTTCTTTTGTTTCTTACAGTTATTAAATTCATAACGATTTTAGCAACTACCTTTTCTCCTGCTGATGAGATTATGCACACATATTCCAGCATCTGACGAACACCTATTGACGGAACCTCTCTTTCCAAAAAGTTGCCGTGCGGATGAAGGGACTCGAACCCCCACGCCTTGCGGCACCAGATCCTAAGTCTGGCGCGTCTACCAATTCCGCCACATCCGCAATAATATGTCCTGAAAATCAGGACTGTAACTTTTTAATAACGAGTGGCAAATATAGTATTTTTTTGTACCTGCATTCCTTTTATTAACCCTCATTAACATTATTCCGTCAGGGAAACAAAACAAAGAACAGTGTAATTTTAGATTGATCTGAATAATTTTTTTCAAATAATTGTGTTATGATTTAAATAATTGCAGATAAAGTTTGACTGTTAAACTAAAATCTTAATTTTGGCAGTCAATTTTTCGAACATCAGGTAAGATAAATACCGGAATGATTTTTAAATACCCTATTAAACTTTTAGTAAGCTGGTTAACCATCAGTTTTTTTGTTTTATGGGGCCATCAGGTTACCGGTCAGGAGATGTTCGGAGTCACGCTTGGCAATTATAACGGGTTGACAGGCTCGTTGCTGAACCCGGCCATCATGACCAACACCAAAAATTATCTTGAAATAAATTTTATTGCAGGCGATATTTTTGCTTTCAACACGGCGGCTTATATCCCTGCTTCCGATTTAACGATCTGGCAGGCGCTAAAGCAGGATGCCGAAATGCCGGTTTACGGTGACAACAACAGCAGCTTTTTGATCTACAGTAACCGTAATCCCAAATATGCAGTACAGAATACCCGTTTTTTGGGACCTTCGGTTATGTATCAGTACGGGAAACATGCTTTTGCAATTACAACCGGCTTCAGGTTCTTTACTTCCGCAAATAATATTCCCTGGGAAATCCCTGTTTTTGGTTACGAAGGAATGGACTACGGCCCCATCAATAATGTGAACTTCGACGACTATAATATTGATCTTGCAACGCAGGCATGGATTGATGTGGGGATAAGCTATGCTTATGAAGCCTATCATTTTCTTGACAACCAGGTCACTGTGGGTATCACTGCCCGAAAGCTGTGGGGCTATATGGGAGTTTACGGACAGGTCAACAATGCAAATTATATCGTTCCCAATGATTCGGTACTGAACATTCTGAACCTGAACGGGGAGACGGGCTTTGCCGTACCGGTTGATTATGAGAGTAGTGATTTTCCGCTGCATGACCCTGTTTTCAAAGGCAGCGGCGTTGGATTTGATGTGGGTGTGGTTTTCACGAAACGCCGTTTTGTTGACGATAAAAGATGGGAAAAGGCATGTGATCAGGAATTTAAAGAATATGTTTACCGGATCGGACTCTCCATTCTCGACATCGGCAGAATCAAATATTCAAGCAATGCCCAAGTACACAGTTTTGATGATGTATCGGCATACTGGGTCAATTACGACACCATTAGTTATACTTCTGTCAACCAGGTTGTGCAGGAGATCAGCAATGTTTTTTACGGTGACCCTAATGCTTCTTACCGCGGAAACAGCTTCAAAATAGGGCTGCCCACTGCCGTGAGCCTGCAATTTGATTATAACCTCGAATACTGGAACAATATATATTTCGGGCTGGTGTGGGTTCAGCCTGTTCGCCTCAATCCCCGCACCTTACGACGACCTGCCCAGATTTCGCTTGTTCCCCGCTATGAAACAAAATACCTGGAGTTCAGCCTGCCCATCCAGTTATATGAATACAGGTATCCCCGCATCGGATTTGCCGCAAGGTTTGCTTTTCTCACTATTGGTACCGAGCGGATAGGTACTTATCTCGGACTTGCCGACCTGAACGGCCTTGACATCTATTTTTCAATAAAACTAAACATTGCCAAAGGCTCGTGCCGGAAAGTCATTCCGGTAAAATGTCTGAACTACGAATACGGATACAGCGACAAGGACAAAAAGATGTTTAAAAAGAAAAGATAACACATTGATTCAGCCAAAATTAACGGGTTAGATACCCTTTCCTGATTATTTGTTCATTAAATTTTCCGTGTAAATTGTAACACTTTTTTCATTTTGCTGTATAAATGCTATGTAAACCATAACATTTACCAGCTATGAATATTAAAGTAAAATACCGGGTTTTATCGCTTTTCATCCTGTTGACGACAAGCGTAATTGCAGTAGGACAGAACATGACGGGGTTGACTTTTTCGACATACAGCGGAGTTACCTCAACCGTTTTAAATCCTGCCATGATGACCGGATCGAGGGTTTATATAGATATAAACGTCCTTGGAGGCAACAGCTTTTTCGATAATGACATGATCTTTTTCCCGTCAGGGGAAAAGGTTCTCCGTCAGATATGGAATAAAGACCCCAATTTCAACAATGGAGATTACAAATATCACCGGAATTACACTTATTTTAATAACACGCATGATAAGTACGGATACCTGGATATGCATCTGTTGGGGCCATCTGTTATGGTGCAGGCCGGAAAACATGCCTTTGCATTGAGTACGGCTTTCAGGTCGATGCACTCCGGAAATAACATCCCTTACCAGATACCGGTTCTGATGTATGAGGACCTTGATTATGAAGAACTTTACTTAAAAGATTTTAACAATAATAATTACTCTTTCGTCAGCATGACCTGGACCGAGCTGAATTTGAGCTATGCATTTAACTATTACGAACGGTATGACAACCGTTTTACGTTCGGAGTAACGCTTAAAGCCCTGTTTGGTCATGAAGGAGCCTATGTAGCGGTTAAAAACCTGAACTTTAAGATGATTGATCAAAATACAATCCAGTTCAACAATGCTAATTCGGAAGTCGGCCTTGCCCTTCCGGTGGATTACGAAACCAATAATTATGAGCCCAAACCATTGACAAAAGGTTTCGGTGCCGCTATTGATCTGGGGTTCATGTACACCAAGAAAAAATCAACATATTATTTAAGCAGAGGCCGGAAGCTGTGTTCCAACCCCTATTCCGATTATGTTTACAAGATCGGTGTTTCGTTACTGGATCTCGGCGCCATCAATTTCAATAAAAATGTGGAGAAACATGTTTTTGACAATGTAGGCGTTTACTGGGAGCAGTACGACACAGTTCCTGTTGACGGCATCAAAAGGTTCATCCAGGATTACAGCACGGCATTTTACGGAGATCCTGACGCATCTTATGCGGGAAACAGCATCCGGATTGCAATGCCAACCGTCCTGAACTTTCAGTTTGATTATCAGTTTTACAAAAACTTTTACCTCGGCGGGATGTGGTCACAACCGATCAAGTTCCAGTTGAACCAGTTATATCAGCCGTCACAGGTAGCAATTATACCAAGATATGAAAATCGTTTTGTAGGTGTAAGTGTTCCTGTTTCCATATTCAATTACCGGCAACCACGTGTTGGCCTTTCTTTGAGAGTTTATACCTTTACGATAGGAACCGAAAAACTGGGGTCGTGGCTTGGCATGGCTGACTTCACGGGAATGGATTTTTATTTCTCGTTTAAGATCAATCTGTCGAAAGGCAGGTGCGGAAGCTACCTCCGCGGAGCCTGTTCCAACAGCGACTGGTAAACAAAAAAATATTCTGTCCTGAACTGACGCTGACCAAAAACATAAGAGGTTAATGATAAGCCGTGAGAAAGTTTCTCACGGTTTTTTTTAACTTTACATTTTAAAAGGACATTTTCCGGCAGAATTTAATAAAACGGCTAATTGTTATCTGCTTTTGCATTTTTTATAAAAATGCTTCTATATTTGACTCTTTAAAACCAGCACTTATTGAACTGTAAACATAAATACCGGTTGTTCTGGCTTATAATCCTGCTGTTCATCTTTAACGGTACTTCCGGGCAGAGTATGCTGGGGCTGACTTTCTCAATATATAGCGGAGTTTCAGGGGCTATGGTCAATCCGGCATTTTTAACCGGGTCAAAAGTTTTTGTTGATATCAACGCGGTGGGCAACATAAATTTTATTCAAAATGATATTTACTATGTTCCGGCCAGTGAAAATTTCTTAAGCCAGATCATTCGTTTTGATACAGCACAAATCAAGAACGGCGATTTCAAATACAGCCGGAATTACACCTATTTTAATAATACAAAAGATAAGTTTTTTTACGGTAATGTTAAAGTACTTGGCCCTGCCGTCATGATCCAGGCAGGGAAACATGCTTTTGCCATCAGTTCGTTTTTCCGTTCAGTACATTCGGGCAATAACATCCCTTACGAAGTACCCATAATCATGTATGAAGAAATTAGTTACGAACCTTATCAGGACATTAACTTCAATGAGAAAAATTATTCTTTCGTCACCATGACATGGTCGGAAATAAATCTGAGTTATGCTTATGATATTTTTGACCAGTATGAAAACCGGTTAACTTTCGGGGCCACCGTCAAAGGCCTGTTCGGACACGAAGGCGGTTACGCTTCAATAAAAAATGCGAATTTTATCATACATGACCGAAAGACGGTTCAGTTTAATAATCTAAATGCAGAATTTGGCTACTCTCTGCCCGTGGATTATGAAACCAGCGAAATTTTACTTGAGCCGCTGACGAAAGGTTATGGTTTCGGAGTGGATCTGGGTTTTGTGTTTACCAAAAAAAGCTCATCCATTTCTCCTTACAACGAAAAGAAATTATGCGCAAAACCATACAGCGATTATAAATACAGGATCGGCGTATCCCTGATAGATATCGGAAGTATTACCTTTAGAAAGAATGCTGAAAAGCATGTTTTTGACAATGTAGGACTTTACTGGGAAGAGTTTGATACGGTACATTACGATGGCATTAACAGAATAGTTGAAAGTTACAACCAGGCTTTTTACGGGGATACGGGGACTTCGTATGTTTCGGACAAAATAAAAATTGCGTTGCCGACCACTGTTAGCTTCCAGTTTGATTATCACATTCACAAAGACTTTTATTTCGCAGCAATATGGAGCCAACCCGTTAAATACCAGCCGAACCAGATTTATCAACCATCACTGATCGCTGTGATACCCCGTTACGAAACCCGCATGATTGGGGTCAGCGTGCCGGTTTCCCTGTTCAATTATCAAAAACCGGCTATCGGTCTGGCCTTGAGAGTTTATTCATTTACCATCGGAACCGAAAACCTCGGCTCATGGCTGGGTCTGTCCGATTTTACAGGAACTGATTTTTACTTTTCTCTGAAGATCAACCTGAACAAAGGATTTTGCCTGAGCTACCGTAAAGGCGCCTGCTCAAACAGATACAAATAAGTATTATACCAATTATTTTTCCACTGTCTTCACGTCCAGCACATCACGCAGGGTATTTCCCAGTGTCATGAAAGCCAGGACAAGGATCACGATGGCCACACCGGGGATGATGGCGAGGTAAGCCGAATTGAGAATGATAAAGCTGTAATATTCCCTGATCATGCTTCCCCAGGAGGGCATGGGGGGCTGCACACCGATACCGAGAAAGCTCAATCCTGCTTCGATCAGTATGGCGGCAGCAAAGTTGGCGGCGGAAATAACGATCACCGGCCCCATCACGTTGGGAAGGATGTGACGGGTGATGATTCTGAAACCGGAAAATCCCAGTGCTTTCCCGGCCTCCACGAATTCTTTTTCCCGCAGGCTGATGATCTGTCCGCGAACCACACGGGCTACCTCGACCCACATGGTCAGACCGACAGCGACAAATATCTGCCAGAACCCCCGGCCCAAAGCAAAGGTGATGGCAATCACAAGCAGCAGGGTGGGAATGGACCACACCACATTGATGAACCACATAATGACGTCGTCAACACGCCCGCGGAAATAACCGGCCAGCGATCCCAGCAAAATGCCCACAATCAGTGAAATACCCACAGATATAAAACCCACGGAAACACTCACACGTGAGCCGATGACCAGCCGGCTGAGCAAATCGCGCCCAAACTGGTCGGTACCCAGCCAGAAATGTTTTTTAATGATATTCTTTTTTTTCACCATTGTTTGCAGATCGGCAATAGTTGTGTGAATTTGCCTGCCATCAATCGTTCTGAAAACCAATGAATCACCATGTCTGACAGCTGGTTCCGATAAGGGATAGGCCACATCGGCAAGATTCCATACAGCAGTCAGCCCCTCTTCTTCAGGATCATACAAAACCGCAACTACCGAATCGTTTTGAAAAGAAAACGAGCTGACCGGAATCTCACGATAGTTACTTTTAGTACCCTTCAGCATTTTTGTAAACCAGGAAGTATGCGCTGCCGGTTCATTTTTTCTGATTTTAAGAAATGTAACTTTAAAACCCGGCTTCTGCGTACTGATATCAAGCTGCTGATCGTTGGCAAAAGGTGTGGAATCGGGTGTTATCAGGTAACCGAGGATTGCGATCAAAATTGTTAAAAGGATTACAATTAAAGCGGTCATTCCCGGTTTGTCTTTTCTGAACCTTTTCCAGGCCAGCTTGCCGGGTGATCGGGAGGGTTGATATGTTTTTTTGCCGAACAACATCGAAGTTCCAAATGTAGAAAAACCCACGGAACTTTTCCCCTTTAAAATTTGGCCGAATAAATCTCCATTTCAGGGTTGACGAAAAAAATAATCATTGTATATTTGCAAACCCAAAACGGTGGATGTAGCTCAGCTGGTTAGAGCATTGGATTGTGGTTCCAAGGGTCGTGGGTTCGAGTCCCATCTTCCACCCGGAAATATGAAAAAACCCCGCAGAAGCGGGGCTTTTTTTTATACATCTATGTTGGCATATTTTGCATTGGCTTCAATAAACTCCCGCCGCGGCGCCACCTCGTCACCCATCAGCATACTGAAAACATGGTCTGCTTCCGAGCCGTTTTCGATGGTAACCTGCCGGAGTGTACGATGTTCCGGGTCCATGGTGGTTGTCCACAACTGTTCGGCGTTCATTTCACCGAGGCCTTTGTAACGCTGAATATGAACCCCTTTGTCCGAACCGTCGGGAGAAAGCTCTCGCGTGATCTGTTCCCTTTCCTCCTCAGTCCAGCAATAACGTTCCGTTTTTCCTTTTTTGATCAGATAAAGCGGCGGTGTGGCAATGTAAACGTGCCCCCGCTCAATCAACGCTTTCATGTGCCTGAAAAAGAAAGTAAGGATCAGCGTGGCAATGTGGCTTCCGTCCACGTCGGCATCGGTCATGATGATGATCTTGTGGTAACGTAGTTTTTCAAGGTTCAGCTCTTTACTGTCTTCTTCCGTTCCCACGGTAACCCCCAAAGCAGTGTAGATATTTTTAATTTCCTCGCTTTCAAATATTTTATGTGGCAGCGCTTTTTCCACGTTCAGAATCTTACCGCGCAATGGGAGGATGGCCTGAAATTTCCGGTCACGGCCCTGCTTGGCCGTACCGCCGGCAGAATCGCCCTCCACAAGGTAAATCTCACTTCTTTCCGGATCACGTTCCGAGCAGTCGGACAGTTTACCGGGAAGCCCGGAGCCGGAAAGAACGTTCTTGCGCTGCACCAGCTCACGCGCCTTGCGGGCGGCATGACGGGCAGTGGCAGCGAGGATCACCTTCTGCACAATGGTTTTGGCTTCTTTGGGATGTTCTTCAAGGTAATTGTTCAAAGAAACGCTGATCATCTGATCCACGGCGCCCATGACGTCGGAATTCCCAAGTTTGGTCTTGGTCTGCCCTTCAAACTGCGGCTCGGCAACCTTTACCGAGATCACGGCAGTCATCCCTTCGCGGAAGTCATCGCCGTTAATGTCAAACTTCAGTTTGGCCAGCATACCGCTTTTTTCGGCATAGCTTTTCAGCGTACGGGTCAGTCCCCTTCTGAATCCCGAGAGATGCGTCCCTCCTTCGTGGGTGTTGATGTTGTTCACATACGAGTGAATATTCTCGGTGAAGGATGTGTTGTATTGCATGGCGATTTCGATAGGCACGCCGTTTTTCTCACCTTCCATGTGGATGGGCTCGGGAATCAGTTTTTCACGGTTTTCATCGAGGTAGCGAATAAAATCAACCAGCCCTTTTTCGGAATAAAAGGTTTCGATCGTCGGATGGCCGTTGCCATTGTTCCCGTTTCCGTTTTTTATCCGCTCGTCTTTCAGCGTCAGCCTGACGCCTTTGTTCAGAAAGGCCAGTTCGCGCAAGCGTGCGGCAAGAATATCGAAATCATATTCCGTTGTCAGGAAAATCGAGTCATCGGGAATGAAATGGACTTCCGTTCCGGTTTTGTCGCTTTCCCCGATTACTTTAACAGGCGACAGGGGCTTCCCCTTTTCATATTCCTGATAATAAATTTTCCCGTCCCGGTAAATGCGGGCTTCCAGCTTCTTGGATAATGCATTCACGCAACTTACACCCACTCCGTGCAGGCCGCCGGAAACTTTATAAGACCCTTTGTCAAATTTCCCTCCGGCATGCAAAACGGTCATGACCACTTCGAGGGCCGACCGGTTTTCTTTTTCATGCAGCCCCGTCGGGATTCCACGGCCGTTATCCACTACCGTGATGCTGTTGTCCTGGTGGATAACGACTTCAATGCTGTTACAATAACCCGCCATGGCTTCATCAATGGAGTTGTCCACCACCTCGTAAACCAGGTGATGAAGTCCTTTGGTATTCACATCGCCAATATACATGGCAGGGCGTTTCCTTACTGCTTCGAGACCTTCAAGTACCTGAATATTTTCTGCGGTATAATTCTCGTTGGCAAGTTTCTTTTTCTCTTCAAGTGTCATAAAATATCTCCTGTCTTTTTAATAAAATCCCGGAAAAAAGTTCGTTTCTCGTTACCAGAACTTGTCATTTACTTTCCGGTCTTTCCACATAGATAAGAATCTGTGCAAAGGTAGATAAAAGTAAGGTAACTACTACAATTTTAACATTATTCATACCACAAGTTATCAACAATTTAGCTGTTATTATCTGTTAATTTATGTTAAGTGCGGGATTGAAATCGTTTGCGGAAAATTACGGGGGCTTATTTTTTGATTTTGAACTGTTTCTTTAGTGCTTTTTTCATTCAATTTGTTTGTTGTGAAACTTGAACTCTGTTTTGTATTATATTTGTGCAAAGCGTGCGACTGAGATTCTTGATTCGCCAAAAACCAATTCTGAATTATGAACGAGGAAAAAAGTTATTTCGGTTTTTCATCCAAAGAACGACTATTGCCCCAGGAAGAGCTCCTCGAAGTAGCTCCCCAAAAATTTAAAATGGTTATCGGAATCCCGAAAGAGTTGTCGGCAGATGAAAACCGTGTCCCCCTGGTTCCTGATGCGGTGAATATCCTGACGGAAAGCGGTCACCGGGTTATCGTGGAACGGGATGCAGGTGTGGCAGCCCATTTCAGCAACGAAAAATATGCCGAAGCCGGAGCCGAAATTGTAGAAACACCCGATGAAGTTTTCAAGTCGGATATGATCATCAAAATTTCACCGTTCGAGGAAGAAGAAATTGATAAACTGGAAAAACAAAAAACCTTGTTTTCTTCCATTTTCCTTCCCGACAGGGACAAATCGTATTTCCTGAAACTGATGTCCAAAAAGGTAACGGCCATTGCTTATGAGTATATCCAGGATAAAACCGGCGCTTTTCCCGTGTTGAAATCCATGAGCGAGATCATCGGTAACACTTCTGTATTGATTGCCGCCGAATACCTGAGTGATGCCCGGTACGGAAGGGGGGAAATGTTAGGAGGGTTCCCCGGAATTAAACCCACGGAAGTGATTATCATCGGTGCAGGAACGGTAGCGGAATATGCGGCTCACACAGCCCTGGGGCTGGGCGCACTGGTCAAAATCTTTGATGATTCGATGTATAAGCTGCGCGCCATTGAAGACAAGCTGAAAACCAGGGTATTCACGGCAACACTTCAACCCAAGCTATTGCTCAAAGCGCTCAAAGAAGCGGATGTGGTCATTGCCGCCAAGCATACTTCAGGATACATGGCGCCCTGCCTGATCACTGAAGATATGGTAAAACAAATGAAGCCGGGCGCCGTTATTGTGGATGTCAGCATCGATCAGGGCGGATGTTTTGAAACTTCACGTGTTACTTCGCACCGCAACCCGGTTTACAAAGAATACGGCGTTACACACTATTGTGTGCCCAACATTGCCTCCCGCGTGCCCCATACGGCTTCCTATTCGTTGAGTAACCTGCTTACACCGCTGCTGATGAGCATTTCGGACCTCGGCGGCATTGACAAGATGCTGAAAAAAGATGCCGGTTTTTGTAAGGGGGCTTACATTTACAACGGAATTCTCACCAACAAGCTCATCAGCGAACTGTATGACCTTCCCTGGCAGGACCTGGAACTGCTGATGGCGGCTTTTTGAGAGAACGGGGGCAGGTATGGGATGCGAAGTTTGTTAAAAGTTGCTGTTTTCAAAGTATTCTCAATGCAATCAGAATTTTTCCTGAACTACAATGAACATTGGACAGAGCAGATCAATACCTGTTAAACCGTTTCCCGAAAGTAAAAGTGAGATAAGCAGTGGGGAAAAACATTTGGTTTTCGGAACTCGACATAATGGTCATCCCAAACGGAAGGACATCCAGCACAGCGCCAACCTCTAAGGCGGTGATCTTTGTGTTTCGTTTTCCAAACTCGAAGTTTAACCCGATCTTTCCGTAAACACCCGGATGTATTGTCGTTTCGCCCATTCCTTTTGTGAAAGGGGCTCTTCCGTAAATGTCGTCCCATGCCTGCTGCGAAGGGTCAAAACGTTCGGTTCTTATTTCATAGGAATATCCGCCATTGGGTGATTCGTAAAAATAAAGCACATATAAATAATAAGGTTTAGCAAATCCCAGGCTGACACCGCCGGCGTAAGTTAATCTTAACTCAACCCCTCCCCAGTAAGGTTTTCTGTTCAGCAGTTTTTTCCAAACCATACCGCCCCGCAGAAAAAAAGCCTCATTCAGTTTTCCGTAAATATAACGCCGGGAGTTGGCAAAATAAGGATTGATGATCTTAACTTGTTTGTAAGAACGCATACTTACAAATTCAAATTCCCACATCCGTGTCTTGAAATAGCTGATCCTTTTCCCGGTACGGTACTGGATACCAAGCCCCAGGCTATGGGCTACAACGCCAAATGTCCATTGCCTGTTGTATAAAATCTGATTTTCGAGTGTATCAATCCCTTCGGTATCGAATTGTCCGAAAACTTCGTTGCTGCTCATCATGAGCATAAAAACAACGAATATTTGAACAATTCTTTTCATATTTGATAGGATTTAATATACCGTTTTAGTGTGTTTTGTTCAAACGGGTTACATTAAATTTTAATGAGGGAGATGATCCTATCTTAATATTTTACCTCTTTTTGGTATTTATATGATTCACCATAAGCAGCACACTTACTTGATGACTGGCATGAACTGGCCAAAAATACCACTATGAGAACTACAGAAATTGCGACCAATAATTTTTTCATAATTTTACCCTCTTATGCTATATAATCTTACTGTGCCTGACAAAGAAACACAGTTTTTATCTAAATAACAAAAATAATACGAAATTATTACAATAACGTTGCCAAAAAACAGAATATGTCAAACAATTCTCCTCAGATCGAAGAAAGCTGGCGCGAAGCTTTAAGCGATGAATTTGAATCTCCTTATTTTCTGGAGCTGAAAGATTTTCTTAAAAAAGAAAAAAGCATGTACCGTATTTTCCCGCCCGGCCCCCAAATATTTTCTGCTTTCAACCTTACGCCGCTTCCGGCTGTGAGGGTAGTGATCATCGGCCAGGACCCGTATCACGGATTCGGCCAGGCACACGGATTGTGCTTCTCGGTTCCTGACGGAGTGCAGGTACCCCCATCACTTGTCAACATTTACAAAGAACTGCATGACGACCTGGGAATCCCGGTACCAAAATCAGGAAACCTCGAAAAATGGGCAAAGCAGGGGGTGTTGTTGCTGAATGCCACGTTGACGGTACGGGCGGGACAGGCAGGATCGCATCAGGGAAAAGGTTGGGAAGTGTTCACAAATACGGTGATCAAAACAGTTTCGGACTTGCGGGCCGGGGTGGTTTTTTTGCTTTGGGGGAAATATGCCCAGGATAAACGCTCATTAATTGATGCACAAAAACATTTTATTCTTACTGCACCTCACCCTTCGCCTTTGTCGGCAAGCAGAGGTTTTTTCGGATGTAAACACTTTTCAAAAACAAATAAATTCCTTGAAGAAAACGGGTTAGGAGCCATTGACTGGAATCCGGAAAGTTAGTTAATAAATAACAAGGAATAATTTTTATATCTTGCGACCCTAAATTTAATTATTACATTATGAAAAAAATTACCTTTTTTCTTGTAACGGTATTCATTGCCACCAACATCATGGCGGGTGGATACCAGGTACGTTTGCAGGGAAACAAGCAAACAGGATTCGGCCTTGTGGGAACGCCGATGGTCTTCGGATCGAGTTCCCAGTTTTACAACCCCGGCTCATTGTCTTTTATGAAAAAGAAATGGGATTTTGATCTGGGTGCCAGCTTCATCATGTCTTCTGTTGCTTTTCAAATGTCGGAAAGCAATTATCAGGCAGAATCGGACAACCCGGTGAGCACACCTTTTTACTTTTATGGTGCTTTTAAGATCAATAAACTGATCACGATCGGTTTGAGCGCTTACACCCCTTACGGCAGTTCGATGGTTTGGAATGACAATTGGGCGGGAAAGTTGCTCATACAGAATATTTCGCTGAGTGCGATCTATATTCAACCGACCATTTCGTTTAACATCAATGATAAATTCGGTATCGGTGCCGGATTTGTTTATGCAATTGGAGGTGTCAGCATGCGGAAAGCCCTGAATTACAGTGGTGATTCCTATGTTGAACTGGACGGTAAAGGAAACAATATTGGTTATAATATCGGTATTTTCTGGCGACCTACTGAGGAATTGTCATTTGGTGTTGATTACCGGTCGGCCATAAAAATGTCCGTTACCGACGGTGATGCAACATTTAAGGTTCCTCAGGCATTACAGGGGCTGATCCCCGAGAATAATACTTTTTCGGCAGAATTGCCCTTGCCGGCAAACATGGATTTTGGTGCAGCCTTTGTATTTGGCAAGGTTACACTGGCCCTGGAGCTTGACTGGGTGATGTGGGGAGCTTACGATACATTAAGTTTTGAATTTGGTGAACAAGGAGACCTGCTTAACTCGGACAACCCGAGATTGTACAAAGACACATTTATTCCCCGGCTGGGAATCCAGTATGACGCAGGTAAATTAATCCAGATAAGAGGTGGATTTTATTATGATCCCACACCGACAGATGCAAATTATTTCTCACCTGAAACGGTTAGCCTGAACAATATTTCCTATACTTTGGGCTTGTCTATCATGCCTGTTGAAGGATTAAGTATTGATATCTCATGGCTGCAGATATTTGGCCAGAAAGCTGATAAGGATTACTCACCGGATAATTTCTCCGGCACTTATGAGAGTACAGCCATTATTCCCGGAGTTGGAATCAGCTATAGTTTTTAACCCTTAATTCTCAAGACAATGAAAACAAGAAATTTATTATACATCGTACTGCTTCCGCTCATTATTGCTTCGTGCAAACCGGAAGTGAATGATTTTACACCGAGCAACGGGAGTGCTGATTTTACAAGCTTTGTTTCTATAGGAAATTCCCTCACCGCAGGTTATGCTGCCGGAGCCCTTTACAAATCAGGCCAGGAAGTTTCTTTTGTCAGCATCATTGCCCAGCAGATGACTTATGCCGGAGGCAACGGACAGTTTAAAATTCCTTTTATGCCTACTGAAGACGGCGTTGGAATTGATGCAATAACCGAAAATGGACTTATCCTCAGGACAAAACTTGTCCTTGGCTATTCGAAAGATTGTCTTGGTAATGTTTCACTCGGCCCTGTTCCTGCAGTCCCGAATCCTGATCAGGCAACTCTTTATACAGAACTGACGACTTCCGTAGCTGCCGAGGGACCTTTTAATAATATAGCTGTACCTGGAATTAAGGTCGGGCATCTTTTTGCTCCCGGGCTGGGCATGCTTAACCCGTTTTACGGACGTTTTGCAGAAAATCCGGCAACAGACCGGCTCATTGATGAAGTGGCCAAGGTAAATCCGACATTTTTTAGTTTCTGGGTAGGAAACAATGATGTGCTTGATTATGCTGCCTCAGGTGGCATTGCACCCATTACTCCTGTTGAAGGAGGTGTTGGAACCGGTTTTAAGGCAAGTTATGCAGCAGCGCTGCAAACTGTCTTACAGGTGGTTTCGCAAGGTATTGTGGCAAACATACCTGACGTAACTTCCATTCCGTTTTTTACCACTGTTCCTTACAATGCCATTGTACTGGACGACCAGGCAGTAGTTGATGTATTAAATCAGGCATACACGCCTTATAACCAGTTGATGGAGGTCAATAAACTGCCTTACAGGATAACCTGGCAACTGGGCCCTAACCCGATGGTCATCTGGGATAAGGATATGCCCTTGCCTGATCCTTTTGAACAATACAAGTTCCGCCAGGCAAAAGAGGGTGAACTGGTTCTGCTCACAGTTCCGCAGGATTCATTGAAATGTGCACGCTGGGGGACAGAAAAACCCGTTCCTGATATGTATGTGCTAACGGAAACAGAAATTGAAAATATCAAAACGGCTACGAAACAATTTAATAAGATTATTAAAGAAAATGCTAATGCTAACGACCTTGCATTTCTTGATGCCAATGCACTGTTGAACAAAGTTTCTACACAGGGAATCATGCAAAATGGTGTACTATTTACCGGTGCGTTTGTAACGGGTAATTTTTACTCGGAAGATGGAATCCACATGTCCCCACAGGCTAATGCTTTGGTGGCTAACTTTTTTATACAAGCCATTAATAAAAAATACAACGCAAATATTCCGGAGGTAAATATTACGGACTTCTCACCATTGATACTTCCGTAAACGGATAAATAGTAAATATTGAAAAGCGGGCAGTTTATTGCCCGCTTTTTTCTTTTTTTGTAAAAAAGAAATCCATGAAAAAGATCGTTTTCGCCACCAATAACCTTCATAAACTTTCAGAAGCCCGGCATATCCTGAAAGACCGGTACGAAGTGCTGGGACTTGCAGATATAGGTATTACTGAAGACATTCCCGAAACCGGTAAAACATTGTCGGAGAATGCTTCCCTGAAATCATGGTTTGTCTTCCAACGGACGGGACTGGATTGTTTCTCGGATGATACGGGACTTGAAGTGGATGCGCTGGATGGCCGTCCGGGAGTGTTTTCAGCCCGTTATGCCGGCGAAGAAGGTGATGCCAAAAAAAATCTTGAGAAATTATTGAAAGAGTTGGAAGAAGCGGACGACAGAACAGCGCGTTTCAAGACTGTGGTTTCATTGATCATGGATGGTGTTGAATATAAATTTGAGGGATCGGTTGAAGGGAAGATCATCCGGCAGAAAAGGGGAGAAGGGGGCTTTGGCTATGATCCTGTTTTCGTTCCATTAGGATATGATCAGACTTTTGCAGAGATGCCTGCAAATTTGAAAAACTCAATCAGTCACAGGGCAATAGCCATCGGAAAACTGATGGC
>JAOZOO010000035.1:0-2106 GCA_029933225.1 Bacteroidales bacterium | reverse complement strand
AAATGGTCGAGGATGTAAGTGAGGCGGTCAAGTTCGTCGAGGGAACTAATATAATCCAGTGTAAATTGTGAGCTCATGATTTAGACTTTTTAGTAATAACGAGTAATGTAATTTGGAGTGTGCAAGCTACCAAAAATTGCTATATAAACAAAGGAAAGAAATACTTTAACAATTAATTAACATGGTGATTTGGGTAAAACAATAGAATACAGATCATTGATTATCTGAAGAAATAATCAAGCAGCTTTGTTTTGGCCCTGTCATTCACTGTGTTTTCATCGGACTGGAGAGACAAAGTTTGTTTATTCAGGTTCCAGTAAAGAAAAACAGGTTTTTCTTTTCGCAACATATCCAGGATATTTCGCAACCAGCTAAACCTGCAAACCGAAAAAATTATACCGTTTTCGTCTTCTCTCGGCGGAGGTATGTCTTCGTCCCTTTTATCATGAAAAGCAAGCATGCATACCAGTTTGTTATCTTCTCTTAAATAAAGCAATGCAAGGTTTTCGTCCGGCATGTTTCTGAATTCGTAGCTATAACTGTTGATTCTGTATGTTTTTGGCATGTTGTGCCTCCTTTCATTAATTGGTTTGGTAATCCGCCGTGGTAAGCAGGAATTATTGAAGTAAAAGGTTTTTTAGTAAACCTTTTGTCAGACTGCTAATATAAAAAATTTATTCCCGAAAAGCAAATACCAACCAACGTTTTAGTTTTTAGTTTGTATGTTTGTTTATTCTATTATACGAAAAAAAAAGTGTTTCCGTTGCTTTTCCGGTTCGGTTAAGGGTGCAAAATTAAATGATTTCAGAATATTGCCTTCAAAAATTCTGCCCGGATTTAAGTTTGCTTCTGTGTAAAACGTAGTTTTGTTACTTAAATTATATCAAACACACAAGCTGTTCCAGACCTCGATAACAGGGTATGGAAAAACCGGTTTTTAATTTTATCGTACATGAATCGAATAGTTTTAGTCGCTTTTATCCTGTTTGATTTAACATGGAATTGTTCCAGGGCGCCCGAGCCGGTTCACCTTCTGGGTGAAGCACAGGGAACTTATTATTCCGTAATTTATTATGACGATTCAGCACGGAATTTTCAGGTTGAAACAGATTCACTGCTCGACGTCTTCGACCGGTCGGTTTCGCTCTGGGTTCCCACATCCATCATTTCGCGTGTCAACAACAACGATACTTCTGTAGCCCTTGATGAACATTTTACCGGGAATTTTCAGCTTTCCATGGAGATTTCAGAAAAAACAGGGGGCGCATTTGATGTCACCGTCGGGCCGCTGGTCAGGGCATGGGGGTTTGGATTTGACAGTAAAAAGCATGTGGATGATCAAATCATTGATTCCCTGTTGAAGTTTACCGGTTACAAAAAGATCAGGATTGAAGAAGGAAAGATCATAAAAGATGATCCGCGGGTGTCAATCGATTTCAATGCCATTGCCCAGGGCTACTCGGTTGATCTGGTGGGCAAATTTCTTGAAAGTAAAGGGATAACAAATTATCTGATTGATATCGGGGGCGAAGTGAAAGCCAGGGGACAAAAACCCGGTGGAAAATTCTGGCAGGTGGGAATAGAAAAACCTGCCGGGCATCAAAACGATGAGCGAAAACTGGAACTTGTCATTGCGCTGAAAGACAAATCTGTGGCCACGTCCGGGAGTTACCGCAAATTTTATGAAGTCAACGGCATACGCTATTCTCATACCATTGATCCCAAAACCGGAAGGCCCGTCAGGCATTCACTGTTAAGTGCATCTGTTATTGCCGGCAACACGGCTGTGGCCGATGCTTATGCCACTGCATTTATGGTGATGGGGCTGGAAAAAGCCAGGGAATTTCTGAAAAATAATCCCGGTATTGGGTTGGATGGTTTTTTTATTTATTCCGGTGAAGACGGGAGATATCAGACTTATGCCACTCCCGGATTTCAAAAATATATCACAAAGTCATTCGAGTAAGTAAATTATTGGTGACACACGGGTAAGGAAATTATCCGACCTCCGGGTCACCCCCCGACCAAGCGGGTAGCTTTATTCCCGCTTGGCCGAAATCCCTGATCAGCAAATCTTATTACCGCAACCTTTTTCTCGACCCGGCA
>JAOZOO010000034.1 GCA_029933225.1 Bacteroidales bacterium | reverse complement strand
ATGAGATCAGCTACATTGAATCCGACGGGAACTACACAACGGTTTATCTGATCAACGGCAAAAAGATCATTCTCTCCAAACCTTTGCGCGAGTTTGAGGAGATGCTCAAAGGACAGGGGTTTTTCAGGGTGCACAAGTCGTTTCTCGTTAACCTTGCCACCATTTCGCGTTTCGATAAAGGGGACGGCGGGTTTCTCGTGATGGAAGCAGGCGACCGCGTGCCGGTGGCCTCCCGGAAAAAAGACCAACTGCTCGACTTGTTTGAACACTTGTAAAACATTGCGGTTCGACATACACTTAAACGTAAAAAATATAAATGAAAAAAATTCAAAAATGATTGAATTATCTTATTAACCCACCCCTGCACCCCTCCGGTGGAGGGGATCAGTGGTAATCATTTTTGAATTTTTAAAACAAAGAAAAATCAGCAAATAAATTCCGACCTTTCCCCTCCCTGGAGGGGATTAAGGGGTGGGTCATAAATAAAAAGCTATTTATTTGCTGATTTTTCATCTAATGAATCCAATTATAAACCAGAAGTTTTACAATGCTTCGTAATTTATCCATTTAGTGCAGTTCAGAAAAAACCGGTACATCATTTTATTTTTCATTCTGTTATCCTCGCTGGTCACGGTTTCGCAATCCTATTTTCCCTTTGATGAGCAAAAGGTTGACTCGCTGATGCAAATACTTCCGGGACTGACCGGTGAAACACGAACTGATGCGCTGAACGGGCTCGGCGAACTTTACGCCAGGCATTACCCGGAAAAAAGCATCGGCTTTTCCGAAGAGGCCCTTCAACTGGCACAGGAACAATCCTATGTCCGCGGCGAAGCGCTGGCCAATTTCAACCTCGGCACCGTTTATCATTTTCTCGGTGATTATGCCCGTTCCACCGGCTATCTTTATGCGGCTCACCTGCTTTTTAACGAACTGGACCTGTCCATAGAACATGGGCTTAACGATTATCTCCTGGGGAACAACCTGTTTACAACCCGCACCAACCCTGAAAAAGGTTTGAGGTTAGTGGAGGAATCCATCCGTATCTGCGACAAGCTGGGCTATGAAAGATTAAAAGGATTGGTCCGGATGAACTTGTCAGTGTACTGGCGCTGGGATCACAGATATGACGATGCTTTACGTATGAACGATTCGGCCCGTTTGCTTTTCATTGAAAAAAACCTGGGGCGCAGTATTGATAAAGGAATAGTTGTTGAATGCCGTGGAGATATCCTGCGCGATACGGGCAACATAAGAGGAGCCATTAACCTTTATTTGAAAGGCATCACATATTATGATACAACCCGGATTGAAGATTTGGCGCTGAAGGCACAGGCCTGCAACACCCTTGGTAAAGATTACCTGAACTCAGGAAAACCGGACAGCGCTTTATGGTTTTTTCGAAAAGGAATTAACATCGGAAAATCCATTGGAAATGTTTACAATCAAATGATCAATTTCCTTGCACTTGGCAACTATTATTTAACCGAGGGCAAAACAAGACCGGCGGTTGCCTGTTTCGATTCCGCTTTATACTACCTCAACATTGCGGATTCGTCGGGTTATTATTATCTGAATGAAAAATACCGGTCTTATGTAAGCTATAGCTTTGAGCTGTATTTTCCAAGCCCTGTTTCTTTCAAGAGGCAGAATGTAAGACGCTTGAAGATTTCCGTTTATAAAAATCTGATATCCGTTTACCGCGCAAATGGTGAGGACAAAAAAGCCATTGAACTCTATGAGTTAAAGGATGCCATGGAAGACAGCGTTCATATTCACAATATGAATACCCAGTTAAAGGAAATTGCTGCCCGGTACGAAACAGAACAAAAAGACCGGCAAATACAACTCCTCTCACAAGAGAACCAACTGCGTGAGATACAGGTCAGGCAGAGCCGGTATGTTCTTTTCGGGCTGGGCGGAATGGTGATACTGGTGGTCATCATTGCCCTGCTTTTCATCAGACAGGGCCGGCTGAAATCGCAACAGCAAAACTTATTATTACGACAAAAGCTGTTCCGCTCGCAAATGAACCCGCACTTTATCTTCAATTCGCTGGCAAGCATCCAGAACACCATCATCAGCGACGAACCGGCCAAAGCAAGTAAATACCTGGCCCGCTTTTCCAAACTAATGCGCAACATCCTCGATAGTTCGGTAGAGGAATTCATCCCGTTGGAAGAAGAGATAGAAACCATTGAAAATTATCTGGCATTACAGAAATTCAGGTTCCCTGAAAGGTTTGATTATCACATCGAAATTGATAAAGACCTCGATACGGAAGGCATCCTCATCCCTCCCATGCTCATTCAGCCGTTTATTGAGAACTGCATAGAACACGGCATGAAACACAAAAAGGAAAAAGGGAACATCCGGGTAAGGATAAACCGGAAAGGTGACGCACTTGTTATTGAAGTGGAAGACGATGGCGTCGGACGGGAAAAGGCAGGGGAAATGACAGCAAAAGACCATAAGTCGCTGGCCACCGGAATTATTCGTGAACGCATAAAAACCATCAACAAGAACAGGAAGCAAAAGATTACGCTTAATATCCGTGATTTATTCGATGACAACCATAAGGCAACCGGAACACTGGTACAAATAAGAATTCCGCTGGCATAACCCGATAAAAGTAAGAGAAACCGTGAAAAAACTATTTTTTATCTGCCTGCTTATTTTCCTTTCTTTCAGTGGTTATGCTGTCTCCGAAAAAGAATACCTGCATATCCGCGACAGTCTTCAGCAACTCGCTGACAATTCTTCCGGCAAAGAACGGGTTGACGCACTTTATCTTTTGGGCCGGCATATACTGGCTTACGAGCCGGAAAAAGGGGATATACTTATCAACGAACAGTTGAAACTGGCTGACAGCATCTCTTACTTGCCGGGAATAGCAAGCGCTTATATGAACCGGGGATTTTATTATTACTATAAAAATGATTTCCCCAAAGCGCTTGAATATTTTCTGAAAGCAAAACAGCTTTTCGAAAAGGAGCATAAACCAAAAGAAACCGGGCAGGTTGATCTGGCAATCGGATTGTTGTTCTTTTTTTCAGGACAGATGGATAAATCGCTGGATTATTTTCAACTGGCGGCCAAACAGTTCAAAGAAGCAAACAATTTTCAGTATCTTACAATATCTTATCTTATGATTGGCTATTATTATAATGCTGCTGACATCAATCCGGAGCTTTCAAAACAAATTCACGACAAAGCGCTGAAAGCCGTCCGAAAAAGCAATCTGGACCCGATATATTATTCCGAAATATTTATTGCTAGGGCCGTTGCATACAAATATAGCAGGGAATACGACTCAATGTTTTATTTTATCAGAAAATCAAATTCATTTTTATCCGGTGAGAGTGTGAACGTAATTCACCACAGGTCGATTAATTACAGGGATTTGGGCAAAGCTTTTTACCTGATAAAGGAATATGATTCGGCAATGTATTATTACCGCTTATCACTCCGGGAAGCAGAGAAAATCTCTTATATCTATATTATTCCGATAGTTAATGTCATGA
Source organism: Bacteroidales bacterium (assembly GCA_029933225.1). Taxonomy (GTDB): domain Bacteria; phylum Bacteroidota; class Bacteroidia; order Bacteroidales; family F082; genus JAADID01. The sequence goes on along the minus strand of JAOZOO010000034.1, from coordinate 23,775 downwards.
TGGCAAACATACAAATTAAACGAGATAACATCCCCGGGGCTTTTAGATATTATGACCAGGCTTTGCAATATGCTTTGATCATCAACAGAACAGGGAGTTTCTATTCCGATCCGGCACAAAAATATGCTCCCGACTGGTTGCTGGACAACTGGCCTGGGTTTTACAAAGGATTCTCGGAATATTCAAGAAAGGCCTGGGTCAAGCAGCTGTTGGTCTCCATATACCAGCAAATGTCAGCATTGTATAAAAAGACCGGACAACCGGAAAAAGCGCTGGAGTTTTTTGAACAATATCACATTTATTACGATTCGGTGGTACAAATTAAATATGCGAACGAACTGGTCAATGCAACACTTAATTTTAAAATGGATGAATCGGAAAAACAGATTGAACTGCTGGCACAGGAAAATAAAGTAAAGGAACTTCGTAACCGGCAAAACCGGGTATTGCTCATCAGTCTGGTTCTGATCATTGTGTTGATAATCCTCACCGGAATTGTTTTGATCCGGCAGAACAAACTGAAATCCGAACAACAAAATTTGTTGCTGAAACAGCGTTTGTTCCGCTCACAAATGAATCCCCATTTTATCTTCAACTCACTGGCCTGCATCCAGAGCACCATCATCAGCGATGAACCGGGCAAAGCAAGCAAATACCTGGCCCGTTTTTCCAAACTGATGCGCAACATCCTCGACAGCTCGGTGGAAGAGCTCATCCCGCTGGAAGAAGAGATCGAAACCATTGAAAATTATCTGGCATTGCAGAAATTCAGGTTTCCCGAAAGATTTGATTACCGGCTTGAGATTGACAAAGATCTCGATACGGAAGACATCCTCATCCCGCCCATGCTCGTGCAACCATTCATTGAAAATTCAATAGAACACGGCATGAAACACAAAAAGGAAAAAGGGAACATCCGGGTAAGGATCAACCGGAAAGACAAAACCCTTGTTTTTGAAGTGGAAGACGACGGCGTCGGCCGCGAAAAGGCAAAGGAAATGGTAGTAAAAGACCATAAATCACTGGCCACCGGCATCATCCGCGAACGCATCAGGGTGCTGAACAAAAAACGGAAAAGGAAGATCAATTTTGAGATCACCGATCTGAAAGATGCCGAAGGTAATCCAACCGGGACAAGGGTCAGGTTTACGATACCTGTTTAGTCCTTTCTTTCCCATTGCCGGTGTCCTCGCCGGCAACATTACTTTTTTCTCCTCCGGCAATAACCCCCGACCTGCTTCAGGCGTCCCGCCCGAAGGTTAACTGTCGTCCCGCCTGCCGGTGGATGTCCTTATCAATATAAACCAGGAAGCCGGAGCCATTTTACATCGAAAGAAATGCAAGATTTCCCATGAAAAATCCATCCGGACGATAATCTTTTCTCAATCTTTCGTATATTTAGAAGGTTTCTGTGGAAACAGCTTATGGGATAGTTATTTCAACTCTTAATCCGGAAACAGATGACCAGCTACCGGAAAATAATCAAAACCGTTTTTTCCTTCACAGGATTGTTCATAATCCTGTGGCTTCCGGAAGTTATCGCTGCGCAGGAGATCACACAGACCATCCGTGGCGTGGTGGTGGACAAAGATTCGCAGGTTACATTGCCGGGTGCGCAACTGATGATTGCCGGAACCGATCCGCCCGTCGGAACCGTTACGGACGCCAATGGCGAATTCACCTTCGGAAAGCTTCCCGTGGGCAGATATAACATCATTGTGCGTTATGTGGGTTACGAAACCCGGAACATTCCCAATGTGCTGCTGACCTCGGGAAAGGAAACGGTCTTGAGAATTGAGCTCACGGAAGCGGTTGTCAGTCTGCATGAGGTGGTCGTGTCGGCCAACCAGAACAAAGCTGACGCCATCAACAAAATGGCTACAGTGAGTGTGATGAAATTCAACGTGGAAGAACTGGACCATTATGCGGGCACTTTCAATGATGCGGCACGGACAGTATCTTCTTATGCAGGTGTGGCTTCCAGCCCGTCTGGAACCAACGACATCATCATCCGCGGCAATTCGCCCCGCGGGATGGCCTGGCGGCTGGAAGGGATTGACATCCCGAACCCCAATCATTTTGCCGAAGAGGGCTCTTCAAGCGGCGGCATCAGCATGCTGAACGGTTCCGTGCTGGCGAATTCCGATTTTTTTACGGGCGCTTTCCCCGCCGAATACGGGGATGCCTATTCGGGTGTTTTCGACATGTCACTGCGTAACGGTAATAACCAGACCCATGAATATTCCATACAGGCTGGATTTCTCGGATTAGATGCCACATTGGAAGGCCCATTTAAAAAAACCAATCCCTCTTCGTATCTGGTAAATTACCGTTTTTCCACGCTTTCATTATTCCGTCTCATGGACATAAACCTTGCCGGTGATGCAACGCCCGAATTCACCGACCTTACGTTTAAAATCAGTAATCCCACCGAACGGGCCGGTACGTTTTCCTTTTTCGGGGTAGGCGGCATGAGCAAAGTAACCAGCGAAGAAACCCATCACAAAGACGACTACACCACCGGAATGTGGGTTGCAGGCGTCAAGAATGTTTATTTTTTCAATAATACAACCTACCTGACAAGTATTTTTGCCTATACGGGATCGGTCAATAAGTGGGACTACCAGACACAGGATACAAACAATGCATTTACCTCAAAAGCCATTGACAATTTCATTTATCAGACTCCGAAGATTGCTTTGAGCATCAATAAAAAGTTCAGCGCCAGAAATGTGCTGAAAGCAGGGGCAGATGTAACATTTATCCGTTATGATCTCACCTCCGACCGGTATGATTATGAAATTGACAAACTGGTTACCCAGGTATATCAGACCGGTTCCACCGAATTGTTGCAGGGCTGGATCAACTGGAAACACCGGTTTAATGAAAAGCTGACACTGATCAGCGGCCTGCATAGCATGTACCTCGTGTTGAACGGAAATTACACCATCGAACCCCGGTTGGGAATGAAATGGAGCTTCCGGCCAACACAATCGCTGAACTTCGGGTTTGGGCTGCATAGCCGGATGGAGTCGCTGTCCACTTATTTTGCAAGGCAAACACTGGTTGACGGCATTCCGTACATGCCCAATAAAGGCCTTGACTTTACCAAAGCCATGCATTTTATAGCCGGTTATGAAAACCTGTTTACGGAAAATTTATTCTTCAAAGTAGAACTCTATTACCAGTATTTATATGATGTTCCGGTGGAAAACAGCGACACCAGCAGTTTTTCCATTCTGAACTATAACTTCGGATATGCCGATCGTGACCTGGTGAACAAGGGTAAAGGCCGGAATGTAGGCGTGGAATTTACCCTTGAAAAATATTTCTCACAGAATTATTATTTCCTGATCACGACCTCACTGTTTGACTCAAAATACAAAGCACTGGACGGTGTGGAACGCAACACACGGTACAACAGCCGGTTTGTGCTGAATGTGCTGGGCGGGAAAGATTTCATCATAGGCAAAGGGATAAAAAAACGGACGCTGGGCTTCAACCTGCGGGGAACATGGGCCGGCGGACAATGGAGTACCCCGATTGATCTTGAACAATCCATTAAGCAAGGGACAACTGTGAGGGATGAAAAACAGGCATTCACAGAACAATGGCCCGATTTTATCAGGATTGACTTCAAGGTAAGCATGAGCAGGAACAGGAAAAGGGCAACGCATACACTGGAGCTGGACATCCAGAACATCACAAACCAGTTGAATGTGATCGGTGATTATTATGATCCTTATGCGGGAAGCATTCAGACCAAAACACAAATGGGTATTGTGCCGATATTGAATTACCGGGTGAATTTCTAGGAAAGATTGACGCTGATCTTTATTCTTTTTGACGCTGATAGGCGCAGATTGGTTATGATTCTTTTAGCCGCTGATGCGCGGATGTTTTTTTTCAATATTCCATCAGCTTTAGGGCGAAATGATAACACTGACGGGCGCGGATACTATTTCACCCTTGCCCGTACAACATAGCTGTATTTCCAAGGTTTCAAGGCATCTTTTCTGCCGTTGAACCACATCCGGGTAAAATCCTCCGGCGATACAACACCGGTAAGTTCAAATCCTGCTTCCGGCAATAACTTTTTCAGGTCTTCGGGGTCGTGTCCCGAGATCATCGGTTCGCCCTTTTTTCGGGTTGACCGGAAAAGTTTTTTTCCCGTCATGGTTCCTTTGCCTTTCGTGAATGCCGAACGGTACAGCGTATCGAAAATAAGCTCGGAGCCGGTAACTGTTATTTTTGAAATGTCTTTCAAAGTACCGAGAATACTTTCTTCCGTCAAATAAGGAACAACCCCCAGCCAGGCAAAAAGTGTTTTTTTATTTGTTTGAAAACCGGCTGCCAAAAGTTTTTCCGACAGGAAATCTTTTTCAAAATCAACAGGGACGTATTTTACATTGGCGGGAACGGTGATTCCAAGTTTTTGTATCCTTTTATGTTTCCGCATTTGTGTTCCCGGATGGTCAATTTCATAAACAGTCAGTTTCTCTTCCAGTTCCGGCCTCCTGAAGGCAAAAGAATCCATGCCTGCGCCAAGCAGAACATATTGAGTAAATCCCTCTGCAACTAATTTATCCAGCCGTTCCTCCACATATCTTGAGCGAGCTACGTGATGTCCGATCATGGGTATGATCCAGTCATAATGATGCTCAATAAGACCGGCAACCCATTTGTTTTTCAGACAAAATCTCCATGCCGGACTGGTTAACTGAATGGCAAACGTATCGTTGAAGACTTTCGGTTCAGACGCATACAATGTATGATAGGCACGCTGGGCAGCAGAAGTGTCAGCCGTGCGGCTTCCCTTCTTTTTCATGGTTACTGAAAGTTTGAGAATGAGTTAGTTATTTAAAGCAAATGTACGACACAGAAAAATGAAAGTCAAGAGGAAATTGATGAAAGAGATGTGAAATAAGCATTACAAATGATGGGGATAGAGCATCCTGGTTGCGAGCAAGGACGAGGTTTAGGTGTTAGGCTTCCGGATTGCTCCAAAGGAGTGCCTTCAGCACAAATCAGGAAGAGCTATGGAGTAAAAGAATCGGCGACTAAAGTTGCCGGTACGGTTAAGAAAACAAATAAATCAGAAATTGGGTTTCAGCGAATATTCTTTGTAGAAATTTTCAATGATCTCGACGGCTTCTCCCACCGTATCCACGAGGTAAAATATATCCAGATCAGCTTCATTGATCTTGCCTTCTTTCAGCATTTTATCTTTTATCCAGTCGATGAGTCCGCCCCAGTAATCTTTGCTGACCATTACAACGGGAAATTTCACCAGCTTGTGGGTTTGTATCAACGTAATGGCTTCAAACAATTCATCCAGTGTTCCGAATCCTCCCGGCAGGACAACATACCCCTGTGAATAGCGCATGAACATCAGTTTGCGGGTAAAGAAATAGTCAAAATCCAGCAGTTTATCCGGATCAATGTATGGGTTGGCACGTTGTTCATGTGGCAGGTTAATATTCAGTCCAACCGACTTACCACCTGCGATATAAGCCCCTTTGTTGGCGGCTTCCATGGCTCCCGGCCCGCCACCGGTAATGATACCGAACCCTTTTTTTGTTAAAAGATAAGCCAGTTCAAGCCCCATCGCATAACAATGGTCATTTTCTTTAATCCGTGCCGAACCAAACACAGCCACACACGGCCCTATTCGTGCCAGCTCTTCGTATCCGTCCACGATTTCCGACATGATTTTAAAAACCGACCATGAGTCGTGCGCTTTGGTTTCGGTCCAGTTTTTCGGTCTGAACTCTTTCAGTTTTGTAATTTTTTCATTACTCATGACAACTCTTTTTTTAGGTAAAACGCTGTATAGCTGTTTTTCTTATTTACGATCTCTTCGGGCGTACCCCGGGCTACAAGTTCCCCACCTTCATCTCCGCCTTCCGGCCCCAGGTCAATGATGTGATCTGCCACTTTGATCACTTCCATATTGTGTTCGATGACAATAACGGTATTTCCCCTGTCAACAAGTTTATTTAACACCCCGAGCAATACATTTACATCCTCAAAATGCAAACCTGTCGTGGGTTCGTCAAGGATATACAAGGTCTGGCCGGTATCCCTTTTGGCTAATTCGGCAGCCAGTTTCACACGCTGCGCCTCTCCTCCCGATAACGTAGTGGACGACTGTCCGAGAGTTATATAACCAAGTCCCACTTCGCGCAACGTTTTCAGCTTTTGAATAATAGAAGGAATATTTTCAAAGAATTCCACCGCCTGGTTGATGGTCATGTTCAGTACGTCGTTGATGGAATGACCTTTGTAGCGCACTTCCAGTGTCTCCCTGTTGTAACGTTTACCCTGACAGTCTTTGCACAAAACATACACATCAGGCAGGAAATTCATTTCGATGGTTTGCACACCGGCGCCTTTGCAGGTTTCACAGCGTCCGCCTTTCACGTTAAAAGAAAAACGCCCCGGTTTGTATCCACGGATTTTGGACTCAGGCAGGTTACCGAAGAGTTTTCGAATTTCATCAAAAACTTTTGTGTAAGTAGCCGGATTGGAACGTGGGGTACGCCCAATGGGTGACTGGTCAATTTCAATCACTTTGTCAATGTGCTCAAGCCCCTTTATGTTTTTATAAGTTAGCGGATTCTTCAATGAATGATAAAAATGATTGCTCATCACCGGATACAGGGTTTCGTTGATGAGGGTGGATTTTCCGCTGCCCGACACTCCGGTTACACAGATAAATTTTCCCAACGGGAATTCAACAGTCAGATTTTTCAGGTTATTTCCCGAAGCCCCTTCCAGCACAATTGATTTACCGGTTCCTTTCCTTCTTTTCGCAGGTATGGCAATGGATTTCTTTCCGTTTAAATAGGCAGCCGTCTCCGTGTCAAAGTTTTTAATCTCTTCGGGCGTTCCCTGTGCAACAATCTCTCCTCCGTGCCTTCCGGCTCCCGGTCCGATATCAATCACATGGTCGGCTGAAAGTATCGTATCTTTATCATGTTCCACCACAAAAACAGAATTCCCAATATCGCGTAAATCTTTGAGTGCCTTGATCAGCCGGTGGTTGTCGCGCTGGTGCAGGCCGATGCTTGGCTCGTCAAGGATATAAAGCACTCCGGTCAGTTGCGAACCGATTTGTGTGGCCAGCCGGATGCGCTGCGATTCGCCACCGGACAAGCTACGTGCGGGACGGTTGAGATGTAAATATCCGATGCCTACCTGTAACAGGAAATCCAACCGGTTACTTATCTCTCGGATGATGTCCCTTGCGATCCTCTGTTGGTTTTCCGACATTTCACTTTCAATAGTTTCAAGCCATGATTTCAGGTGGTTCAACGACATGGATGACAACTCGGCTATATTTTTTCCACCAATCTTAAAATTTAATGCTTCTTTTTTCAGACGGGCGCCCTGGCACTCCGGGCACAGGCGTTTATTCAGAAATGCTTTGGCCCAACGCTTTGAGGACTGCGAAGCATTCTCCTGGCTATAGTTGATGATATAATTGATAACTCCTTCAAACGAAAGTGTATAGGAAGAAGTGATGCCAAGGTATTCTTTTTTGATCTCAATGGTCTCGTTGGTACCGTATAAAATGGCATGAATCGCTTCTTCCGATAATTCACCGACAGGTGTATTCAGATTGAAACCGTATTTTTTTCCCATAGCCTCCAACTGATTGAAAACCCAGGTATGCTTGTATTCTCCCAGCGGTTTGATTCCTCCCCTTCTGATGGAAAGCGATTTGTTGGGCATCACCTTTTCGAAGTCCACTTCATTGATGGTTCCCAGTCCGTTACACACGGGACAGGCGCCATAAGGTGAATTAAAGGAAAAAGTGTTGGGTTCGGGTTCGTCATAGGAGATACCGGTTGTCGGACACATGAGTTTTTTGCTGAAATGCCTTATGTTCCCGGTTTCTTCATCCAGCACCATCAGAGTCCCCTTCCCTTGTTTCATTGCTTCCCCGATGGTTCTGCCGAGACGTTTGAGATTTTTCCCGCTTACGGTAAGCCGGTCAACCACAACTTCAATATCATGTACTTTGTAACGATCGAGCTGTAAGCCGAAAGCAATTTCCCTGACCTCGCCATCCACACGCACTTTCAGATATCCCTGCTGCCGGATTTGTTCAAACAATTCACGGTAGTGTCCTTTACGGCCTTTAACCAGCGGTGCAAGTATGGAAACCTGCCTGTTCTCAAATTCCCTGATGATCAGTTCACCGATTTGTTTTTCGGAATACTGAACCATTTTCTCCCCTGTGTTGTAAGAATACGCATCCGAAGCACGTGCAAACAACAGGCGCAGAAAGTCGTAAACCTCGGTAATGGTTCCAACCGTGGATCGGGGATTGCGGTTCACGGATTTCTGCTCAATGGAAATGACAGGGCTCAACCCGTTGATCTTATCCACATCGGGGCGTTCCATGTGGCCGATGAACTGGCGGGCATAAGACGAAAGTGTTTCCATGTAACGCCGTTGTCCTTCGGCATAGATGGTATCAAATGCCAGCGATGATTTGCCGCTACCACTCAAACCGGTGATCACAACAAGCGTGTTCCGGGGAATGACAAGGTCAATGTCCTTCAGGTTATGCACCCGGGCGCCCAGCACTTCAAGCAGTTCATCACCAACCGGTTTGTAATTCTCGTCTCTCATTTATTTTCCCGCTTCTTTTTTAAAATCTTCATAAGTCCGATTATACGGAGGATCGGGTATTCTTATCTCATACGTTTTTTTCTTTTTATTTTTCAAATAGGGCTGACGTAACCAGGGATTGAAATATTTTAACAGTTTGTAACTTATTCCCTGCTTTTTCGCAAAATCAGCCCAGCTTTCGATGCTGCCTTTGATTTCAGCCGTATGATATGGAATCGGCTCGTAATAATCTTCCGGCTGAAGATAAAAACCGAAACGTTCGGGGTTTTCGAAGATCATCTTGAAAGCCAGGATACGATACAGGTACCGGCTGGTTTCATCCGATACGAGTAAATCATAATATGAATTTGCTTTTTGAATTTCCATTAGTTTGTTTATCCCGTTCTGCCCGGCATTATAAGCAGCCGCCACCAGCGTCCAGTTTTTGTATTCATCATGGCCTTTTTGAAAATATTTACAGGCCGCCCGGGTTGATTTTTCCACATCGTACCGTTCATCAACTTCTTTATCCACCTGCAAACCGTAATCTTTGGCCGTGCCTTTCATCAGTTGCCAGAAACCCGTGGCCCCGGCAGGTGATACCACGTTGGCAAACCCGCTTTCGATGACACAAAGGTATTTGAAATCAGGCGGAATGCCGTTTTGTTCAAGGATCTTTTCAATAACAGGAAACCAGCGGGTGGATTTTCTCATCAGTTGCAAAGTAGATGAATGCCAGTAAGTATTTACCGACAACTCACGATCGAGTGCTTCTTTAACATAAAACAGGTCAAGCGGTACAGGTTCTCCGGCGAAGGACAACGTATCGGGGATAACCGGTGCCACAATCCGGTAATATTGCTCATTGTTTCCAGGTGTTTGCCTGTGCTGGCGGGTAGTCCACACACCAAACCCTGCAAAAAGGAGGATGGTTAACAATAAAAGAAGTATCCTTGAAATTAATGTGTTATTCATTCAAAGTCAAAGTTTTTAAATGCTGTTGACAAAACGTTTCAGCAAACCTAAAAGGGGCTGACAAAGTTCCCGAAAAAAGGCGCATTGGCATCACGTTCAGTCAGCAACGGATCATCAATGTTCCATTGAATGTTCAATGTGGGATCGTTCCAGCGCAGTACGCCTTCCGATTCCTTGTTGTAAATGTTTGTGCATTTATAAAAAAAGACGGTATTGTCTTCGAGCGCGACAAAACCATGTGCAAATCCCGGGGGAATCCAGTACATCCATTTGTTTTGCTGTGTCAGCACTACCGAGTCCCATTGCCCGTAAGTCGGAGAATTTTTTCTCAGGTCCACGGCCACATCCATAACAGAGCCCCACATGACGCGAACCAGCTTTCCCTGGGCAAACGGCGGGCTTTGAAAATGTAATCCGCGTAACACTCCTTTTTGCGACATGGATTCGTTATCCTGTACAAAGTTGGCATCAATACCAAGCCTCAGGAATGCCTCCTTGTTGTATGATTCAAAAAAATACCCCCTGTGATCTTCATATACCTTTGGCTTAACGATATATAAATCAGGTAATTTTGTTTTTACGATTTCCATCTTTTTCAGAGATTTTTAAGCGGGTAAAGATAGTGTTTTCCGGCGGATAAATTTACCAGGAATTTGTTACAGATTCTTAATAGATTCACTGAAAGAATGGATGTTTTATTGGGATACCGGATAACCCGTCACGGTGTTACCGTTGTTTGTTCCTTTCCCAAAATTGTCAGGGTCTCGGCACCGGCATCCGGTTATCCGACAGCATTGTCTTCTTCACATTCATCTCTTAACTCTCCCCTACCTAACTCTTAACTCTTTCCCGACTAACTTTTAACTCGCCCCTTAACTTTCTCTTAATATCAAAAAAAGAGTCGGAATGGAAAGGGCCTTTTTGTTATTTTTACGTTCTTTTTTTAACAGAGATGAAGAAAACGAATTTCATACTGATCTTTCTGGCTCTGACTCTTGTAAACTTCGCCCGGGGGCAGGAAGTGCGCACCTATCATGCTGCCAGGTTAGAAGGTGACGCGCCACATATCGATGGTGTGTTGTCAGAAGAAGTATGGAATCTGGCCGAATGGTCAGGTGATTTTACACAGCAGGAGCCTTATGAATTTGATAAGCCATCGCAACCAACTGCATTTAAAATATTATATGGCACACAGAACCTGTATGTTGCCATCAGATGTTTCGATTCGGAACCTGATAAAATCGAAAGACGACTCACCCGGAGGGACAATATGGATGGCGACGTAGTTTTCATCGGGATTGACAGTTATTACGACAAGCTTACGGCCTTTGTTTTTGGTGTGAATGCCGCCGGTGTGAAGATTGACGGACGTATTTCCAACGACAGTGATTTTGATATCACATGGAATCCAGTCTGGTATGTGAGGGTAAAAATTGATGACAAAGGATGGCTTGCTGAAATGAAAATTCCTTATAACCAGTTGCGTTTTTCCGATTCAAAAGAACAGGTATGGGGGCTGGAATTTTTACGTATCCTTTTCCGGAAACAGGAAACCTCACTCTGGCAAATGGTACCCCGCCAATCGGCCGGGTGGGTCAGCCGCTGGGGGAAACTGCTGGGCATTCACGACATCAACCCCAAAAAAGAAATCGCCCTGACACCATACGTAATGGGGGGGGTGAAAACTTCGGAAAAAGAAGAAGGGAATCCTTATGCAACCGGCAAAAGCTGGGAGTACAATGCAGGACTTGACGGAAAAATTGCCGTCACCAATGATCTTACACTCAACTTTACTGTAAATCCTGATTTCGGGCAGGTGGAGGCTGACCCGTCAGTTGTCAACCTGACTTCTTATGAAACATTCTTTGAAGAGAAAAGACCTTTTTTTCTGGAAGGTAGCAACATTTATAATTTCCCGATCTCACCGGGAGGAGGACCGTCAGGAAGAGACAACCTGTTTTATTCCCGGAGAATCGGAAGAAGACCCGGCTATTACCCTGATACAGATGAGGATGAATATGTCAAATTTCCAATGAACACAAGGATCCTCGGCGCTGTAAAACTGTCAGGTAAAACGAAGAACGGTTTGTCCGTCGGAATCCTGGAAAGTGTAACCAACAGGGAAAAAGCCGAAATTGACAATCACGGCGAAAAGCGGAAAGAGGTGGTTGAACCTTTTACCAACTTTTTTAATGCCCGGTTGCAGCAGGATATCAAGAAAGGAAGAACGATCATTGGCGGGATGATTACGGCCACCAACCGTTTTATCAATGATTCAACACTTGAATTTCTGCCTGAATCAGCCTATACGGGAGGGGTTGATTTTGAAACCTTCTGGAAACAAAAATCCTACAATCTGGCTGTTAACCTGGTCGGAAGTTATGTTCACGGAACGCGGGAGGCCATACTCGAACAACAACTATCCTCGCGAAGATATTATCAAAGGCCGGATGCTTCCCACCTGGATGTGGACTCCACACTGACGACCATTTCGGGGTTTGGCGGAAGCATCATAGGCGGTAAGATCGGAGGGGGAAACTGGACCTACGGGGGAAGAGTGAGCTGGCTGTCGCCCGGTCTTGAACTGAATGATATGGGTTATCTCCGCTCGGCAGACAATATGCAGCAATCGGCATGGGTATCATACGAAATATATACCCCGGTCAAGATATTCAGAACTTACAATGTAAGTATAAGGCAATGGGCAGGATGGGATTTCTCGGGAACGAACCTGTGGTCCGGAATTTATCTTGGCGGACGGGCGCAGTTCATGAATTACTATGTTACCGGGATGGGAATGCGAAGGTCATTTAAAGAACTGGACCGGGCCGAATTGAGGGGAGGCCCTGCCATCGAGTACCCGGGAACCTGGCAGGTGCGTTTGTTTACTGCGTCCAACAGCACAAAAAAGTTTTGGGCAAATCTTGCCGGAGATTACGAGTGGGGAGATCAGCAATTCAAACATTCATGGAGTATCGGCGGAGGCATCAATTATCGTCCTTTCGACGCCTTCCAGTTTTCAGTAGAGCCCGGATACTCATTTAGTTATGAAGATGCACGCTATGTGGATGATATCGAAACGGACAACAACAACCGGTATATTATGGCTTCATTGAACAGGAGTACCTTTGTCATTAATCTGCGTATCAATTTTTCATTAACACCTGATCTTTCTATTCAATTATGGACCCAACCGTTTTTCTTTTCGGGCGATTATTCTGATTTTAAAGTCGTAACCGACCCCGGTAACAAGCATTATCATGATCAGTTTTACAAATTTCCTGAAAATGAAATATGGTATAATGAAACTGATGACGAATATCAGGTTTGCGACCCGGGCCTGAACAATCCAGATTGCAACCCTGAAAACAATCCTGATTATTCATTTTCCAATCCTGATTTCAGCTTTTACGACCTGTTGTCGAATTTTGTCATCCGCTGGGAATATATACCGGGCTCAACGGTTTATTTTGTCTGGTCACACGGCCAGGAAGGATACAATGAAAATGGTGAATTCAATCTGGGCAGTCACATTGACTATCTCATGAATTCACAATCCACCAATGTTTATCTGATCAAGTTTTCTTACCGGTTTAGTTTTTAAGGCGGCCTTCCTGACAACCAATCCGTATAATTTACTGTCTTTATCAATAGACCCTAAAAATTGCTGCTATGAAAAAGTTCATCCTTACTACCCTCATGTTTTTCTCATTTTATTGGCTTTTCAGTCAAAACTTTGTGATTATTGAGGATACTGAACAAGGAGGAAACATGCTGTCTTTTCAAGATACACTGGTCAAAATTTCTGTCGGTCCTTATGATGAATGTTCTGGCGAACATGTTTATTACACCATTGACCTTGATCAAAATGGCAAGGAGGACGTGGAATTCGACCTGGTATGTTATAGGGGCGGCAGGGGGAGTTTTTCATTTGTTTATGTCAAAGCATTAAACAATTTTCAGGTAATTGTTGATACAAACTTTCAGGCAGCAGCCCAGTATGTATCAGAAGAAGGAGAAGTACGTGACACAATTTATACTTATACGGTTGCAAAAAAATACAACACGGGAGATACCGTTTTTTTAGACCAATCCTCGCAAGAAGAATATGCCATTGTTGCAGAGTTCAATTATGGGGCTGATCCCCCGTGCATTTACACAAATATTAAAAACTTTACTGAAGACACGGCCTTTTTGGCTTTCTATAAATATGACGAGCCAAACACCTGGATTTATTATATAGAAACCTACATCCGTCTGTATTTTACATTGCACCTTATGTCGGCCCGGGCAGATGACCCAACTTTATCAGTAGAAGATCCTGTCGTTCCTAAAAGCTATATCTATCCTAACCCGGTAACAGATCATTTAAAGGTCAAAGGGGATTTTGACAGAATAGAAGTTTATTCGTTGCAGGGTGTACTGGTATTCACAAAAAAAATATCCGGCGGTCAAACCATTGATCTTACCCGACTCCCAAAAGGATTGTATTTTGTCAAGCTGAAAAGTGACGATAATGAGTTTATACAAAAAATCCTGATACAATAAATTGTTCCTGCTTTCCGGGTTTCAAAACCGGAAACTTTCTGATAAGGTAATTAATTGATATAGGATACATTGCTCTGGATTATTCCGAAGGAATGCCTTTGGCACAAATCCGGAGCTGCATGGGAGGCGCATTTTGATTTGTAATCGGTATTAACTAATATTTTTACAATATTGAGATTTATTTGTCCTTGTTTTTAAGTACCGTCATCTTACTATCTCACCTGAAAGAAGATCAGCAAATTCCTTCCTGAACCGATCAATCCTTTAACAGTATTATACTCTCTATTTTCCATTTACCGAAACAAAAAACAGGCAAATCATAAACAGAGCGATTACATCAAAAATGATGCATCTGCTCATTTTTTCTTATGGTGGTTTTATATTTGAAAATCAATCGAAAAGTAACGAATTTATTTTTCATTTTATTCTGAAAATCATATCCATTTTTGTTAGTTTTGCTGCTATATAACAATTAACAATTTTTACAAATTATAAAAAAACAATCAGATGGTTAAAGATTCATACAATCCCTTTAAAACTGCTCAGGAACAATTTGATAGAGCAGCAGATATGCTTGATCTGGATCAGTCAACACGTGACCTTTTGCGAAATCCTATACGTGAATTTCATTTCAGCATTCCTGTCCGGATGGATGATGGTCAGATGAAAATTTTTCGCGGGTACAGAGTACAGCATAATGATGCGCGGGGCCCCGCAAAAGGAGGCCTTCGTTTTCACCCCCAGGAAACGATAGATACAGTTCGTGCATTGGCCATGTGGATGACATGGAAAACATCAGTTGCAGACATCCCGCTTGGTGGAGGAAAGGGGGGTGTTATTTGTGATCCGCACAATTTAAGTCAAAACGAACAGGAAAGATTATGTCGCGGTTGGGTCAGGCAGGTTTATAAAAACATAGGGCCAACCGTAGATGTACCTGCACCCGATGTCATGACCAGTCCGCAACACATGTTGTGGATGCTTGATGAATATGAAATATTACGCGGCGAAAAGCTGCCTGGTTTTATCACAGGAAAGCCAGTTGGAATGGGTGGTTCACTCGGCAGAAAAGAAGCGACCGGCTACGGAGTGATCATCACCCTGAGAGAAGCATTGAAAGAGCTTAATATGAATCCTTCTGACACTACTGCCAGTGTTCAGGGGTTTGGAAATGTAGCTCAGTACGCCATCGAACTTTATGAACAGATTGGCGGCAAAGTAACCTGTGTTTCGTCATGGGACCAGGAAGACCAGACCAGCTATTCTTTTAAAAAACAGGATGGTGTTAATCTGAAAGAATTGCGCTCAATTACAAATCCGTTTGGAGGTATTGACAAAAAGAAAGCACAGGATTTGGGTTACGAAATCTTACCCGGTGAAGCATGGCTTGAACAGGAAGTGGATATTTTATTACCGGCTGCTCTTGAGAACCAAATTACAGGTGCAAATGCAGACAAAATGAGCAAGCGTGTGAAAATCATTGCCGAAGGTGCCAATGGGCCGACAACCCCTGATGCTGACAAGGTAATCAACGAGCGGAATATCTTTATTCTTCCTGACTTCCTGGCTAATGCCGGTGGGGTAATCTGTAGTTATTTTGAACAGGTGCAAAGCAATATGAATTATTTCTGGGAAAGAGATGACGTACTTAGCCGCCTCGATTCAAAAATGACTGCTGCTTTTATTGCGGTGAGTGACTTCGCCAAATCCAATAAACTAAATATGCGCGATGCGGCTTATGTGATCTCGGTAAACCGTGTCGCCCAGGCATGTAAAGACAGAGGCTGGGTATAAAACGGCTGTATTTTGCACATCACCTAACGATCAATATATTTGAGATGAAAAATATTGAACAGGAATTGCTTCCTTTTAATCGTTCCCGGTTTTTAAATTCGGAACATAAGCTTACGTACATCGGTAGCGGCGAAATTGGAGGTAAAGCCCATGGCCTGGCCAACATCAATCATATCATTCTCAATGAACTGGATCGGGAAAAATTTAAAGGCATTGAAATAAGCATCCCTGCAATGACCATAATCCGGACTGATGTTTTTGATGCATTTATGAAATCCAATAATTTGCATGACATAGCTTATTCTGATCTGCCTGACGATAGAATAGCCCATGCTTTTCAAAAAGCTGACCTGCCTTTTGAAATATTGGGTGATTTGCGGGCCTTAATTGCCCAGGTAAATACGCCATTGGCTGTCAGGTCCTCCAGCATGCTGGAGGATGCCATGCATGAACCGTTTGCAGGTATCTACGGAACCAAAATGACACCAAACAACCAGCCCGATACGGCTACAAGATTCAATAAACTGGTGGAAGCCATTAAATATGTATATGCCACCACGTTCTTTAAATCGGCAAAGGACTATATGAAAGCCACTACCCATAATATCGGAGATGAGAAAATGGCAGTGATTATCCAGGAAGTGATCGGTAAACGTTTCAATGATCGGTTTTACCCGGAGCTTTCAGGTGTTGGCCGTTCCCATAATTATTATGCTTTCGGTAACGCTGACCCGAAGGATGGTATTGTTAACCTTGCACTGGGCCTGGGGAAAACGATAGTTGACGGCGGCTTTACCTGGTCTTATTGTCCGGCTTATCCGAAGGCAGACCCTCCTTTTAATTCAGTTAACGAAATGTTGAAAAATACCCAAACTGAATTCTGGAGTGTGAATATGGGTAAAGCGCCTGCCTATGATCCGGTAAAAGAGACCGAATACCTGGTCAAAGAGAGTATTATCGTTGCCGAGGAGGATAAAACATTACGGTATGTGGCCTCAACACTCGATGCTCATTCGGGCAGAATAATTATGGGTGTTGGCAGACCGGGGCCGCGGTTGTTAAATTTTGCCCCCCTTCTTCGTTTAAACGAAGTGCCTCTGAATGATCTGCTGGTTGATCTGCTTGACGTGGGAGAGAAAAATGAAGGTGTCCCTGTAGAGATAGAATTTGCTATGACGTTTTCTGATGCCGGCCCTCATAAATTCGGATTTTTACAGATACGGCCAATGGCAGTTTCTTCCGACATTATTACAATTGAGGAAGATGAAATGATGGGTGAAAAAGTATTGGTATCGTCCGAAATGGTTCTGGGTAATGGGAAAACAGAAATAATCAAGGACATCATTTATGTCAGACGCGACCAGTTTGATGTTTTAAAAACCCATCAGATTGCATCGGATCTGGAAAAAATCAATCAGACACTTCTCAACGACAAATGTCCATACTTATTAATTGGATTCGGAAGGTGGGGTACATCTGACGCCACGGCAGGAATTCCGGTTAACTGGGGACAAATCTCCGGGGCAAAAGCCATCGTTGAGGTATCAATTGCCAGTGTGAATTTTGAACAAAGCCAGGGATCACATTTTTTTCACAATGTAACAGGTTTTGGTGTGTTTTATTTTTCCGTTCCTTATGAAATGGCCGATAGTGTTGACTGGCAATGGATAGATTCTTTTGACGCAGTGAATGAAACGCAAACGGTAAGACACGTCAGGTTACCCGAACCGTTGCTCATTAAAGTTGACGGCAGAACAGGAACAGGCGTTATCCTAAAAAACAAACCATGAATAATAAAAAATCATTGGATCTGCTGATTGCAGAACTAAAAGAACGGGCAAAGGAGCTTACCTGCTTATATCAGGTACAGGAAATCTTAAATAATCCTGATTATTCTGAAAAAGATATATGCAACGGCCTTGTTGAGATTCTTCCCCAGGGTTGGCAATATCCTGATATCTGCGGTGCACGGGTCAGTTTAATGGGTCATGTTTGCCATTCAAAAAATTTTAAAGAAACACCCTGGATTCAAAATGCCGATATACTATTGCAAAATGATCGAATTGGCAGAATAAGCGTCTGTTATACTGAAGAAAGACCGAAAGCTGATGAGGGACCATTTTTAAAAGAAGAACGTAAATTAATCGACACAATAGCTGAAAGGATCGGACAGCATTTTCTTCACCAAAAGCTGAAATTTATTTTCGAAGAACAGAAGTATGCAGGCAAAGAAAGAAAAAGCGAATGGGTGGTTATCTTTGATATGCTGCGGCAAACCAACCCACAGTTGCTCGTCCGTTTATCCAGAAAAATGGTAAATTATCTCTACTGGACAGGAATAAAAGAAGCCCAGATATTATTGGAACGTTTTAGTCCGTGGTATGAAAATAAAGATGAGATTTTAGAAGAAAACAGACCGTTTAAAAAACGTATTGATAATGATCAGGTGAATTTGGGGTATGAAATATTTGAAATTGCCGAAAAATATTTAACCCCTAATCAAATACTTGAGAGCATAAAGAAATGGACGAAAGAAGACCGGTCGGGTTTTATGGTAAATGTGCTCGAAAATATGGGGTCATCATTACAGGACATTGATACGGTCCTTGAACGATACTACCACCTTGCCCCACAGATGATCGAGTTGTCTGAAGCACGTGAGCATGGTTTGAAGGTTGCACTGATCAGAAAATTGCTGACCGAACAATCCGACTACATTAGTGTAGCCAAACACCATTTGGATATAAAAAGTTTCAAGCATTTAATGAAACACATTATCTATCCGGAAGGGAGCCATGGAAAACTGGGGGGGAAAAGTGCTGGTTTGTTTCTTGCAAAACAAATACTTAAAAATTTTGAAGAGGAGAACGAGATATTTAAAGAGATCAAAACGCCTAAAACATGGTATATTTCCTCTGACGGATTGCTTAAGTTTATAACATTTAACAACCTGGAAGAGATCGTCGAGCAAAAATACAATGATATTGTCCGTGTAAGGCAAGAATATCCTTTTGTGATCCAGGTTTTTAAAAATTCATTCTTTTCCCAGGAGATCATCAAAGGGTTGTTAAATGCCTTGGATGATCTGGGGGAGGTACCCTTGATTGTCCGTAGTTCGAGTCTGTTGGAAGATCGTGTTGGTGCTGCTTTTGCAGGGAAATACAAAAGTCTTTTTATTGCCAATCAGGGAACAAAAGAAGAGCGGCTGATGCAATTGATGGATGCCATTGCCGAAGTATATGCGTCAACGTTTGGCCCTGACCCTATCGAATACAGGGCTGAAAATGATTTGCTTGATTACCATGAAGAAATGGGAATCATGATTCAGGAAGTTGTTGGAACAAAAGTTGGAAAATTCTTTTTCCCGGCTTTTGCCGGTGTGGCTTTCAGCCGAAACGAATTCAGGTGGTCGCCAAGAATTAAACGGGAAGACGGACTGATAAGAATGGTTCCCGGACTGGGTACACGTGCAGTTGACCGGACAAGCAACGATTATCCAATTCTTATATCGCCCGGTCAGCCCCAACTAAAGGTAAATGTAACCATAGATGAAATTATCCGGTATTCACCAAAATATATAGACCTGATCAATCTGGAAACGGGTGAGTTTGAAACGGTTGAAATAAATGATATTTTAAAAGAATTTGGAAATGATTATCCGATTATTCACCAAATTGTTTCTATTTTAAGACAAGGCCATTTATTGCAGACCCGGCCTATGGGCATTGACTTTAAAAATGACTACCCTGTAACCACTTTCGAAGGACTGATTTCCCGGACTAATTTTGTTACCGTGGTAAAAGATATTCTTGATGTGTTACAGAAACAATATCATCATCCGGTTGATATTGAATTTGCACATGACGGCAAAAATTTTTACCTCTTGCAATGTCGTTCTCAAACTGCTGGTGTTGAATACATGCCGGTAGCTATCCCGCCAGAGATTCCACCGGAAAAAACAATATTTACTGCCAATCGCTTTGTTTCAAACGGACAAATCTCAAATATTACCTATATCGTTTACGTTGATCCAAAGAAATACAGTGAAATTTCTGATCTGGGAACACTAAAAGAGGTTGGAAAAACAATTGGACGTCTGAACAAAATTCTTCCAAAACGCCAGTTTATTTTAATGGGGCCGGGCAGATGGGGAAGCAGGGGCGACATTAAACTTGGGGTAAGTGTTACTTACTCGGAGATCAATAATACAACTATGCTGATTGAGATTGCACGGAAAACCAAAGATTATGTCCCTGATGTTTCTTTTGGCACTCATTTTTTTCAGGACCTTGTTGAAGCCAATATCAGGTACCTGCCTCTGTATCCTGACGATCATGGCAATATTTTCAATGAGGAGTTTCTTGTCAGTTCCGAAAACCTGCTTTCCGCTTTCCTGCCCGACGCTGCCCATCTCACCGATGTAATACGTGTAATTGATGTACCTGCAACCACTAACGGTATGGTTTTGCAAATACTAATGAACGCAGAGGTGAATAAAGCCGTTGCCATGCTTTCGGAACGTACTGATATAACTGAAGAAGATACAACACTGCTCAATCAGGGCCAATCAGTCAGAATAAAACAGACCGATGTACACTGGCAATGGCGTTTACGAAACATTGAGATATTGGCTGCCCAGTTGGATCCAATACGATTTGGCGTTAAAGCATTTTATATTTTCGGAAGTGTTAAAAATGCCTCGGCCGGACCTGCAAGTGATATAGATATTTTGATTCATTTTATTGGGAATGAGAAACAAAAGAGCGAATTGCTTTCATGGCTCGAGGGCTGGAGTCTGGCCTTGAGCCAGATCAATTTCTTGCGTACAGGATATAAAACCGACGGATTGTTAGATGTACACATTATTACCGATGAGGACATTAAGAAAAGAGACAGCTTTGCAATTAAAATCGGTGCCGTATCAGATCCTGCACGACCACTGCCTATGGGGACAGCTTTAAAGAAATAAGTATCAAGAAAATTAAATTCCGGCGTTAAAGAATTTCCAAAAATGAATTTTCCAGATCATCAGGATCAAATCTGATTAAAGAAAGTTCAGGGCCATTATGTGCAGCATTCATAGCGAGGGTATTTCCGATTTTTTCCTTCCAGATGCCGGTAATGGAAGTAGATTCATGCACATGTCCGTGCAAAGTGAGCAGCGGTTGGCGTTCTTTTATAAATCTTTCCACGGCAATACTTCCCACATGTACGTCGAGAGGAACATGTTCTATAAATTTATTGTCAAGCCCGGCATAATCAAGGTTGGTATTGTACGGAGGTGTATGAAAAAGAAATATTGATTTTGACAAGTCTTCATCTTTACAAAGCTTTACCAAATCTTTTTGGATGGTTTGATATTTCAATGCTTTTTTATCTATTTCGATTGAGAAGCTGCCATCTTCGGGAGCAATACATCCCGGATCAACATACATCGAAACGTCATATTTTTCCCAGTCTTTAAGCATAAATGGTGTGGGCGGGACATAGGCATAGCCAAAAACTGAAAACTCGTTAAAACTCACTTTTTTATTGTGAATGTACTCGATTATTCCCATTTCAGCGGCATGGATAAATTCCGGCTCAATGGCTCTTCCGTCATCATTTCCTAAAATCATAAAAATTCTGGGATATTCTTTATCTAACTTATCCTTTAATTCGATGAGGTTCTTAAACAGATAATCTTCTGCAAAATTTTCAGGGATATCGTCAGCCCTGGTAAAAGCATACAAACCGGAAGGCATCAGGTCTCCCCCAAAAAAAACGGCAGATGGTTTTTCTTCACCAATGCGCTCAAACAGCTTTTCATACCTGTTAATATTACCATGCAGGTCGGTTACAAAAAAGCAAAGTGACATTTGTTATTATTGTTTCTGATAATTTGTTTTTCTGCTAACTCTCAAAGTTAATCTTTCCCATTTCCAATTAATCACTAATCATCAATCACTAATCACAAATGTATCACCTCTCCATAAGCTGCTGCCGTGGCTTCCATAATGGCTTCCGACATGGTGGGATGGGGATGAACGGAGTCAATAATTTCTCGTCCGGTGGTTTCCAGTTTGCGGGCTACAACCACTTCGGCAATCATCTCCGTCACATTTTCACCAATCATGTGACAGCCCAGCCACTCGCCGTATTTGGCGTCAAAGATTACCTTGACAAAACCGTCTTTTTTGCCGGCAGCGCTGGCTTTACCGGATGCAGTAAAGGGAAATTTCCCAACTTTCACTTCATAACCGGCTTCGACGGCCTGCTTTTCGGTCATGCCCACGGAGGCAATTTCAGGGCTGGTGTACGTACAGGCAGGAATATTGCCGTAATCCAGCGGCTCCACGTCCATTCCGGCAATTTTTTCAACACAGATGATGCCTTCGTGCGAAGCCGTATGCGCCAGCGCCGGACCATGGACAATGTCGCCAATGGCGTAATACCCTTCTACATTGGTGCGGTAAAAATCATCCACCGACACCTTGCCGTTTTCCGTTTTGATGCCGGTTTCTTCCAGGCCGATGCCTTCAAGATTGGTTGTTATTCCCACGGCAGACAACACAATGTCGCAGGTTTCCTCAATCACTCCCTTTTTGGTCTTGATGGTCACTTTACAGCCGGCACCTTTGGTATCCACCTTTTCCACGGTTGAATCGGTCATCACCTTCATTTTGGCTTTCTTGAACGAGCGTGCCAGTTGTTTCGACACTTCCTCGTCTTCGAGCGGAACCACGTTGGGCAGAAACTCCACCAGAATTACTTCCACCCCGATGCTGTTGAAGAAGTAAGCAAATTCGGAACCTATTGCACCTGAACCCACTACGATCATCTTTTTCGGTTTTTTCGTCAAAACGAGTGCATCGCGGTAACCGATGATCTTTTTCCCGTCCTTTTTCAGGTTGGGCAATTCACGCGACCGTGCGCCGGTGGCAATGATGATGTGGTCGGCTTCGTATTCCGTTGCTTTTCCGTCACCATCTGTGACCTCTATCTTTTTACCGGGTTTCACCTTGCCAAAACCCTCGATAACTTCTATTTTATTTTTCCTGAAAAGGAACTGAACGCCCTTGCTCATGCCGTCGGCAACTCCGCGGCTTCGTTTGACCATGGCTTCCAGATCGGCTTCAATGTCGCCCTTAATAGCCACACCGTAATCGGTAGCATGTTTGGCATAGTTAAATACCTGTGCGCTTTTCAGCAGCGCCTTGGTGGGAATGCATCCCCAGTTGAGGCACACGCCGCCAATCTCGGCTTTTTCGATAACCGCTACTTTTTTACCGAGTTGTGCCGCCCTGATGGCAGCCACATATCCGCCGGGCCCGCTGCCCAAAACCAAAATGTCGTATTTCATAGATGGAGTGATTTTTATGTTAAGCGTTGCAAAAATATTAAATCAAAGGGAGCAAATGACATGAATGGAGGATTTTATTTTTTTTGATTCTAAATAGTGGGTGATTTTAAGGGTATAGGGGTATAAGGGAAATATCGGTGCAGTGGTTGCAATGGGTCAGTGGTTGCAGTGGTTGCAGTGGTTGTCACGTCTGTCTCCCGCTGCCTGCCCGCCGGAATCTCCATGCAGGCGGGGCGGGGGATTAAGGGGGTGGAACCTGGTTAATTGAAAATGGTTAATAGTAGGAGCAACTCAACCCGCAACTTAAACCCTGTAACATGCAATAACCTTTCACCTAAAACACTCTTCCAGGAGCTTCGCACGCTGGAAGGTGTTTCATCTTCGCACCCTGCAACAGTTATAGTTCAACAAGCTTAACCCCTTCAAGTTTTTTGATGTCATCTGGAATGTTTCCATCATCATTGATGATAATGGTATATCCTTTTTCTGTGAGT
>JAOZOO010000134.1 GCA_029933225.1 Bacteroidales bacterium | reverse complement strand
TTATATTTACACGGAAAATAGTTGAGGCGGTTGGTTTCTATACAAGCTGCCGTTGCCGGCAATATTAAAAGAATGGAAATAAACACAAAACCACATTTTGGAAAAAGAATAGGTGCAACAATATTAGACTATGGTTTGATGCTTTCCGTTTTCATTCTTTACGTTAGACTGTACGGGACTTATGATTCAAACGAAAGTAGTTATAGTGTTAATGGATTCAAAAGTTTACCATTAATAGGGTTTTGGCTAATCTATTTTGTATTTGTAGAGTATAAATTGGGAGCAACATTAGGACATTATGTTTTTGACTTAAAAGTTATTGATATAAAAGGTGAAAAAACAAAAATTATTCAAAATCTGAAACGCCACTTAATAGATTTTTTCGACATTTTTATGTGGGGAATTCCAGCAATGATAGCAATAAAAAACACAGAAAAGAATCAACGGCTGGGAGACTTATGGGCGAAAACTTTAGTTATTCATTCAACTGACAAATTAAAAAAACAGAGCCGAAATAAAAAAAAAAAAAATCAATAATAATTCGGCACGTGCCATAACACAAACCGTTGTACACAAGTTTGAAAAGATAAAACATCTCCTAATATTAATGCTTTCAATATTATTTTCAACTGTGATATCCGGGCAGAGTAAGATTGTAGGAAAATACCATAATCACTTTGGAGAATCGCTGGAACTAAAATCAGATTCTACGTTTCATTTTACTAGTCGTTTTGATTTATCATCGAGTTGGACTATTGGAAAATGGAAGTTTTCAAATGATACACTTTATCTGAAGACCGAACTTGTCATGGATACTTTGAGTGAAATAAAAGTTGATAATAAAACTATTAGAGACTCTTTAGTTCTTTCGTCTGACCAAAAATCCAACCAAATTGAAATTGAAGAATATGCAATTAATTCAACATCCGGTGGAGGACAAAACAGAATTAAAGTACCTGAAAGACTTTTTTTTAAAAAAGATAAATTTTATCTGATTAACGAAAATGGAGAATTGGATAAACGGAAAATTGAACAATTTGGAACCCGAAAAAAGTACAAAACGAGTTTCAAAAAAATAAAATAAAATCTTTGTGGCACTTTGTGACTTCTTTGTGAACCTCTGTGTAACAGCTTTTTATATTTATGTCACAGAGATGCACAAAGTAGTCACGGAGATACACAGAGGACTTTTTAGGCCACCCCTGAATTATTGTAGAAAATTTATAAACGACAAGTCATTCGCTGTAGACGATAAATAAAAAAAACCCCGTCACCATAATAGAGGACGGGGCTTGTCATTATCAGACTATCTTCCGGTTATCTCGTCTTGGTCATCTTTTTCACAGTTGTTCCTGTGGATGTCCTGATGTTCAGGATATAATATCCGGCAGGCAGCCCGGAAGCATTCCACGTGAGAATGTGTTTGCCGGCAGCCAACTGGTCATCGGCAATGACTGCCACAACAGCACCGGTAATGCTGTAAACCGTTACATTCACATGATCCGGCGAGTTAAGGTCAAACTCAATGTGTGTTTCCCCGGTAAACGGGTTAGGATAATTCTGCGACAAAGCAACATTGGATTCGTTTTCGTTGAT
Organism: Bacteroidales bacterium; assembly: GCA_029933225.1. Taxonomy (GTDB): domain Bacteria; phylum Bacteroidota; class Bacteroidia; order Bacteroidales; family F082; genus JAADID01. Next base: position 7,146 of record JAOZOO010000134.1, on the reverse strand, counting down.
GGCATCCGTATAAACATTGGGTGCGCCCGGTGTATAATCCGGCATGATGTACCACATATCCGTGCCATCGGGATAACGGCCGTAAGATGTGTCTGCTGTTTGCGGTCCGTATGTCAGGCTGTCGAGGACATTCTGATTCGGGTCCCACAATCCGACCTGCTCGCCGCCACCGCTGAGCTTGAATCCGAGGTTCAGCACACTCCATTCCACATCTTTATTGGCATAAAAAACAATGAAACCACCGGCAGGAACAGTAACCGAATCCGGGTAAGTATCGGGTATCTGATACATGGCTTCCGGATCAGTCAGGTCATCGGCCATATAGTAACCACCGAGCATCACATCTTCGGCGCCTGCGTTGTAAATCTCAATCCAGTCGGGATAATCTCCCTGCGGGCCCGGCACGGCGTCATCGTTGCTGGCCATGAACTCATTGATGTACAGACCAACTGCGGGCGGGTCGAACATTTGATTGGGAGCGCCGGGAGTATAATTCGACATAAAACCCCATGCATCCGCACCGTCAGGATAGCGGCCGTATGAAATATCACTGGTCTGTGCCCCATAAGTAAGATTGTCAACCACTAACTGAGATGAATCCCATAAACCAATGGCTTCGCCGCTCGAACTCAGTTTGAAAGGCAGGTTTAAAACACTTGATGCTTCTCCTTTATTTGCATAAAACAAAATATATCCGCCTGATGGGACAGTCACAGAGTCAGGGTAAGTATCGGGGATCTGATACCGCGCACCGGGATCATCCAAAATGTCGGACATAAAATAACCGCCAAGCATAATATCTTCATCACCCGCATTGTAAATCTCAATCCAGTCGGGATAGTCGCCCTGTGGTCCGGGAAACGCTGTATCGTTGCTTGCCATAAACTCGTTAATATACAGTTTGGGCGGAGGTGTATATGGATCAAAATTAAAATCGAAGTTATACAGTTTACTACCACGATCGGCAACCATATAAATCACGTTTTCATTTTCACCAAAAGTAACTCCTTCAGCCTGGTCTAACGGAATGTACCAGGAGCGTAAAAAATCTCCGGTTTTCGTCACTTCATTTAATGAAGAGGCTTCATCACTGAGGATGAACAATGTATTCCATGTAGGATGGATTGTGATTCCTGAAACATCCGGGGAGAAGTCGAGGGTTTTTCTGAATAATTCAACACCGTCAACTGTCAATTCAATTAATTGAGGCTCGTTCTTTTCAGCCAGAACATAAAGATGTCTTGTCTCGGGATCAACGGTTATTCCTTCCAATCCGTTAACCTGTGCGGGATTATGATCTACTTCAAATTCGCCGATTATGTCACCCGAAAGGTTTAACATAACAACTTTCCAGTTTGCTTCTTCAACAACAAATATGGTATCATAATTAATGCTAAAAGCAATACCCTCGAAATCAGACCCGTTAACAATCAATGTATTTAAAAGTTCGGCTGTTGTAGAAATCTCGTAAATGTTTGAAACAGTACCATCATTATTTGTAAAAAGGGTTCCTGTTAACGCGTTGTACGCGAGACCAGAAGGTTCGTCAAACGGCATATCATAAACTTCGACCGGTGTCCAGTCAGTTACCTGATATGAAAGTGGAGCAGCGCTGCCGTCAGTCGGGTAATATACTACCGATGGTGCATCGTCAGTAGCCTCAATGTACCATTTAACATAAGTACCTTTCTCCATAGCCGGAATAGATCCACTGAACATATCGTCGCCTTGACTTTCCATTTCAACATCTATATAACCTTGTCCGGCATTATATTTTAACGTAACAGAAAGCCCTGTTTCGGATGTGGTAACATTGGCAGTAACACTTACTTCATCAGTATATTCCGGGAACATCGGTTCGCGTACTACTTCCGTTATTACGGGTCCGGCAGTAAGTGTATTGCTTTCTCTTGGCGTTGGAACCGAAAAAAATATCCAGTTATCTGTACCATCAGGGTAACGACCATATGAAATATCAGCTGTTTGCTGCCCAAAAGTTAAACTGTCAATTATTGTGTATTCAGTGTATGAAAGTAAAACTGTTTCTCCTCCTGCACCCAATTTAAAATTAGCATGAAGTGTATCGGGATCTGTAATTATGTCTTCATCTGTTCCGTCGCACCATATTAAAAGATAACCTTCTGAAGGAATAACAGTTGGATTAAAAGAGTAAAGTGTTGGGTTGTCCACCATGTCTGACATAAACATTCCCGTAATATCAACTTCTTTTTCTCCATAGTTATAAAGTTCAATCCAATCACCGTAATTCCCAAACTCATCCTGGATACCATTATCATTTTTAGCGACAAGCTCGTTAATTTTCAGTGTAATATTACTTTTACCGGGTGATGCAGTGAATCCAATTACCGGATGATTGATAAAAGATTGCCAATTGTCGCTACCGTCAGGCATTCTTCCATACGATACATCTGTGATTTGTGCATCATACGTTAGCATATCAACTGGTTCCTGTGAAGGGTTCCAGAGGCCGATCTGTTCTCCACCGCCGCTCAGCTTGAAATTCAGGTTGAGCACGCTGAACTCCTCATCTTTGTTGGCATAAAATACAATGAAACCTCCTGCCGGAACCGTCACGGAATCGGGATAGGTTGAAGGAATCTCATAGGCAACCGTCACGTCAAGCGTGTCATAAATAAAGTACCCGCCGAGATTAACGTCCTGGTCTCCTGCATTGTAAATCTCGATCCAGTCGGGATAATCACCCTGCGGGCCGGGATAAGCCGCATTGTTGCTGGCCATAAACTCATTGATGTAAAGCTGCGCGCTGACACTCGTTGTTAAAAGCAGCATTACGGCAAGTAATGGCATAAGGCGTAATAAAAAGTAGTTTTTTCTCATGGTGTTAAAATTTAAAGGTTAAAAATTTGATTTAAAATTACATTAATTTTATGATTTGTTTCATGATTTTTCCATTTCTTTTTGAAAACGGAATCTTTCAATCCGCTTGATTCCGTTCCGGTCAACGATCAGTTTATAAAGTTTCATCTGGTCATCGGTTCCCTTGGAGTAGTCCAGGATGAGATTCAGGTGGTAAGTCCGGTTGGCAAACGCTTTTTTGAATCCGTTTTTTGTCTTCACAAAGATTTCTTTTTCCGGGTCATCCATGTTCCGGGTAAAGTCGGAAATGTTCAGCCGGAGTATTTCGGTAACCCCTTTGAAATCATTCAGTGATTTCACTTTTTTGTTGAGTATTTTGATCTTGTTGCGGTAAAGAATGATCTTCTCACCCATTGATTCTCTGGTTATTTCGGTACTTCGCATGCTGTTACGGGCTTCCAGTATCCTTGCTTCCAGGTGTTTGTGTTTCATATACTGGAAGCTTTCCTTCAGCCATCCGATTTTTTTCGGCCGCTGGTCGTAAATATTGGTTTTGAAATCCTGAAAATAGCGGTGCTGCTTTTTGTTGAAGTAAATTCTTATCAGTTCTTTTATCCGGTCTTTGAACATATAGCTGATCACCAGCGCAATGAAAAACGGCAGCGTCAGGTTGCCGTAGATCATCTGGGATGCAAAAGCCACGCCGGTGGCAAAAACCATAGCCAGGCCTGCGGCCAGCGCAAACAAAATTTGTTCGGCGATCACCCCGTCCTTTTTTGTATCGGTATTCAGGAACAGGTTGCTTTCGATAAACTTTTTCAGACGGCTTGCCCGGTGCATCACCTCCTCATTTGACCGGTGGGTGTAAGCCACGGAAGGATATTTTTGTTCTTCCCGGTATTGCATCTCTTCCATAACAAGCCCTTTGAGCTTATCGAGATGTGCTTTACCGCAGGCCTTTTTCTTCTTTTCCAGCGCACCGAGCAGGACAAAAAGATTACGCTCTACCAGCAGACTCTGGTATTCGTCCGCAAACCGGAAAATATCATAAAAGTCGTTGCTTTTCAACGGTACATTGACAATTTTACGGAGTTCCCTGAAACCCTTGCGTATTTTGCTGACATGTGCCACATAATCATCGATCAGCGCTTCCCTGTCCTCCCGGTTACGTGTTCTGATAATCTGATTTCCCGCATTCCGTAAAGCAGTTCCGAGAATGGAGCAAAACCTTTTGACCTGCAGCTCGAAGTCATCCCTTTTGTCATCACCGGGCTCGGAGACATAATCTGCAATACTTTTTTTCAGTTTGGAAAGGGGGCTGTTTTTTCCTTTTGTGATATTCCGCAAAGGATAAGACGGAGTAGTGAGCCTGATATAAGTCTTCAGTGAATTATAAAAATCCTCTTTTGTGTAGCTGTGTTTATTGACATCAAGCGCATAGGGAAGAAACAGATAAATATTCACAAAATAAGCATCTTTCTTCCTTGTTTCCTTTGAAACGGGGAATTCCAGCTTGATCTCAAACGAAAGCTGGTCATGCTTTTTTATGGTTTCTCTGATCATTGACATCAATTGTGAAACAAAAGTAGGTATGTGTTTCCGGTTATCCTAAAAATCAAACCCTAAACGGGTACGACATCGTAACATCAGGTTGATATAAATTGCGTGAACCACCTCTACAAGACGGGATGTAACCATAACCTGTTCAATGAATTAAGTAAAGCCAAGGACTTTACAACACCGGAAATCACCTTTACACAAACACTGTGACCATTTTTCCTGCAACGGAAATGGCTATCTTTGTGCTGGAAAACCAATAATCAGTCAGATACATGTCGTTACTTTTTAAAAACGTAAAAGAACTCATCTTCGATATTGACCGGTTCATTGACACGGTCGAACAGGGTGTACTGGTATTCAAGGAAGGCGTCACCAACTACCTGAATGAAGAGATAAGCAGCTTTGAAGACAAGATCGTCCAGATTGACAAGCTGGAATCAAATGCCGACAAGCTTCAGCGGAAGATTGACGATGGATTTTATATGCACTCCATCCTTCCGCAAAATGTGAGCGATATTGAAAACATGCTTGATAAGATTGATGAGCTCATTGATATATCAAAAGACAACCTTTACCAGTTTGCCGACGAGCAGCCCTATATCCCGGAGGTATTGCGTCAGGATTTTCAGCGGGTAACCGAATCGTCGGTCGAGTCGGCGCTTTCCGTTTTCCCGGCTATTCGTGTATTTTTCAGGGAGCCGCTGAAGGTCAAAGAGATGCTGACCAAAGTTTATTTTTATGAAAAGGAAGCCGATAAGCTGGCACGGAACATCAAGAGAAGATTGTTTCACGACATGGACAATCTCCAGTTGAGTCAGAAAATACATTTGAGGTATTTCACATTGCATATAGAAACCATTTCCGATAAAGCTGAAGCGCTGGCTGATACGCTTTCTATTCTGGCACTCAAAGTGAGTATATGATCATACTGTTTTATCTTTCGAGCGGATTGTTCCTGGGTTGGTCGCTGGGGGCCAACGATGCAGCCAATGTTTTTGGTACGGCAGTCGGTTCGGGTATGATCAAATTCAGGAAGGCGGCCATCATTGCCAGCATTTTTGTGATCCTCGGTGCTGTGATCCAGGGTGCCGGTGCATCCGAAACCCTCGGTAAACTTGGTAGTGTTTCCACACTCGCTGCTGCTTTTACGGTGGCCTTATCGGCAGCACTTTCGGTTTACTGGATGACGCGGATGAAAATGCCTGTTTCCACTTCCCAGGCCATTGTCGGCGCCATCATCGGATGGAACTTTTACACAGAGAACCCCACAGACCTCGATACGCTAACCAAAATCGTCACAACATGGATTGCAGGTCCTGTCCTGGGAGGCATTTTTGCCGTTCTGCTTTTTATGCTGATGAAGTATATCCTGAAAAGAAGCTCCATACACCTGCTTTACCGGGATGCTTTCATTCGTATCAGCCTGATCGTCATCGGCGCTTTCGGAGCTTACAGCCTTGGCGCCAACAATATTGCCAACGTGATGGGTGTTTTTACCAGCGCCATCCGTCTGCCTTCCATCGAGCTGGGGTTTGCAACGATCAACAGCACCGAGCAACTGTTTTTTATCGGCGGACTGGCTATTGCGGCCGGGGTCATCACCTATTCGCATCACGTGATGAAGACCATCGGCAACACGCTGATGCCTCTTTCGCCCGAGGCGGCCATCGTTGTAGTGCTGTCGCAGGCGCTGGTGTTGTTTATCTTCTCATCACAAACATTATCCAATGCCGTTCAGTCCATCGGACTGCCTGCCATTCCACTGGTTCCGGTGTCGAGCACACAGGTCGTCATCGGATCGATCATCGGCATCGGTTTGTATAAAGGGGGGAAAGAGATAAAATACAATATACTGGGCAGCATCAGCCTGGGGTGGATCGCCACGCCTGTGGTGGCCGGGGTGGTGGCTTTTTTCATGCTCTTTTTTGTGAACAACGTTTTCAAGCAGGATGTGGGCGGTTCACGGCCATTGCTGCTGAAAACCGAAAAAGTTGTACCCGATGCGGCGCAAAAAACCGTTCAGCCTGCTGAAGAAGTAAATGCTGCTTCCGACACAGTGGTTTATCTGGCGCCGGCTGCCGAAAGACAGGAAACCACAACCACCCGGATTAGTCCCTATCACGGATATTACTGGATCGTGATCTCGATGCTGGTTATCGTGGTGGTTCTGCTTTTGTATTATCTGCGGCTGCAGCGAAAGAAAAGAGAAGAATTCGGGATCAGGATGGGCGCCATGGAAGAAAAATATCTGTTGAAGATAAAAACCCTCGAGAAGAATCTGCGCGAGCGGCTAACACTTGAGGATGATATGGACAAAGAGCTGAAATTCAGGCAAAATGAGATGGTAACGATGGCCATGAGCATCATCCAGAAAAATGAGTTCCTGAATGACCTGAAGAAAAAGATCGTCAAGGCCAAGTCAAATATCCGTGACCTGAATGCCCGTGAAGCGCTCAACAACCTTTCGCTGATGATCAGCCAGAACCTGTCGCTGGACCGCGAGCGGGAAAAATTCCAGATGCATCTGGACGAGCAGAACAGCAAGTTCCTGCGGAAACTTTCGGAGCAGTATCCGGGGCTGACCGATAACGACAAGCGGCTGGCTGTCCTGCTGCGGCTGAACCTTTCGTCAAAAGAAATTGCCTCCATACTGAATATCTCACCCAAGAGCGTGGAAATGAACCGCTACCGCCTGCGCAAAAAGCTGAAAGTCTCGCCCAAAGTCAACCTGACTGATTTTATAAGGGA
>JAOZOO010000243.1 GCA_029933225.1 Bacteroidales bacterium | reverse complement strand
CCTCCCCCTTAATCCCCCTCAAGGGGGACAGGTTCAAAGTAAGTATCAGGATCGTCAGGATTGTAATGTTCACTAATCCAAAAGATGGTGTAAAGGTCTTCTTCGCCTGTATTGGTGATGTTGTGGGTGTGCCAGACGGGCATATCCACAAAGGAGGGGTTTTCTCCGTCGAGGTCGAAGTTCAGGATTTTGTCGGTTCCTATCCTTCTCAATTGTATCCGGGCTTTTCCTTTGATCACGGCAAAGCGTTCGGCTTTCCGGATGTGGAAATGATTGCCTCTGGTGATACCGGGCTTTGTAGTGGAAAAAGATACCTGCCCGCCGCTGTTGAGTTTTACTACTTCCACAAACGAGCCCCGGTCGTCTGTATGTTTTGTCAGATGAAACGGGAAAAACTTCTCGTGGTCTATATAACAAACAAATGTGTTGAACAGGTTTCGCTCGAAAATGTTGTCAAGATTGGGGACTATTCCTTTTTCAAAATAATTTTGTTTGTAACCTTCAAGCAATTTCAATATTTCAGAAACCCTGCCTTCAGAAGTATGCTGTAAACGGATTTCTTCATCGAGCGTTTTACCTGCATGTTCTTTGGCTACTTTGAAAATATGATCTGTGATCTGCTTTACAAGTTCTCCCACATATATCAGTTTAACTACTCCGTCCACTTCAATTTTGGGTTGTTCGTTATGCGTAAGTTGATGACAGAAGGTGGCTATGAACGAGTTGTAATAAGGATGTCCGAAAGGGCCGAAGACATTGGGAATGATAAAACCGGTAAATTGTGCCTTATTTCTTTTTGCCCATGCTTCCAAAAGTTTGCGTCCCTCGTATTTTGACTTCCCGTAAAGATTACCCCTGTCTTCCTGTGTGGATGATGAAAAAAGAATGTGAGGAGTTGAGTTGGTGGTTTCGCAAGCATCAATAAGTTGTTGAACAAGGTGAATATTGGTTTTGTACAACACCTGCGGGTCGTTGTGGCGATTCATGGCTGCGAGGTGAACTATGGCATCGCATGAACGAACAAAAGCCTTCAGTTTTTCTTCGTTCTGGAAATATTCATCTTCAAACGGAATTCGTTCCACGTTTTCCTGCAATCCAAGATGATTATACAGGTGTGTGCCGATAAAGCCGGGCTGACCGGTGATTCCTATTTTCATGTTTTTTTGTTTTTTTCCACTCCCTTGATCCCCGCCAGCGGGGGACAACCACCCCCTTGATCCCCCTCAAAGGGGATAGGTTCCACCCCCGCCCTTCGGGCACCCCCTCAAGGGGGACAGGCTATGTGTTTCAGTTGGGAATGATTGTGTAAGTTATTTGTTTAATGGTTTCAGATTTAGCCAGTCGAACCAGCGAGAAGGATCGTAACGATAGTCATCGTTCGCAGATTTTTCAATTTCTAAGTTTGAAAAGACCATAATTTCCGAATCGGGTTCAAGGGCTTTCAGTCCGTTTGCATATCCTTCCGGGATGTATATTATTTCACTTTTCGAAGAGCTTATAATGTGATATTCAGGTACCAAATTCTGTGATGGTTCGGAAAAGTCATCAATTTTTACCCACGCAATCACAAAAGACCCGGACAGCGGATAAAACCATTTTTTTTCAAACCGATGCCCCTGCCAGGCTCTGATAGTTTCCGTATCCGGATGCCGGATGGTATAAAACCTGACAACGTCAGTAAATTTGAAATCATTCACAAATCGTACTGTGCCCCGGTGGTCTTTATGGATGCCGCCTTTTATGATTTTTGGTTGGTTAGTCATGTTTTTTTTCACCACCTAAAACCCCTCTCCTACGGACGCTTGCGGTTGGATAGGGACAGGTTCCACCCCCTTAATACCCCTCGAGGGGGACAAGTTTTGTGTTTCAATTATGAATTATTTGAGTTTCTTTTTTCATTTCGGGAGTTCATATCCCACGCTGGCGGGGGAGTGTGTTAGCCCGTGGGCTGGATAGGGGGTGGAATTTCTCGTATTCCTCCACAAATCCTAATAATACTCGTTCAACATTCTCTATGTCATTTAATACTTCGTCATCATCAAAACGAAGCACAGTAAAACCTACATTTTCCAAATCTTTTTGCTTTTTCTCATCCTTTTCGATGACTTTTTCATCCCAGTGGCTGATGCCATCAACTTCGATGACGAGCATTAAATCGGTACACATAAAATCTGCGATGTAACTCAGTACGGGTCTTTGGCGTCGAAACTGGTATCCTTTTAGTTTTCTTGCCCGTA
>JAOZOO010000242.1 GCA_029933225.1 Bacteroidales bacterium | reverse complement strand
GTAGGCAGGACATCTTATAGCCAGAGACGTAAGTCTCTGGATTTTAATAAAGAAGATATGGGAGTTCCGAAGGAACGGCATGTGGTAAGTGGCTTTGGGAACAATTAAAAATTTTAATCAGATTTTATCATCTTCACCGCCTCCGGGTGCATCAGCATGGAGGCCAGGATATCGTAAACTTCGTTTTCGCTGATGCCGGAAGAAAGCAGTTCCCTGATCTGGCGGTGTTTTTCTTCTTTGTTTTCGCGGGAGGAAAGGATGGTTTTCAGTTGTTTCACCTGTGAGCCCTTCATCTCGTCTAACAGGATGTTCAGAAATTCCCGGATGGTTTTATCCGATTGGTCATCCTCTTTTTTCTCCGGCAAGCCGAAGATCTTCAACTCATCAATGGCGGCCTGGATGATTTCACGGGCCAGTTTCTTGGTGCCTTCTTCGTAAGATTCATTCCCCGATGCATCCCGCAGCGACCATGAGGTGAATTCAAATTCCAGTTTTTCTATCTGCCGTATCTTTTCGTCGTGCGGCCCGAAAATCCTGGCGAGGAGTACAATGGTGTATTTTTTCCATGCCTCCAGGTCGAAGTGTTTTTCATCTAACCGTTTGATTTGCTGCTCAAGTAATTGTATCTCTTTTTTAACCATCATTTCCATTTTTCCGTTAGCGTAAAGATACGAAGAATTTCTTTGCGGACATTGCGCATCCTTTGTGAACATTGCGGTTAAATTAGCTTTTGTCATAACCTTTTTTCGTATTTTCACGCCCTTAAAATCGACACATCATGAGCGAATTTGTTTTCAATTACGACAAGGCACTAAGCTTTATCAACCAAAAAGAAATACATCATTTCCAGGAAAAAATTGACCGCCATTTTGAAGCCATTTACAACAAAACCGGCAAAGGCAGCGACTTTCTCGGCTGGGTGGAACTTCCTGAAAATGTTGACGAAACCCTGATTTCACGCATTGAAGCCACCGCACAAAAGATGTGTGAGCAATCTGATGTTTTTGTGGTCATTGGCATTGGCGGTTCCTACCTTGGAGCAAGAGCCATCATCGAAGCATTGTCGCATCATTTCAGTCATCTGCAACGGGAGAAAAACTCACCCGTTATCCTGTATGCCGGCAACAACATCAGTGAAGATTACCTGACAGACCTGCTGGACGTGCTGAAAAACAGGGATTATTCCGTGGCGGTAATTTCCAAATCGGGCACCACCACCGAGCCGGCCATTGCCTTCCGCATTTTGCGTGAAAACCTTGAAGCAAAGTACGGAACGGAAGCAGCCCGTAAACGCATTGTCGCCATCACCGACAAGCAAAAAGGAGCATTAAAACAACTGGCTGATGAAGAAGGTTATGAAACCTTTATCATCCCCGATGATGTGGGAGGTCGTTACTCAGTGCTGACACCCGTAGGATTGCTGCCCATTTCGGTAGCCGGTTTCAATATCCGCCAACTGCTCGAAGGGGCAAAAGCCATGAAAGTCCGCATTACCAAATCCACAAAGATTGACGAGAACCCTGTGGCTGCTTATGCTGCTGTGAGGAACGCTCTGTACAACAAAGGATACACAACCGAAATCATGGTCAATTACGAGCCGCGTCTATTTTATTTCACCGAATGGTGGAAACAGTTGTACGGGGAAAGCGAAGGCAAGGAAAACAAGGGCATATTTCCGGCAGGGGTCAGCTTTACCACCGACCTGCATTCCATGGGACAGTATATACAGGAAGGATTGCGGAATATATTCGAAACGGTCCTGTCGGTGGAAAAGCCGCGCAGTGAGCTGGCAATCCCGGAAGATGATAAAAACCTCGACAAGTTGAATTACATTGCCGGTAAAGCCATCCATGAGGTGAACCACCAGGCCGAACTGGGAACTGCTCTGGCTCATGTTGACGGAGGCGTTCCCAACCTGCGGATCAGTGTTCCCGGAATCAATGAAAATATACTCGGACAGTTGATCTATTTCTACGAGATGGCCTGTGCCGTCAGCGGATACATTCTGGATGTCAATCCTTTCGACCAGCCCGGCGTGGAGGCATACAAACGCAATATGTTTGCCCTGCTCGGGAAACCGGGATTTGAAAAAGAAACCGAAGAAATCAGAAAGAGGTTGTGAGCGGAAAAGGTTTTATTTCACGCGAAGAGGCAAAGACGCGGAGGATTGTATTTTCGTCATATCCGGATTTCAAATCACCCCGGCTTCGCTTTGCGCCTTTGCGCCTTTGCGTGAA
>JAOZOO010000033.1:19758-27350 GCA_029933225.1 Bacteroidales bacterium | reverse complement strand
TGTGATGCGAGATTTTTTAATCGGGGAATAATTTATAGAAAACACATTGTAAAAAATAACAGAAAAGAAGAATAACTCAATGACTTTCGTGTTCTGTGCAAATAAGGTAATAAGGTTGGGGTTATTTTGTACTGGAAGCTACTAAGGTGTTATTTTTTCGATAAGGTTTTTTTCGATGAGTGCCAAAAGAGATATCTCCGGAATAAGGATGCTTGGCTGGTTCCGGTTTAAAAAAACCTTATTTCCAGGATTAAATGTAAACAAGAAAATTTACCTTAGTAGCCATGTATTGTAAAGTTAAAACTGACCTTATTACCTTATTTTCTTCAGAAACTAATGAATACGGAATGTTTAAATTGGGAATAATAAAAAAAGAAAGTGGGAAAAAATCATCTCACAGGAATGGTTGCAGGAAAAGTTGAGGGAGATGGCAGGATGTTAATAATTTTCTCCGTGTCACTCCGCGCCTTCTCTGTGATCCTCCGTGCAACAGCTCATTTACCTGATCCGGAAATCCTCATACCCCGTCACCGGCACAAACTGTTTCTCCACCTTTGACACCCGTGCCCACGGCGGGCCTTCTTCACACCAAAGGATAAACCGGTCAAGATCTTCCTTCTCGCCTTCGGCTTCCACATACACGCTGCCGTCAGGACGGTTCATCACATAACCTGATATTCCAAGCTCAAGTGCTTCTTTTTGGGTGTAATACCTGAAGCCCACACCCTGCACCCGGCCGTAAATATTTAGTATGACTCCCTTTTTTGCCATTATGCCTGTAATCGTTTGGTGATCATTGCATCCACAATGGTGAACAATTGTTCGGGATTATACTTCCGCCAGGGCATTTCGTTGAAACGACCGCCAAAACCGAGATAATAGTCAATACCGTTTTCCATGAACTCATGAATTACATGATCCCTGAAGTTCAGACAGATGATCCATCCGTCATCCAGGTTATCCACCCATTCCTCGTAATAGTCTGCCGAATCGGCGTGAAACTCAAGGACATTCTCCCCGATCAGGATAAAATAGCGGATACCTTCGGCGATCATTTCCTCGATCACATTGCGGTAAAAGAACATCACATCATTGTAAAGCACATCATTCCACTCTCCGAACATCTCAATAACACAGAAATGTCGGTCATAATTCACGTACAGCACCTTCAGGTACAAGGTGTTGGAGCCAAATTCATCCCATTGCGGATGGATGTAATAATTGTAAATGGTATTGGTACACTCAAACTCGCTGTATTTGCGCCCGAAGAATGGCGAGCGGTTGTCTTCAGAAGCAATGTAAATGGATCGCCAGTTGTAATATGGTTCTATATCGTGCATCTTTCTAACTCATTAACCGGGCCAGGTAAAAGCCGCCGAAGGCAAGGCTTATGCCCAGCACATTTGTTCCCAGAATATAGAATATTACGTTTCTGATCTGCCCGTCGTGAACCAGACTGAACACATCAAAAGCAAAAGTGGAGAAGGTGGTAAAACTGCCCAGTATCCCGATGAAGATCAGCATCCTGATTCCGGGGGACACATAAAATCTGTCAAACCATCCCCACAGGAAACCGATGACAAAAGCACCAGTGATGTTGATGATAAGCGTCGGCCACGGGAAGGTGGATGACACAGACTTTTCAAACAAAACAAAGATCAGGTATCGCACCACGGCGCCGATGCTTCCTCCTGCCGATATCAACAATAACTTTAAAATCATAATGCAAATTTAATGGCTTTTATCTTTTTCAACCCGGTATAAAGCTCATCCATCTGTTGCCGGCTGACCAGCGTTATTTCGTAAGTAAAACTAATGTATGCGCCTTTGCTGCTTACCTTTTTAGACTGGTAGTTATGCCTGATTTTCAGCAGGTCAAACAACTCCACAAGGTCATCTTTGTGACTTTCTTCTTTTTCAGTTCCTTCCATTACCGTTTTCAGGTGGTAAGTCACAGGGAAAACGATCTCTTCTCCTTCAAAGTCAGATACGGTCTTAAATTTACCGTTTCCGTTGTCAGATTTGCGTTTCATTTATTCTTCATTAATTTTTTTATCCCGTTGTTGGTGTCCCCTACTTTCCATCACCGTCGTTGGTGTCCTCACCAATGACGTACTTTCAATGCATGGGCAGTTGGTGAGGTCATCAACTGCGGTTGAACTGTAATTTATCTATCCCGTTGTTGGTGTCCTCACCAACAACATTCCTTCAATTCAGCAGCAGTTGGTGGGGACACCAACTGCGGTTGACCTTCAATCTATGTTTTTCTCCGTCGTTGGTGTCCCCACCAACGACACATTCATTCAATTAATCTATAATGTGTTTAGATTCAGTACTTAAAAGGCAATCTCTATTCTGATACTGCCCCATGCAAAGTTACGTGCATTTTTGAATTCGGGGATAATAAAAAATTGATCGTAAACCAATCCGTAATTCCGGTAATAAACGGCGATACCTGCCGAACCATAGTAAATCAGGCGATTAATGTCGCCGGAAGATATCACATAAACATTTTCTTTATTGAACATTCCGCCCTGCAATGTGGCATCATAACCCACAACTTTCATCCCTGCTTTGAGTCCCAGCCAGTACTGCCATTTGTTACCCGGCGTATTCAACCCGAATACACTGATGGGGCCACGGTAAACGGGCATAAATCTTCCGATGCGCATATCCAGTCCGCCGCGGATGTTATCGTAAAGTGTCCCGATGTCAGCCGCGCCGGTAACATTCAGTTCATACAACGGAGAACTGACCACAGCTTTTGAAACTGCAAAACTGTAATTCAGAATAAGATCGCTGTTGATCTGGTTGACCCACCCCACCGGATGAATATTGTGCAGAGCAGATTGTATTTCTGCACCCAGCGCGCCCCTGCCCAGTACACCGAAAGTAATGCTGCTTTTGAATGCCAGTTTCTTTTCCATATCATAGACTTCCCGGAATTGTCCCAGAGTAAGTGTGGCGCCAAAAGGATGATCGCCATATTGAATTTCGGTTACATCTGGATTTACTGGCGTGTACATATTTTGCCTGATGAATAAACCGTTCAGATCAATGGCTGCATTTTTCAACCCGGGCAAAATGTAGGTCATGGGAGAATTGTTTGCAAATGGCGTAACCAATTGAAAACCCGTGCCATTTGTGTAATAGTAATCCGTGTTGGCAAAAATATCGTTGTCGAATAGTATTCTGAAAATCCATTTGGTTTCTCTATATGATTCGGTGGATGTAAATCCCGGTGTGTACGGAGTATTGATTTTGTTTTGTATCCCCCGATGCTCTCTCGAAACCAAAGTGTTCAAATCGTTATGCAACAAATCGCCTATCCTGTCGTATTTTGTGGTTGTATAATGAAACTCACCGGCATTTGAAGTAATTTCTTTCACCACCGAGTTGACCGCATTCTTACTCTCCTGCCTGCTGATTTGCAAAACGGTTTTGTGCGGTGCAATGACTACCGCTTTTTCCTGCTGTACATTTGAAGTCCTGTTGCAGGAAACCATCCAGCCCAGAGCTGCAATGAAAAAAACATATAGTGGTAGTCGTCTGTTCAAATGAGTATCTTTATTGATATTACAAAATTAATAGAAAAATTGGTTTCGTTGATGGCTCGATTGTTCGATGGCTTTAAGACTGGTGTTCATTCAATATTCCAACATTCCACCATTCCCCCAAAAATCCCACAGTGTTTTGTAACTTTGACCCTTTCCCATCGTCACCTTGATAGACATGTCAAAAGCAATCTTTAACAACCGTGTCATGCCCATTACCGGAAAGATGTACCGGTATGCGCTGTCCATCGTCCGGGAACCGGAAACAGCCCATGATGTGGTTCAGGATTGCCTGGAAAGAATCTGGCAAAGACGGAAAATGTTGCCCGAAATTAACAATGTGGACTCATGGGTGATGCGCATCGTTCGAAACCATTGTTATGACTGGGTGAAAATCAACCGATACCATCGCCGGGACAACCGGGAGCCGGAGAGCGACGGATTGATGTTGCCCGGTAGTGGTGAGGCCGATCAGAGCGTTCTTTTAAATGATCAGTTGAAGTGGTTAGATAGGGTTATCAGTTCACTACCGCAAAAACAACGGGAGATTTATCACCTGCGAGAGGTGGAAGAAATGACTTACCAGGAAATTGCCGAGGTCATGTCGCTGACGCTGGGAGAAGTGAAGATCAACCTCCACCGGACGAGGGGAAAGATCAGGGAAATGTTTAAAAAAATTCAGGAATATGGACTCGCAAATTGAACAGTTGCTGGAGAAATACTGGAACGGTGAAACCACGCTGGACGAAGAGAAAACGCTGAAAGCATACTTCGAACAGCATCCGGAAGCACCGGAAGCACAGTATTTCAGAAAGATAGCCAGCGATCGCGTGCGGCTACCGGACAAGGTTTTTATCCATCCCGGCAGGAAAGTACGGCGGGCATGGTTATCGATAGCTGCGGCTGTACTCATCGCACTGATCTCGCTGCCATTTATTTTTCAGCAGCAAACCAAAGTGGATCCGTATGCCGTTGACGACCCCCGGGAAGCATTCGAAATTACCCGTGCTTCTCTGATGATGATCTCGAAAGGGTTGAACAAAGGGAAAACATACACTTATGAACTGACGAAGCTGGCTGATGCCAGGGAGGTGCTGGTGAAGGAGAAACCCCGCCCTGAAGCCCGCCTGAATGACGCAGTCGGGCAGGGACGGGGAAACTGACAGCGAATAATAAATAATGTTATGAAATAAATCAGTTACCCAGCCCTTTAGGGTTGGGATCAGAAACAATTAAAAAATAAAAACAATGAAAAAAGCAATCGTAATTATCGGAATGATGTTCTTTTCAGTGGCCATGATGGCCCAGGGAGAGATCATAAACAAATACTTTGACAAGTATCAGGACAACGAAGATTTTACCAAAGTGTCGGTGAGCCAGAAGATGTTCTCCATGTTCACCGACATTGAACCCGGCAGTCCCGAAGAAAAGGACTTCCTGGAAGCTGTGAGCAAACTCAAAGGACTGAAAGTCCTTGTGGCTGACAGCATTCCCGATGCCTTGAAGATATACAGGAAAGCCATCGCCGATGTGGACAACGCCGGATACGAAGAATTGATGTCCGTAAAAGATGCCGATGAAAACCTGAAATTCTCCATCCTTGAAGAAGACGGACAGATCAGGGAACTCATCATGGTGATGGGCGGCAAAGAAGAATTTGTGATGTTGAGCATTTACGGAATCATTGACCTGAAAAGCATAACCAAAATGGCCCAGAAAATGAAAGTGGAAGGCCTGAACAAACTTGGTAAAATGGACAACGATCATGACGATGACCATGAAAAAGATACTGATTAGTTTTCTCTTCATCACCGGAATTTATCTGCCCGGCTTTTCGCAGGAACAACCACTGAAGGATTTTGCCGAAAGCCGTAAAGAGATGAAACTTTGCTTTTATCCCAGCACCCTTCGGATGATCAATCTGTCGCACAATCCTGATTTTGATGAAATGGTCAGCGGCATCGACAAACTGCTGGTCTATACCCTGGACTCGGCAGCAAGAGCAGACCATGATTACAGACAGGTCATTGACAAATACAAAGGGCTGGGATATGAAGAACTGGCCTCTGCATACGGCGGCGGTTTCGACCTTTTCATTTATGGAAAAGACCGAAGGAAAGAATCGGAGTTTGTAGGCATCATTAATCAGGATGATAAGCTGACAGCATTTTACATGCGGGGCAACATTGACTTTGCCAAAGTTCCCGGCATCGTGCAGACCATGAAAAACGGTGATGTGATCAATCCATTCGACTTTAATCTGAACGATTTTGGAAAGCATACTAAAGATCAATAAGCTGTCCAAACGGTTTGGCAGAATACAAGCCGTTGACAAACTTGAGTTAAAGGTTTCCACAGGGCAGGTTTACGGTATTCTCGGCCCCAACGGCAGCGGCAAGACCACCACGCTGGGGATGATCCTCGATGTGGTGGCACCTGACGAAGGTGACTATGAATGGTTTGACAACGAACCGCATGTTGAAGCCCGCAAAAAGATAGGCGCCATCCTTGAAACACCGTCGTTCTTCCCATACCTCACGGCTGTGCAGAACCTGCGCATCACAGCGCACATCAAACAATGTGGCAAGGAGAATATTGAACCCGTGTTGAAACAGGCCGGGTTGTATGATCGCCGGAATGATAAGTTTAAAACGTACAGTCTGGGGATGAAACAGCGGTTAAGCATCGCTGCAGCCCTGCTTTCCGACCCGCCTGTCCTCATTCTTGACGAACCCACTAACGGACTTGATCCCGAGGGAATCGCAGAAGTCAGGGCACTGATCAGGAACGTGGCACAACAGGGTAAAACAATCCTGATGGCCAGTCACCTGTTGGATGAAGTACAAAAAGTCTGTACCCACTTCTGCATCCTGCGGAAAGGTAAAAAACTGCATGAGGGCAGCGTGAGCGAAACACTGGGCGAGATCAATAAAGTGGAAATTGCTGCCGACGACATAAAAACCCTGGAAAAAGTGATCGGAGAATTTCCGGGAAAAACAGATTATACTGTAGATGGTGCCGCTCTGCTGGTGACTATGAAAGATGATGTTACCGCAACCGAACTGAACGATTTTTGTTTTGCCCAGGGGATCACCCTGAAAAAGTTATTCACCCACAGGAACTCTCTGGAACAGGAGTTTCTGAAAATACTTCGCGAAAATGATTAGGGCACTAAAACTGGAATGGCTGAAAATCAAGAACTATCGCATCTTCTGGATACTGACCGGGATGTACCTGCTGGCTTTGCTGGTCATTACCTCCGGCGGGACATTCTTTCTGCGATGGCTGAAAAGCGAGGGTGCCGACTTCCGGGGCATTGACCCGACCATCATCCCCATCAACGATTTTCCTGACATCTGGCAAAACACGACCTATCTGGCTTCGTATGTGATCTTCCTGCTGGCCTTTATTGTCATTATTTCAGTCAACAACGATCTGACCTATCACACCCTCCGTCAGAACATCATTGACGGCATCAGCAAAAAAGAATACCTGATGAGCAAAATGCTAATGATCATTACCATGGCTATTGTCAGCACCTTGTTGATATTCTTTGCCGGGCTGGTAAACGGCGCCATTTATTCGCATGTTTGGGGAGCAGAGTATATTTTTGATGAAATGGAATTCCTCGCCGCGTTTTTTTACCAGATCGTTATTTACTGTTCACTGGCTTTTCTGCTGGCACTGGTCATCAAAAAAGCCGGATTTGTCATTGTAGCCCTGTTTCTTTACACTACTATGTTCGAGCCCATCGTAACGGCTATTATGGTCAACGCACCGGTTTTCCGTGACGGCCTCGCTCCCGACATTGCACAGTTTTTCCCGGTCAAGGCCATCAACAACCTGATCACCGTGCCGTTCGGCAGATACATTTTTATGGAAATCCAGGACTACGTCTCCCTGAAAGCCCTCGTCATCGCCACGGGATGGCTCGCCATTTATCTTTGGCTGATTTATTATATTTTGAAGAAGAGGGATTTGAATTAGAAGCAAGAACCAGGAATCAAGAGCCAGGAACCAAGAGTCAAGAACCAAGAG
>JAOZOO010000033.1:12438-19658 GCA_029933225.1 Bacteroidales bacterium | reverse complement strand
CCATCATTCCAATATTCCATCATTCCAATATTCCATCATTCCAATATTCCAAATATTCCATTTCCCGCGTTTTGTTTAACGGGTGATTCATTTGTGTTGAAATCAAAATTGGATTTGTCAATAATTATGTGTATATTTGCACACATAATATGTGTTAAAATGAAAAATATAACATTATCAATGCCCGATGACCTTTTGAGGAAAGGACGCGAGTATGCCGAAAAACACGGGACAAGTCTCAATCAATTAATCAGGGATTTGCTATCCAATTATATTCAGGGTCAGCAAAAAACCGCCATTGAGAACCTGTTGAAAATGAGCGATCAGGTTTCTGTAAAAACAAAATCAATTAAATGGAACAGGGATGAAATATATGACAGAAAAATATTTTCTAGATACTAATTTCATAGTTTATCTTTTCAGTGAAGATGAAAAAGAAAAAAAGAAAAAATGTCATTATCTTTTTGAAAAATTAAAAGATGAAGCACGCCTTGTTATCTCTACTCAAGTATTAAAAGAATTTACCGCTATATTGATTTCCAAATTTAAATTGGATCCGATATTTGTTAAAAGAGGGATTGATAATTTAAGTAAACTTGAAGTAGTGCATATAAATACAGTACTTATTAAAAATGCCATCGACATTCATATACTGAACCAACTTTCCTTCTGGGATGCGCTGATCGTCAGTGCTGCCAAAAGCGCCAACTGCAACATGATCCTCACCGAAGACATAAACGACGGACAGGTGATTGATGGGATAAAAGTCCAGAGTCCGTTTACATTTAAAGTAGAATAATTTTTTGTGACTAATCAGTACCGATTATTGAATATTTAAAAAATCAAAAAAAGTTCTTGTAATATAATTATTTATACTTTTGCCGCTCAATTACTAAACCCTATATTAAATTCAGAATATGAAAGTTGGAAAAAACAAGGTTGTAACACTCACTTACGTATTACGCTACGACAATGAAAAAGGCGAGGTCGTCCAGGAAGTTAATGAAAGTAAGCCTTTTGTTCATTTATTTGGCGCCGGAACATTACTCCCCGCCTTTGAAGAAAATCTGGACAATCTGAACCCCGGTGATACTTTTGCGTTTCATCTTTCTGCCGATGAAGCTTACGGCGAATCATCCGACAAAGCGATTATTGAGCTTGACAAAAGTATTTTTGAAATTGACGGCCAGATTGACGGTGATCTTGTTGCTGTTGGTAAAATGGTTGCCATGCAGGATGAAAACGGCCGCCCGCTTGATGGAAAAGTACTGGCCATTAAAGAAGAGTCGGTTGTCATGGATTTCAATCATCCGTTAGCCGGCAAGAATCTTTATTTCACCGGAGAGATCAAAGAAGTACGCGAAGCCACCGAAGAAGAACTGTCGCACGGCCATGTCCACGGACACGGTGGCGTTGAGCATTAAAACGCATTGATTATTTTGAAATAAGGAAAACAGCGGGTTTCTTTGCCAAATCCACTTTCTGTTTTTTCCATGCCTCAATGGATAATGTCCTGATCATTTGAGAGGGCAATGTCAGGTTGACGGCAATACATAATTTAGTTCCCGCATTACATATTTTCAGTACCTGTTCAAATAGCTGGCGATTACGAAATGGCGTCTCGATAAATATCTGGGTCTGTCCTTCTTTTCGCGCAATAAGTTCCATGCCCCTGATTTTCTGCGCCAGTTGTTTTTTATCCACCGGAAGATACCCGTGAAAAGCAAAATCCTGTCCGTTGAAACCGGAAGCCATCAGGGCAAGGATGATGGAATTTGGCCCCACCAACGGTATGACCTCTACGTTGTTTTCATGTGCTTCTTTTACGATAACAGCACCCGGATCAGCAACACAGGGCGTTCCGGCTTCCGACAACAGGCCGACAGACTGATGACGGATGGTTTCGTTAAAAAAAGAAAGCGCATCCGCAACGGAGTCATGTTTTCCGATTTCCACAAAGGTGAGCTCATGGATGGGTAAAGGATGTCCGGTCTTTTTTATGAAGCGTCGGGCTGTCCTGGCATTTTCAACAATAAATGCCGTCAGACTGTGGATAATCTGCCTGTTAAAAACAGGAAGCACATTGTCCATGGTATCAAAATCACCGAGGGTGAGGGGTATAAGATAGAGTTTGCCTTCCATGATTTAAAAAGGTAAGTTTTTCAGATCCACGTTACCGCCCGACAGAATGATGCCGACGGTTTTTCCTTTCACATTCACTTTGTTTTCGAGCAATGCCGCCAACGGAACGGCAGATGAAGGTTCGATAACAATCTTCATCCGTTCATAGATCAGGCGCATGGCCTCAACAATGGATCGGTCGCTCACGGTCACAATGTCTTTCACATATTTCATGATAATGGGAAAATTCCGCTTCCCCAATGATGTCAGCAAGCCGTCGGCAATGGTTTTCGGGTTGATACTCGGCATCAGCCTGCCCGCTTTAAATGACCGGTAAGCATCATCAGCGCCTTCGGGTTCACAGGCAATCACTTCGGTTTTGCGAGAAAAGTAATTCGCCGACAAAGCCGTTCCGCCCAGCAGCCCGCCACCGCCAACCGGGCAAAGCAAAAGATCAGGAGCCCCGGCATCTTCAATGAGTTCCAGTGCACACGTTGCCTGTCCTTCAATGATCCGGTAATTGTCATAAGGATGGACTTCAGTCGCGCCGGTTTTTTCAATCACCTGTTTCAAAGTTTCTTCCCTTGCTTTTAGTGTGGGTTCACAAAAGGTGATGTTTCCCCCGTAATTTCGTACGGCATCAATCTTAACCTGCGGGGCATTCCGGGGCATCACGATGTAAGCAGGGATAGTACGCAAACGGGCGGCGCGGGCCAGCGCCTGGGCATGGTTACCTGAAGAATGTGTGGCAACTCCCGCTGACACAACTTCTTCATCCATCGAGAATACCGCATTCACGGCTCCTCTTGATTTAAAAGCTCCGACTTTCTGGAAATTTTCACATTTGAAAAATAGGAAAGCACCAAACATCCGGTTGAATGTATCGGATGTTAAAACCGGTGTTCTGTGAATGTAAGGTTGAATACGTCTATCGGCAGAGATAATACTTTCTTTTGAAGGGAACTGCTTCAAATCTTTTTCCGGTTATGCGTTTTTAGCCATTTCCACTATTTTATCCGTGGCTTTATCGATCATATCATACACTTCATCGAAATCTGTTTTGCCGTCACTGTATGGATTGGGCACGGTCATGTTTCTGCCGGGATAGACCAGGTTCATCAGGTAATCAACTTTTATGAGATCGCTTTCATCACGTGCAAGGTCTTTCACATCACGATAATTCTGTGTATCCATCACATATATTTTATCATACTCATCAAAATCAGTGACAGTAAAAATCCTGGCCCGGCTTTCACTTAAATCAAGCTGATGCTTCACACCCATTTCATGCACGCAATCACTAACAGGTTCATTGATCATATATGACTCAAATCCTGCCGATGAAACTTTGCCTTCAATATTATTTTCTTCAAATTTCTTTTTCAATAAAGCTTCGGCCACCGGCGACCGGCAAACATTTTCAAGGCAAATAAATAGAACATTCATTTCTGTTTAAGTTTAATTTGATTGAATTATTGTGCTTATAAAGATACAAAAAAATCCGTTATGTAAAGCTTAAATAAAGCATTAAACCGTAATCAACAATAAGAAAATTAGAAAAACACTTTATTTATCTGACAGACAGTTGTCTTTTTGAGAATAAGCCAAAGTAATATGCTACAGCTTAAGTTTTTTATCAATTTCTTCAACATAAACCCTGAATCGTTTATCAGTTTCAAGCAGATTGTTTACGGTACGGCAGGCATGTAGTACAGTTGCATGATCCTTATTTCCGCAATGCAGCCCGATGGTTGCCAGAGAGCTTTTTGTATGTTTTTTTGAAAAATACATGGCCAGTTGCCGTGCCTGGACAATTTCGCGTTTGCGTGTTTTTGAGTTGATCGACTCAAGCGGCAGTCCGAAGTAATCACACACGACTTTCTGGATAAAGTCAATGGAAATCTCCCGTGTTGTATTTTTCACAAACTTGTCAATCATCTGCTTGGCCAGGTCAAGGGTAATGGCTTTTTTATTCAGTGTGGATTGCGCCAGGATGGAGATCAGTGCACCTTCCATCTCCCGGATATTGGTTGTAATGCTGTAGGCAAGGTATTCGATGACATTGTAAGGCATCTCGATACCATCGCTGTAAAGTTTCTTCTGCAAAATGGCAATACGTGTCTCCAGGTCGGGCACCTGAAGGTCGGCAGCCAGGCCCCATTTAAACCTTGAGAGCAACCGAGGTTCCATTCCTTTTAATTCAACCGGAGGTTTATCGGAAGTAAGGATGATCTGTTTATTGTTCTGGTGAAGGTGATTAAAAATGTGGAAGAATACATCCTGTGTTTTTTCCTTGTTGGCAATGAACTGGATATCATCAATGATCAGTACATCGATCATTTGGTAAAAGTGGATAAAATCATTCTGGTTATTGTTCCTTACCGAGTCAATGTATTGGTTGACAAATTCATTTGTTTTAACGTACAGGACGATCTTGTTCGGATATTTATTTTTCACCTGCAGGCCAATGGCATGGGCAAGGTGTGTTTTTCCCAGTCCAACGCTGCTGTAGATCAACAGGGGGTTAAAAGCAGTCTTTCCCGGGTTTTCGGCAATAGCCCACCCGGCAGAACGCGCCAGCCGGTTGCAATCGCCTTCAACGAAATTATCAAACGAATAAGACTCGACAAGGTTCGATTCGACTTTGATCTTTTTCAACCCGGGAATAATAAAAGGGTTCGGAATATATCCGGGGTCTTTGTCCCCCAGGTTAAGTGGCATGGAAACCGGTTTGTTTTTTGTCGCTTTTTTCTCGGTTGTCGGATAATTGACCGAAAAAGGTTTCTGATCCATGTAAGCGCTGTCCACAATCACACTGTACTCTAACCTGCCTGACTGTCCTAATTCTTTCTTAATGGTCTTCTTCAGCAAATTGATGTAATGCTCCTCAATCCATTCATAAAAAAACTGACTGGGAACCTGTATGGTTAAAATGTTTTCTTCCAACTTCAGTGGAACGATCGGCTCGAACCAGGTTTTGTAACTTTGATAAGGTATGTTATCTCTTATCACTTTAAGGCACCGTTCCCATACTTCAACATGCTTTTTGGTCATTCTTTGGTAAAAGTTTTCAATAATTATTGGTTAAATGTATTACATAAAATTTAAAAGTGTGTAAACCAGACGTATCTAAAAGATAACAGGAGCCGCAAGAATCAGAGCAAATATCGTATAAAAAAAGTGTAAAAAAAAATTATTTTTTAATTGACATTCTTCTTTTTTTGTCGTATATACGGGAGGCAAGATTTACAATTATTTAATTGTTTTTCAGTATTTTTAGTTCTACACCCCGCAATTTTTCAAGCCGTAAAGCCACCCGATTCAGCAAACTTTTTTTAACTGTTAATTTAATAACATATTTTTTATCGTAAAATTGACCGTTCACTTTCAGCTTTTCTTCCTTAATAATTCGCATCACCGAATTCATCAAAGGGTGGTCAAAATGCAGTTCAACCTCTTCCGCAGGATGCACAATGATAATGTCTGCATTGGACAAAGCCGCGCGTGCAGAAGTTTTATAAGCATTGATCAAACCGCTCACGCCCAGCTTGGTGCCGCCAAAATAACGGATAACCACAACCATGACATTGAACAGCTCAAATGAATATATCTGATTCAGAATGGGTTTACCTGCCGTTCCCGAAGGCTCCCCGTCGTCATTGCTCCTCACCTGTTCATCAGCAGCATTGATCCGGTAAGCATAACAGTGATGGCGCGCATTGTAATGTTCTTTTTTCAATTCTCCGAGGATATCTTTGCATTGCTTCACAGATTCAACGGGGTAAGCCAGCGCAATGAATTTGCTGCCTTTTTCCTTATATAGACCCTCCGCCGGAACGCTGATCGTACGATAACTATATTGATCCATCGGAAAAATTTAAAAATGGTTGTCTTTTTCTTTTATCTCCGGCAATATTTTCAGAAAAAAAACGAACCGGAAATTGTTGAATAAACAGGTGACAAAAATATAAAACTAACCCTGTTAATGCAGGTTTATATTCATACTTTTGCAAAACGTCCTCAATCAATCATGATTAAATTTATATTGTTATGAAGTACAGTGTTTTATTTATATCCTTTCTGTTTATCACACCGCTTTTATCCGTCTCCCAAACGGGTCAGGAGAAGAAAGCTTATTGCCGCTTTGAAGGAAATATTGGCTCAAACATCAACATCACGGCCAACATAGTCAGACTGTTCGAGAAGTTGTCCGGCAATTACCAGTACCGTTTTTTAAACGAGGATGCCGAGATGTATTATGGAAAAACCATTGAGATTGAGGGAAATATAACAGAAGACGACAGCGCACGTTTGCGCGAGTTCGGACAAAAAGATTATACTTTTAAGGGTATCATCAAAGATGCATCATACAAAGGCACCTGGTACGGTCCTGCCGGGAAAACACTGCCATTTGAAATGAAAGAATACTATCCCAACGGAAGTATGCAGTTTGATGTTTATTATCTCAACTCGGAGGAGGACCTGGTCAAAAGCGATCCCAAATCACCCACCGCCAACATCGAGCTGACCCTGCTTTATCCGAATGAAGAATATTTCAAACCTTTTGTCGCCGACTCGGTGAAGAATATCATCGTGAAAAGCTTCTTCGGCTCGGGGATGCAACCTGACAATCCGGATAGTCTGATGGTTCATTTTGAAAAAGAATATTTTGAGAATTACATCAGCCAGAACAAAGACTGGTACGGCAAAGGGGCTTCGTTTGACTGGGAAAAGATAAAAAGCATGTCGGTGATCTACAATTCGGGATATATGCTTTGCCTTGAATTCCTGACCTACGGATACACCGGCGGAGCCCACGGCATGACCAACATTTCTTTTAATATCATCAACCTGGACGACGGGCAGTTGCTTACTTTTTCCAATGTTTTTAAAGAGGAAGCCGCCGATTCGTTATCGGCCCTGCTCACGCAACAGTTGAGAAAAAATTACCGCATCCCGGATGGTGTTTCGCTGACAGATGCCGGATTTTTTGTGGACAAAGTCAAACCGAATCACAATATATATATAGATGGTAACGGGATCGGCTTTTTGTACAACCGGTATGAAATAGCTCCTTATTCGCAGGGCGCCACCCACAT
>JAOZOO010000033.1:0-12338 GCA_029933225.1 Bacteroidales bacterium | reverse complement strand
ATGCTGGATGCTGGATAAATGATTGAATTAATCACCATTGCATATTTTTAAACCGGAGGACAACATCATGAAAAAACTTTTGGGGTTATTGATTTTTTTAATGATTCTTTTTTCACAAATTTCACCTTTAACAAGGGAGATACTTTCACCTGAAGCACTTGAAACAACACCTGATTTTTTTAAAACCCAGTTTATTGAACCCTCCTTTCAGGCCGGACACATAAACAAAAAGCCCGGGCATTATACCAGGAAAGATTGGGAGGCTGCTATTGATTCAACGTGGGGAAAGGGTTTGCCTGCAGGGATTTATTATTGTGTACTGAAAACAGAAAGCGGGATAAAGACGGTGAAAATGATAAAAATGAATTGAGCAACTGACCTGACAGGTTTCAGGGAGCTTTGACCGTTGGCAACCTGTCAGGTCTGAACTTATTGAAGAGTAGTGAATAGTGACTGGTGATCAGTGATTTGTTGTACATCCCGCAAGGCCGAAAACGCCGGCTGACGGGCAGACAGGTCAGCGGCCGGTAATAACAAAAAGAGATCATAAATAAACTGAGAAGATCAGCGTCCCGTAACCCGGAGGAGTTAAGTGTTAAAAGGAAAAGAGTTAGGTGTTAAAAGGAAAAGAGTTAGGTGTTGGTGCTCAACCTGTAATATCCCGCAACCAAAAATCCCAAATCTTAGATCCCAAACTCCATCGCCCTGTTCAGAAAATCATTCAGCGGTTTCATCCTTCTGAAAATTTCTAACAGTTTCTCTTCAATATGCGGATCAAAGAGGAGTTTATCGGGAAATGGCGTAAAGACCGTGTACTCTTTAAACTTCAATAAATCTATTCCTTTAAAATCTTTCGGGAAACCCACCGGCGGTCGTTTCAGCTTTTCGCCCTGCAACTTACCGAAAGTCTTTTTAAAATCTTTATTCTCAATGATCGCAAGAAATTCATCGAGGTTATAATATATCTCCGACCTGATCATTTTCAAATGTGTGCCGTGAGGCCGGTAAGCTCCCCCGGCAGCAAAGCATCCGTCAGTATCAATCTGCAGATAATATCCCGCTTTCTCCGATTTCCTTCCTCCGGTGGCTATGTATGCTCCAAACCAGGTTTTGTAAGGTGTTTTATCCTTTGAAAACCGGATATCCCTGTATATGCGGAACATGGTTTGTTTTGCAGTCAGACTCCCTATGGAAGGGTCAAATGACCTGATACCCATAATAAGCCGGTCGGTAAATCGTATCATCTCATTGCGGGCGGCTTCATATTCCTTTTTATGCGCATTGAACCAGTCACGGTTGTTATTTTCTTTTAGATTATGCAGAAATTCCAGTACGATTTTATCCATTTTTTGTTGTTTTCAAAATTTTTTCTAACTTTATGGAGCCGAAAGATACGCAGAATACTTATAAAGAAACGACCAAAAACTGCCTGTACATGCTGAACGTTCTGCCAAAGAAATCTGTTTTTGTTCTGGTCAGTACTTTCATTTTTGTAAATCATTTACTGGCCGGTGGCGAAGTATATCCTGTAGGGTCACGGCAGGCAGGCATGGGACGTACGTCGGTCGCCATGACTGATTTCTGGAGTATCCAGAACAACCAGGCAGGCATTGCCCTGCTCAACAAGATCAGTGCCGGAATTTATTACGAGAGTCGTTTTTTGATCAACAAATTAAGCACAAAAGACATTGCTGTTGTAGTGCCTACAAAAATTGGTGTTCTTGGGGCTTCTTTTAACTATTTCGGATACGAGCTTTATAACGAAATGAAAATCGGGCTGGTTTATGCCCGCTCCTTCAGCCCCTATTTCCGTATCGGATTGCAACTGGATTACCTGATCACCTCGCTGGGCGATAACTATGGAAGTACTGGCAACGTAACTTTTGAATTAGGTATCCAGTCGGATGTGACGAAAAACCTGACCGTCGGCGCATGGGTTTATAATCCTGTAATGGTAAAACTGGCGGATTACGATAATGAGAAAATACCGGCCATTTTCCGGCTGGGGATTTCGTGGCAGATACTCAAAGGGTTCATTGCCAATGTGGAAGTGGAGAAAAACACAAACATTAATCCCATTCTCGTGCGTGGAGGTCTTGAGTATGGGTTTAAAGACAAATTCTTTTTGAGGGCCGGATTTTCCACGCAGCAGGAAATCTTTTCGATGGGCTTCGGGCTAAAGATCAAATTTCTGGTTTTTGATATCTCGGCGGTCATGCACCAGACGCTTGGCGTCTCGCCACAGGCGTCGCTGGTATTTAGGTTTTAGAAAATGGAAGATGAAATTTATGGAATAATGGTATAGGGTGCAGTTGGTGCCACGCCAGAGCGTGGTTGCAGTGGGGTGACGGAGATTAGCAAAAATGGAGATTAGCAATGGATTAATAGAAGATGGACAATAGAAAACAGGAAATGGTGAAAAAATATATAAAAGACAAAAACAATATTATGCTGTTCTGCGCCTGCATGGTATCGGCGTTTTTGCTATTTCCATTCTCTGCCCATAGCCAGAAAAAAGACACTGTCAATATCAACAACCTGGAATTCATCACCGACCGGTTGGAAAGGATCGCCCAAAACACCGATTTAAATCTGGATTACAGCGATCTGCTGGACGATTTTATGTATTACTATCAAAACCCTGTGAACCTGAATGCCCACCCCGAAAAGCTGCTCGACATTTACCTTATTAACCAGATACAACTGAACAACCTGAAAGCCTACACCCGGAAAAACGGTACGCTGACATCGGTTTATGAGCTGCGCTATGTGCCTGGATTTGACAGGGAAACCATTGACAACCTGTTGCCCTTTGTTACTGTGAAGCCTGTGCAGAAAGGTTATTCCCTGAAACCGAAAAACATATTCAAATACGGCAAGAATCAGATTATCGCCCGTTATAACCAGTATTTTGAAAAGCCGGCCGGATTCAGGATACCCGTTGATTCGGCTATCCGTTATCCGGGATCGGCATACCTCGGCAATATGCAGGCCTGGTATCTGCGTTACGGGTTTAACTACAAAAACAAAATCCGGTTTGGATTTACTTTTGACAAAGACGCCGGAGAGGTCTTTCTGAAAAGCAAACTGAACGACAGTATCCGGGCCATGGTCGGAAACAAAGCAGACAACCTGTTCGATTTTTTCTCGGGGCATGTTTTTGTGGCGGATATGGGTATCATCAAAGCCCTCGTTCTGGGAGATTATCATTTGGAATTCGGGCAGGGACTCACCCTGTGGTCGGGACTGGCCTTCGGAAAATCGGCAGAAGCCATGAATATCAAAAGGTACGGCAGAGGCATCCGGCCAAACACCTCCCGCAATGAGAACCGGTTTTTCAGGGGTGCCGCTTTAACGTTGGGATGGAAGGGATTGTCATTCACCGGGTTTTATTCACGCAATAAGGTGGACGCATCCGTTGATTTCAACCCCGCTTTGAATATTGAAGAAGCCGGATCGCTTCCCGAGACAGGACTGCATCGCACCATCAACGAGTTGCTGAAAAAAGATGAGATGACAATCATCAATGCCGGCGGCAGGATCAGTTACAGCCATAAAATATTTCAGCTCGGGGTTACCGCTTTCCAGACCCGGTTAAGTACACCCCTCGCTGTTCAGGATAACTTGTACAAGATGTTCAATTTTTCGGGGAGTGAGCTGATGAACTATGGCGCTGACCTGAACCTGAATCTTAACAAAATAAATCTTTTCGGGGAAGCTTCTTATGCTTCCACAGGCGGCTGGGCCGGACTGGGCGGCATGAATGCTTTTTTGTCCGACCGGTTCGTTTTTACGCTTTTTTATCACAATTATGGTAAAAAGTACTTTAACCTGTTCAACAATCCCGTTGCCGAAACCAGCAGTTTTATTGCAGAACAGGGGATTTATTTTGGGTTCAAAGCACTGATAATTAAAGGAGTGAACATTTCCGGATATCTTGACTATTTCAATTTTCCGTGGTTCAAATACCGAACGGACGGCCCCTCTGCCGGAAGGGATTATCTGATACAGATCAACTACACAGCTTCACACAATTTAAACCTTTATTTCCGTTTCCGGTATCTTTTCAAACAGGAAAATTATGCTGATGAATACGATTACACAAACCGGCTGGCCAACGTAGAAAGAAATGAATTCCGGTTTTTTATCAGCTACCAGGTGTTTGATTTCCTGATCTTTAAAAACCGGCTGGAATATGTTTTTTACAACAAACAATTTGAATCCGCCGAAAACGGCTATCTGCTCTATCAGGACATTCTTTACCGCCCGGCACATTTCCCGCTGGATATTACTTTCCGGTATGCACTGTTTTCCACCAACAGTTACAACAGCCGGATTTATACTTATGAAAATGACGTGTTGTATGCTTTCAGTGTGCCGGCTTATTTTGATAACGGGCAGCGGGTTTACCTGCTGATGAGATACCGGGCATTCAAACAGCTTGATATCTGGTTCCGGCTGGCCCGGACAGTTTTCTTTGACAGGAAAGCCATCGGATCGGGTTCGGATGAAATCAATGGAAATGCAAAAACAGAAGTGAAAGTGCAGTTGGTGGTGAAACTTTAATGCAGCCGCTCCCTTTTGAACAGATACGGCAACAGTATTCCTTCAAATCCTTTGTTGATGTCGGCCTGCACGTAGTCAATCTGGTAGCGGCCGCAACGCATCTCCAGGTCTTTCCTCATTTCGCTGAATGCCTGTGTATATTTCTCCCGAACCTCCACTGGGTTAAGTTTGATGGTTTCTTTGGTTTCCATGTCGATGAAACGATAGGGACGGTCATCCAGATCGAGGAATTCTTCGAGGTTCCTGTCCATCACATGAAACAGGATGACTTCATGTTTGTAATGTTTAAAATGCTGAAGCGCTGAAAAGACCTCATCTACCTTATGCGCATCATCCAGCATGTCGGAAAACAGGATAACAAGCGACCTTTTGTGCAGCATCTCGGCAATCTGATGCAGTGAGCCGGTGATGTTTGTCGTCAGTTGTTCTTTGGCCGGTTTGGGATCGAGAAGATTTTCCAACTCGGTGTATAAGTATTTGTGATGCACGGCGCTGGAACGGGAAGCCGTGTGCAGGTCGATGCTGTCGGTAAAAGTTGTAATCCCCACAGCATCCCGCTGCTTTTTCATCAGGTTGAGCAAAACGGCGGCAGCATAGACCGAGAAAGTCACTTTGTTTGGATCGTTGATGTCGGCTTTGTCCTTCGGCGGGAAATACATGGAGGAAGACCTGTCAATGATGATCCGGCAACGCAGATTGGTTTCTTCTTCAAAACGTTTGACAAAGAGCTTGTCGGTACGTCCGTATAGCTTCCAGTCAACAAACCGAACCGATTCACCGGGATTGTACAGACGATGCTCGGCAAATTCAACCGAAAAGCCGTGGAAGGGGCTTTTGTGCAATCCGGTGATAAAGCCTTCAACAACCTGGCGGGCAAGGAACTCCAGCGAGTTGAACTGCTGTAACCGGTCTCTGTCAATTGAATAAGCCATTCTTACAATGCATTATTATTTTCACACAAAAAGGCTGTCAATTAAAAACAGCCTTCCTTATATTTTCAGTTATTTCAAATACCGGATTAAAGCAAAGCTTCCAGCTTCTTGGCTAAAACCGCTTTGGGAACGGCGCCAACCTGCTTGTCAACCACCTCGCCGTTTTTAAAATATAAAATGGTCGGTATATTGCGGATTCCGAACTTCATTGCGGTCTGTGGATTGTGGTCAACATCCAGTTTTCCGACAAGCACCTTGTCGCCATATTCGTCACCCAGTTCCTGGACAATGGGGCCTACAATCCGGCAGGGTCCACACCAGACTGCCCAAAAATCAACGATTACCGGTTTATCGGATTTCAATACGAGGTCTTCAAAATTCCCGTCTGTAAATTCAAGTGCCATGATTTTTATTTTATGATTTGAAAGCCGCAAAGATAAGTAAAGAATAGGATTTGTATTGTGAAAAAAGGATAAAATTTATACATGATCTAATTTCTTAATAAGCACCGAAATGCAATCGTTATTTGATGCAGACTGGTTATGATTTTTTGCCGCGAATGCACGAATTGTAACGGCAACTTCAGTCGCCGAAAAAAGCCATTTGTGCACTCCCGGCATTTTTATTTTTAAAGCATGCCGGAAATCATCGAAGAAATAAATGATTAGCCAACCCCTCACCCAATACTCACTCTCACACCTCCCAGTTTCTCAACTGCGTGGGCAAAAGAACGGGGCTCAACAGCATGTGTGTTGGTTTTCATCGCAAAGGTTTTGCCATTGTCCGGATCACTGATTTTGACGGTAATCGGGCATTTCCCTTTGTTTTCCGTAACTATCCGTTTGATATCTTTTACCAGATCATCATCAATAGCGCTGGCCAGGATGTTTAAAGTGATATTTTTTGTCAGCTTGTCCATGGCTTCGGCAAGGAGGTACATGTCATTGACCCGGATGTCGTAATTACCTGCCTGTCTGAAACGTTCTTCCACCGTGGCAACGATGAACACGTTACTGCCCGGCTCTAACAGATGCTTTCTTTTCAGGTAATCCTCGTTGAACATCATAATGGTGATGCTTCCCGAATAATCCTCAATGGTAAAAATCCCGAAAGGCGACCCTTTCTTGGAAGTTCGCTGTTGCGATTCGGTAACCATCCCGGCAAATTTCACCTTTTTTTTGTTGAAGCTTTTCAGATTGTTTTTCAGGTCAAGGATGTTTACGTTGCAAAACTTTTCCATCGTAAGCCGGTAATCATCCAACGGGTGTCCCGAAATATAAAATCCGGTCACTTCCTTTTCAAGCCGGAGTTTTTTCATCAACGACCACGGCTCACATTGCGGGAGCGACGGGTCTTTGATCTCAAAAGCATCGTCCATCCCGCCGAAAAGGGATACTTGCTGTGATTTCTCTTTCTCCTGCAGGTTTGCCCCATGCCGGATGACGGTTTCGATGAACTCGGGGCTGTCCTCTTTCTCTTTATAAAAATATTGTGCCCGGTGTGTCCCCTCAAAACCATCGAATGCCCCGGCCATAGCCAGCGCCTCAAAGCTGCGTTTGTTGACAGACCGGAGGTTGATCCGTTTGGCAAAATCAAAAATGTTTTTAAATGGTCCGTTCTCGTTCCTTTCCTGGATGATCTGCTCAACGGCTGCCCCTCCAACGCCCTTGATGGCAGCAAGGCCAAAACGGATAACATTTTCTCTTGTGACCGTAAAATCCAGAGCACTTTCGTTGATATCCGGCCGGGTCACCTCGATACCCATGTGACTGGCCTCGTTGATCAGTTGGGTGATCTTTTTGATATCATTCAGGTTGCGGCTGAGGTTAGCAGCCATAAACTCGGCAGTGTAATGCGTCTTCAGATAAGCCGTCTGGTACGACAGGTAGGCATAGCAGGTGGCGTGCGATTTGTTGAATGCATACTTGGCAAACTCTTCCCACTCTTTCCATACCTTTTCCACTGTGTTTTTTGGCAGGCCGTTTTTTATACATCCCTCTATGAACTTGACTTTCATTTTGGCCATTTCGGCTATCTTTTTCTTTCCCATTGCCTTACGGAGTGAGTCGGATTCACCACGTGAAAGGCCTGCCATTTTTCTTGATAAAAGCATCACCTGTTCCTGATAGATGGTGATACCGTAAGTTTCCTCCAGGATTTCCTTCATGACCGGCAGGTCGTAACTGACCTTTTCCCTGCCGTGTTTCCGGTCAATGAAATTAGGGATGTTGGCCATCGGGCCGGGACGGTAAAGCGCCACCATGGCGATCAGGTCTTCAAAGCGGGAAGGCTTCAGCTCTTTCAGATATTTCCTCATCCCGTCAGACTCAAACTGGAACAAAGCAACCGTATCGCCGCGACTGAAAAGATCGTAGGTGGCTTTATCATCAAACGAAATTTTTTCAATATCCAGCTCTATTCCCCGCGAATGTTTGATGTTCTGAATTGTGTCTTTGATGATGGACAGCGTTTTCAGTCCCAGGAAGTCCATTTTCAGCAGCCCGATGGACTCGATGAAACCACCATCATATTGGGTGGAAATGTCCAGCACCGATTCCTTGACAGTGGCGAGCGGCACATAATTATACAGGTCTTCACGTCCGATGATGATCCCGCAGGCATGAGTTCCGGTATTTCTTATCGAGCCTTCAAGTAATCGTGCATTTTGGATGACCGATGACACTTCCGGTGTTCCTTTTTCCAGTTCGTTTTTCAACTCCGGCACTTCTTTCAGTGCCTGATCCAGCGAAACACCCGGCCGATCGGGAACCATCTTGGCCAGCCGGTCTGCCTCGGAAAGGGGAAGTTTCTGCACACGGGCCACATCGCGGATGGCCATCTTGGCCGCCATCGTTCCGAAGGTGATCAGGTGGGCTACCCGCATTTTACCATACTTTTCCGAAACCCATTTCAGCAGGCGGTTTCTTCCGTCGTCGTCAAAATCAATGTCAATATCCGGCATGGATATCCGGTCGGGATTCAGGAAACGTTCGAACAGCAGGTTGTATTTGATGGGGTCTATATCTGTGATACGCAGCGAGTAAGACACCACCGATCCGGCGGCGCTACCCCTGCCCGGCCCCACCGATACGCCCATATCACGGGCAGCCTTCAGGAAATCCCAAACAATGAGAAAGTAATCGGGGAATCCCATTTTCCTGATGGTCTCCAACTCAAAATCTATCCGTTCGGACAGTTCGGGCGACAATTCACCATAGCGCTCTTTGGCACCGATGTAAGTGATGTGTTTCAGGTAGTCATCCGCATTTGAAAATTCTTCGGGAATGCTGAACTCGGGCATGATGGGCTTATGATCAAGCGGATAAGTCTCCACCTTGGCTGCCACTTCCTGCGTATTGATAATGGCTTCGGGAATGTCTGAAAACAGCGTTTTCATCTCTTCCTGTGTTTTGAACCATTCCTGCCGTGTGTAACGCATGCGCTTCGGATCATCCAGATCGCTGGCCGTCCCGATGCAGATCAGCCGGTCATGTGCCGACGCATCTTCCGCATTGATAAAGTGAGCGTCATTTGTAGCCACCACTTTCAGATTGTGCTTTTTGGCAAATTCCAGCATGGTTTCAATAACATAAACCTGGTCGTCATAAACCTTCCGGTCCATTTCAGGGTTGCCGGTGGGGTGACGCTGTAGCTCGAGATACAGGTCATCACCAAAGATTTCTTTATACTCCAGCAGGGCTTCTTCCGCCTTTTGTTTTCCGGAATGGATGATCTTATCGGGAATTTCACCGCCGAGACAAGCCGTCAGGGCAATCAGTCCTTCGCTGTGCTTTTTCAGCAACACCTTATCAATCCGGGGTTTGTAATAAAACCCGTCAATCCAGGCAAACGAGATGAGTTTCATCAGGTTTTTATAACCCGTTTCGTTTTTCGCCAGCAAAACCAGGTGCCATCCGGAACCGTCAATCTTGGATGCCTTTTGGAGCATACTACGGCGTGCTACATATACCTCCGAACCGATAATGGGCTTGATACCTGCGGCTGTGGCGGCCTGATGAAAACGCTTCACCCCAAACATGTTGCCATGGTCGGTGATGGCTACCGCTTCCATGCCGTCGTCTTTGGCTTTGGAAAGCAGGGCCGAAATCTCGGAAAGGCCGTCAAGGATGGAATACTGGGTATGTACATGCAGATGGGTAAACACAACATCACTGAGATCTGTTGCCGGCTGTTTTTCCGGAGACGTACTTTCCGACTCTTCGGGTTTTTCATGATAGGGCTCGACCACCAGCCCGATGGCCTGAAAAGGTTCCGGGTTAACCTGACGAAAAGTTTCAAGCAGGTCTTCTCCCACACCCAGCATACCGGCATCAATCACACCTATTCTGATTAGTTCCAGGAAACAGCGGGCTGTGGCCTGCACATCCGCCGAGGCATTGTGGGCTGCATCAAAACTTTCGTTAAACAGCTTCCGGTGCAGTTCATCCAGGTTGGGCCATTTGTATTTTCCCCCTCTCCCTCCGGGCAAAGCACAATAATCGGTTGACGCTTCTTTGGTATCAACGGCTTTTACATCGAAGAGAGGAGTTTCCATTTTCATCCGGAGGAATTCGGCGCCGAGGATATTCAGGTCAAATTCAATATTGTGCCCGACAATCACTTTAACTTCCTTTAGCGTTTTATTGAACTCTTCAAGCACAAACTCAAGCGGTTGCCCTTCTTTCAGCGCATATTCGGTGGTGATGCCGTGGATTTTTTCGGCACCCCTCGGAATGTCAAATCCTTCTGGCCTGACGATGAAATTCTTTACATCCACAAGCTCACCTTTTTCATTATGAATCTGCCAGGCCAGTTGCACAAGACGCGGCCAGTTATCAAAATCTGTTAAGGGCGCATCGTAATTTTTCGGGAGACCCGTTGTCTCGGTGTCAAATATCAGGAACATAAAAATCTAATTTCTCCAATTTTTTCTGACCGGTAATCTTTTAATAAACGGCTTTTGATGTTATGCAAAATCCTGCTGATGACAATTGTTCAGGCATTGAAAATACACTGTCGCACAATTCATTGATAAATCAGTTATCGTATTGATCTTCCGGTTATTATGGCTTTCTGTTATCTGTTTACAAAAATAACCAAAGCCTGCATATTTTGGCGGGGTGTTGATAACTTTAAAAAAGAAAATCGAAGCGATTGATTCACAAAATTTTCATGAATAAAAAGTTGGATTAAAAATTGATTAAAAATTAGCTTTCCAATTGAAAAAAAAGTCGGATATTTGCACCTCTTTTTTAAAAAATTATTTATTCACTTAAAAATTAATGTTTTATGCCAACCAAGATGAGATTACAACGGCATGGTAAAAAGGGCAAGCCTTTTTATCATATCGTTATTGCGGATGGTCGTGCACCACGTGACGGAAAGTTTATTGAGAAGATTGGCACCTACGATCCCATTCCAAACCCGGCTGAAATCAATCTGAAATTTGACAAAGCGTTGGATTGGTTGCAAAAAGGCGCACAACCCACCGACACGGTTCGGGCCATCCTTTCTTACAAAGGCGTGCTTTACAAAAATCACCTGTTGAAAGGTGTGAAAAAAGGCGCATTGACAGAATCGGAAGCCGAAGCCAAATTCCAAAGCTGGCTGAAGGATAAAGAAGCCAAGATTGAAGCCAAACGTTCGGGCCTTGCCGAGATGGAAAGAGCCGAGCGTAAAGAGCGACTGGAAGCCGAAGCCAAAATTAAAGAAGCCCGTGCTGCCGAACTGGCCAAGCAAAGAGCTTCGGAGATTGAAGCCCAGGTTAAAGAAGTTCAGGAAGCTGCCGAAGAGACAGCAACCGAAGAACCTGTTGCCGCAGTTGAAGAACCGGTAACCAAAGAAGCTGTTGAAGCTGCTGTGGAAAAAGCCAAAGCAGAAGAAAAGGTGGAAGTGAAAACAGAGGAAAAAGCCGAAGCTGCCGCGGAAGAGAAATCGGAAGAAGCAGAAGCCAAAGCCGAAGAGAAGACAGAAGAAAAAACCGAAGAGGTTGTTGAGGAAAAAGCCGAAGTGAAAGCCGAGGCTGAAGAAGAAAAGAAAGAGGAAGAAAAACCCGAGGTGAAAGTGGAAGCCAAAGAAAAAGAAGAGGAAACAAAAGAGGAAGAAAAGACTGAAGAAGAACCGAAGAAAGAGAAAGAATAATTTCCTTTTCAAAACGCATCAAAAAAGGTCTGGCCATTGGTCAGGCCTTTTTTATTTGAGTGTTAACAAACCCGACCAGGTAGGTAGCTTTATTCCCGCATGGTCGAATATATTGACTTACATTTTGCTTTTACCACTTTTTTTTCGACCCGGCGAGTGCAAGCCCGCCCGCCGGGTCAACAAACCCCTTCCCCCGCCACTCGTCCAAGCGGATGTAATCCGGACATATTCCCAAACATCCAACCATCCATCCATCATTCCATCGCTCCACCATTCCCTGCATTTTAATAGTTTTGCAAACGAAACTCAATCTGTCATGGACCCGTTCGAAGACTATTATTACCTCGGAAAAATCATCCGGCTACATGGATATGAGGGCATGGTGTCGGCCTATCTCGACACGGATGAACCCGGAGAATATGAGGTGTTGAAGCTGGTATTTTTGAAGATCAATAATGTGCCTGTTCCTTTTTTTATTCAGTCAATCAGCCTGCTGAATAACAAAGCGCTCATTCAGTTTGAAGATGTCCATACCCTGGAACAGGCCGAACGGCTGGTGCAGAAAGAAATCTATCTTCCACTGTCGGAATTGCCTGAACTTACAGGGAAGAAATTTTACTACCACGAAATTAAAGGATTCAAAGTGATTGATGAGCAGTTTGGTGATATCGGCAATGTGAAACAGGTACTGGAATACCC
>JAOZOO010000133.1:6459-8811 GCA_029933225.1 Bacteroidales bacterium | reverse complement strand
CCGAAATACCTAATTTTGCGGCTGAAATTTTTGATGCGTGAACGATTTTCTTAAAGACCTCAACCAGGAACAATACGATGCCGTTGTCCACACCGACGGGCCGGTGATGGTCATTGCCGGAGCAGGATCAGGCAAGACACGGGTATTGACCTATCGTGTGGCTTACTTGCTGTCACAGGGTGTTGACCCGTTTAACATCCTGGCGCTGACATTTACTAACAAAGCTGCCCGTGAAATGAAAGAAAGGGTGATGAACCTGGTTGGTGAGCACGACGGCAGAAACGTCTGGATGGGAACTTTCCATGCTGTTTTTGCCCGCATACTTCGCATTGACGGCCATCATCTGGGATACCCCTCCAATTACACCATTTATGATTCGGACGACAGCAAGCGACTGATACGACAGATCATAAAAGAAAAAGAGCTGGACAACAAAGTATATTCACCGTCGTATGTGGCCCATCGCATTTCGATGGCCAAATCGAGCCTGATCAATGCAGCCACTTATGCCAGCGATCCGGACATCATTTCAGCCGACGAAAGCGCCCGCAAACCACTGATCAAAGACATTTACAAGGCTTACGAATTGCGGCTGAAACGGGCCGATGCCATGGACTTCGACGATCTGCTGTTTAACACTTACATTCTTTTTAATGAATTTGAAAACGTCCTGTACAAATACCAGCAGAAGTTCAGGTATATTCTTGTGGACGAATACCAGGACACCAATCATGCCCAGTATTTGATCCTGAAACGGCTGGCTGCCCGGTTCGAAAACATTTGCGTGGTTGGAGACGATGCGCAGAGCATTTACGGTTTCCGCGGCGCTCACATCGGGAATATCCTCAACTTCAAACATGATTACCCGGATTACAAACTGTTCAAACTGGAACAAAATTACCGATCCACGAAAAACATTGTGAATGCTGCCAACAAAGTCATTACATTCAACAAAAACCAGATAAGAAAAACTGTTTGGACCGAAAATGACGAGGGGGTAAAAATAGGATTCATCAGGGCAAGCTCCGACAATGAAGAAGGACGGATGGTGGCCAACGCTATCTTCGAAACCAAGATGAACCGGCAGTTGCCCAACGACGCCTTCGCCGTGCTTTACCGTACCAACGCACAATCCCGCTCCATCGAAGAAGCACTGCGAAAACTGAATATTCCTTACAAGATATACAGCGGTCTTTCGTTTTATAATCGCAAGGAGATTAAAGACCTGCTTGCTTATATCCGGCTGACGATCAACCCGAATGATGAAGACGCCCTGTTCCGGATCATCAACACGCCTGTCAGAGGCATTGGGAAAACAAGCATCGAGAAGATCATCGTTGCTGCCGGTGAAAACAATGTCACTCCGTGGGGAGTTATCAACAATCCGCAAAATTACAGACTGAACGTTCATGGCGGCACTCTTTCAAAACTGGATGGGTTTGTCACCATGATCAAAAGTTTCAGGACTGAGCTGAAAAAGAAAGATGCTTACGAGGTGGCACGGCATATTGCCACTTCGTCGGGTTTGTTAAAGATGTACCGCGAGGAAGACACTCCCGAAGGCATCAGCCGGGTAGAGAATATCGATGAACTGCTGAATGCCATCAAGGAGTTCGTGGAAAGGGGCGCCGAGGAAAACGAAGGCGACATGTCACACCAGGGGACACTGGAAGAGTTCATGCAGGATGTGGCACTGCTGACAGATGCTGACAAAGATGAGGAGGATACCGATAAAGTATCGCTGATGACCATCCATGCTGCCAAAGGACTTGAGTTTCCTTATGTTTTCATCGTCGGACTCGAAGAAAACCTTTTCCCTTCCATCCAGTCCATCGGCACACGGGCAGACCTTGAGGAAGAACGTCGTCTGTTTTATGTAGCACTGACAAGGGCAATGGAAAAAGTAACATTATCGTATGCCGAAAGCCGTTACCGTTGGGGAGAATTCAGCATTACCGAGCCCAGCCGTTTCCTGGATGAAATAGATGAATCGCTGATTGATAAGCCGAAAAGGGTAACGATGCCCCCTGCTCATGATCGCAGACCTTTGCAAAAGGAAAAACAGGTCTTTCGTTCCACTCCGGGTAACAGGTTTTCAAAAGTCAATAATACACCGGCCGTTACTTCTTTTAATGCTTCCGATACTTCCGCCCTGATGGCAGGCATGCAGGTTGAACACCCCAAATTCGGCAAAGGAAAAGTCATCTCGGTGGAAGGCCAGGGGCCGAACAAAAAAGCAACCGTATTTTTTAAAGAAATCGGAAATAAAAATCTGCTGTTGCGGTTTGCAAAACTGAAAATACTCTCATGAGGGAGAAGGGTTTGGAGTTTGGAGTTTGGAGTTTGGAGTTT
>JAOZOO010000133.1:0-6359 GCA_029933225.1 Bacteroidales bacterium | reverse complement strand
AAATACTCTCATGAGGGAGAAGGGTTTGGAGTTTGGAGTTTGGAGTTTGGAGTTTGGAGTTTGGAGTTTAGAATTTGACATTTAGAGATCCTAACATTTTCACGAACAGTCTCTTAATCACTTTTCACAATCAAAAATCAACTTTCAGTTTTCTCATTCATTTAGCCACTTCAAGACAAGATTCAGGTTTTAGCATGGATTACTTTATACATCTGTAACCTTATCCTCCTATTTACCTCCACAAACCGTAAATTTATTCATCATCCATCATCAGATACCAAAAAAAGTGTACTTTTGTACAATAAATTATTATCCAACCTGTTAAACTTTTCGAGATAACATCATGGAAATGGAATACAATACAACA
This sequence comes from Bacteroidales bacterium, assembly GCA_029933225.1. Classification (GTDB taxonomy): domain Bacteria; phylum Bacteroidota; class Bacteroidia; order Bacteroidales; family F082; genus JAADID01. The sequence continues at coordinate 5,992 of JAOZOO010000133.1, read as the reverse complement.
CGTGAAAAATTAAGGATTCCCGCTTACGGACGAAATGTCCAGAAAATGATTGAAGAAGCCATTAAAATTGAAGACAGGGAAATCCGCAACAGGGCAGCCCAGGCCATTGTGAAGATCATGTCGCAAATCAATCCGGCAACACGCGACTCGGGAGATTATATGAGAACATTGTGGGATCACATGATCATTATTTCTGATTTCAGACTCGACATTGACGGCCCCTATCCGCCGCCTTCAAAGGAAGTTCTTGAGAAAAAACCCGAAAAAATAGAATACAGTAACAAAAACATAAAATACAGGCATTATGGTAAAAACATCGAAGGCATAATACAAAAAGCCATTGATTTTCCGGAAGGCGAAGAAAAGAAAGCCCTGATCAGAACCATTGCCAATCATTTGAAAAAATCATACCTTGCCTGGAACAGGGAATCGGTGAGTGATGCAACAATTTTCAAACATCTTAGGGAACTCTCCGGCGGAAAACTTGAAATACCCGAAGATATCACCCTGATGAGTACAAGCGAGATCATTTCAAAAAACAAACAAAAACGGAGCAAACCCCATCAGCAACGCCGAACCGGTAACGGGAAAAAGAAAAATTACGGTCAGAGGAGCTTCTGACATTTTGGTACCGGTAACCGGTTTTTAAAAGAAAAGATAAATTTATTCATAAAAAACAACCTGAAAATGGTTGTTTTTTTGTTTATTTATACATCAAAAAATACCAGATGGGATCTTTTAAAATTACCGGGGGGTATCCTTTGGCAGGTGAGGTCACTCCCCAGGGAGCAAAAAATGAAGCGCTTCAGGTGATCTGCGCTGTTTTACTTACCGGGGACGAAGTAACAATAAATAATGTCCCCGATATTATTGATGTGAACCGTCTGATCGGGCTGTTGAGTGGCCTCGGTGTAGAGGTAAACAAAAAAGATGAAAACACATTTATATTCAAGGCAGAAAATATTGACCTCAGCTACCTGGAAACAGATGAATATTACCGAAAGGCGACCAGTATCAGGGGAAGCGTAATGATCATCGGGCCATTACTGGCCAGGTTCGGAACCGGTTTTCTTCCGCAACCAGGAGGGGACAAAATCGGGCGACGAAGACTTGATACTCACTTCAAAGGCCTGGAAAAACTGGGTACGCATTTTCAGTATGACGATGAAAATAAATGCTACCACATCAGAACTTCAGGGTTAAAAGGGAATTATATGTTGCTTGAAGAAGCTTCTGTAACTGGTACTGCCAACATCATCATGGCTGCGGTGATGGCCGAGGGCAAAACGACCATTTTTAATGCAGCTTCCGAACCTTACATCGTTCAGCTTTGCAAAATGCTTAATAATATGGGCGCCAGGATTTCAGGAATTGGGTCCAACCTGCTGAACATCGAAGGAGTTAAAAATCTTCACGGAACAACACATTCCTTATTATCGGACATGATCGAAGTTGGCAGCTTTATCGGACTGGCCGCCATGACACAGTCGTCACTCACCATAAAAAATGTGTATCTATCCGATCTGGGACGAATCCCGGACGTCTTTCGAAAATTAGGTGTTTCCGTTGAACAACAGGGAAATGACCTGTTTGTGCCTGCCAAGAAAGAATATGCTATCGAAACTTTCATTGACGGTTCCATCATGAAGATCGATGATGCTCCCTGGCCCGGCTTTACCCCTGACCTGATCAGTATCGTGCTGGTTGTTGCCACCCAGGCCAAAGGCAGCGTACTGATCCATCAGAAGATGTTTGAAAGCCGCTTGTTTTTTGTTGACAAACTGATAGATATGGGTGCACGGATTATTTTATGTGATCCGCATCGCGCCACAGTCATCGGGCTGAACCACGAATCGCCGCTGCGGGGCATTAAAATGTCATCACCCGATATTCGTGCCGGGGTGGCGCTGCTCATCGCCGCCCTGTCAGCCAAAGGCGAAAGCATCATCGAAAACATCGAACAAATCGACCGCGGCTATCAGAACATAGACGGCAGATTGAGAAAACTGGGGGCAAGGATTGAAAGGATTTAAAAAATAACTGCTTAGATAACATTATCAGACTTTCTGTCATTTCACCTCTTTTCATATAAATCAAAACATGTCTTAAAAAGATAACCTTTTGACAATGCCCATTTTTTTTCTTTTTCATAAATCGACATCATACGGGTCATTTTGAAACCGTAATTTGTAACCCTGTTATTGTTGTGACGTACATTAAATTTACAAAAGGAAAACCGATCCGAAAAACATGAGAAATGAAATAATGGGGGCTCCCCCCGAAAAAAAGACTCTGACAGGCGCTGAATACATTTTGGAAAAAATCGTCCAATTGGGTATTAAAAATATTTTTGGTATTCCCGGAGCCCACATTGACCCTTTACTCATTGCGGCATCAGAATCAGACATCGAAACTGTCATCAACACCCAGGAACTGGCAGCAGGTTATATGGCTGATGGGTACAGCCGGGCGAGCAAGAAACTGGGAGTAGTCACGATTATTGGTGGCCCCGGAGCAAATAATCTGGTCACAGCGGTGAACACCGCCCGTATAGAAAAGGTTCCGTTACTCATCATTAGCGGAGACGTTCCTGTGAGTCTGGCCAACGTGCCTGGATTTCAATGTGGAAACCAATACGGCACTAACGACGACGCCATATTCAGGGCCATTACCAAGTATTCAAAAAGGGTAACAAGCGTTGATGAACTTGTTACATCGCTTGACAAAGCCGTCAATATTGCCCTGACACCTCCTTTCGGGCCGGTTCATCTGATTGTTCCGTACAATGTATTTAATGAAACAACAACCAAAGCACCACAACCGGTTGACTATAACAAACTGAAATACCAGAAAACTGAAGTTTCGGATGTTACGGTCAATCGCATAAAGAAGCTTCTTTTCAGCGATAAAAAATTAATCTTCTGGATAGGTAATTCTTTAAATAACTGTGCAGATGCAGTATTTATTAAAGCACTGGCAGAAAAATTTCATATTCCTGTAGCTACCTCTTTTTCGGCAAAAGGCATCATTGACGAAGACCACCGGCTGTCAATTGGCAACTTCGGATACGCAGGTTCATCATTTTCAAAAAATTTATTCCTGTCGGATGAGCCGGATGTTATCATCGGTTTTGACATAGAGCAGAATGAACGAAATTCATTAAACTGGAACCCTCTGTTGTATAAAGACAAGAAACTGATTCTGATTAACTTTCCCGGAAGCTTTTCCGGCCCGAACTACGGTGACACTTTAGAAGACAACCCGTTTTATGTTCTTAAAAAGTTATACGAACTAACAACAAACGAAGACTATGATACAGCTGAAAGGAAATCCTGGTTTGCACATGTTTCCAACCAATATAATCATCAATCCCGTGAAATTCCACCGTCTGTGAATGGTACTATTGAGCCGGGAAAATTAATTCAAATACTGAAAAGCGAAATGCCCAAAGAAATGATTTTGTTTGTTGATTCGGGAAATCACCGTTTGTTTGCAGGATTTTACTGGAAATCACCTCACCCGGGAAAGTATTATTCCGCTTCCGTCATTGCGCCACTTGGCTGGGCCCTCGCTGCCGGGATTGGCGGAAAATTTTACCGCAATGAACCGGTGGTCATCTTCACTGGTGACGGATGTATGCAAATGCACGGTATAGAATTGAAAACAGCAATCAAGCATAAAAAACCCGTTCTTGTCGTCATTACAAACAACAGCGCGTTCGGAAGTATCTACAAGCGGTTTTCAAAAATCTCAGAGACAGCTGCTAATATGGCCAGCATTACGGAAATTGACTGGAGCATGTTTGCCCATTCGTTCGGAGCCGAAGTATTTGATATTTTTGATGAAAAAGATTTTGCTATGCAGGTACGCAACTTTAAAAAAAGCAAAAAATTGACAATCTTAAACGTCAGGACCCCGGCTGATCCCTTTATCCATGACGTTAGTCTTGCCAAATCTGCATTCGCTTAAAACCCACTTCATATGAAATTATTGATCACAAGCGTCGGTAGTCTTCTCGGACAAAACATCCTGGACAGCATTGAAACCAGGCGGGATATAATTGAGGTTGTAGGCACAAACTCCATTGCAGCCAACCAAAGAAATTTCAGGTGTGATACGGTTTACCTTGTGCCCAATACCGAAAGCCCTGATTTTTCTGAAAAGTTTATGGAAATTATTAACCAAGAAAAACCGGATTTTATATTGCCCGGCAGGGATGAAGACTGTATCTTTTTGTCCGGTCTTAAAAGCAAAGACCCGGAATATTTCAAAAACAGGATACCTTTTGGCAGTTCCTTCATTCCGAAGATCATGTTTGATAAATATCAGAGTTATCTTTTCTGTAAAGAAAACAATCTTCCTTTTGCTGAAACATTTCTGTATAAAAGCAAAAAAGATGAAACCGGTCTGAATGAGTTCATCGAAAAACACGGCTTCCCTTTAATGGTCAAACCGAAAGAAGGATTTGCGTCTTCAGATGTTTATTTTCTCTTCAACCGGGGACAGGTTCGGAAAAACCTCAAAACCGGTGAAAAATTATTCCAGGAATATCTCGGCCATCCCGAGAACCTGTCTGTTTACAAGAATATTTTCCTCCATGGACTCCCGCTATTTTTCCAGTTGCCTGAAGAAGAACAATATGCAGCCCAAACGATCATTGCTCCGGACGGCGGGGTTGGCGAGATATTTATTACTGTCAATACCATGATCTATGGCAGAGCCGAGTATGGAAAGCAGATATTCAACAGGGATGTTGAAGATTTGGTTAAACAATTCTGCAAAGCGTTTTACAAACATGGATGGTACGGGCCTGTCAATTTTCAGCTAAAGCCGGATAAAAACGGACAATGGAAAGTATTCGAGTTAAATCCACGTATGACGGGCACCACTTCCGGTCGTGTTTTACTGGGTTATGATGAGTTCGGCATCCTGGCCGGAATATTTGCTGCCCGTTTCAAAATTCCCAATCTGACGAAAAAGAAAAAAGTGAAGGGTGTTCTTATCAAATATCTGTCAGACAACCTTTTATTGGAAGACGACATCAAACGGCTTCAAAAAGATAAAATATGGAAAAGGTCTTGATCACTGGTTCCAGCGGTTATCTCGGAGCCTGTATTTTTCAGGAAGCAGAAAAAAGCAGGCACGTTCACAAACTGGAAGGACGCCTGGAGAATATTCGACCAGAATCTCTGGATTATGACATGGTTATTCATTGCGCAGGCGCATTACGGCACAGAAAAGGCCAACACCGGTCAGCCAATGAAGAAGGAACGAAAAAATTGATCAAAGGACTGAAAAGGCCTGCAAAATTCATTTATATATCCTCCAAAAGCATTTACGGTACACAGCGTAAAGGACTGTTGTCGGAAAAAAGTATTCCGCAACCCGATGATGATTATGGCATTACAAAATATGCAAGCGAACTGGCGGTCATCGAAAGTGGATACCCATACATCATAATCAGGCCGAGTACTCTGATTGGTCTCGGTTTGAATAACCCAGGACCTGCCTTCCCTTCCATCGCCATGCAACAACTTGCATCAGGTAACGATGTTCACCTTTTCACCCCCGATATTTCGCACGAATATTTGTATGTGTGGGATTTGGCAAAGATCCTCTTGCAAATGACTGATAACCCCCTGTGCTGGAATGATATTTTCAACATTGCAGGTCCGAAACGATCATTGCATCATTTGTTCGATATTATCGAAGAATTCTTTTCCTCCCGATCATTCTCTGCCGGGAAAATCAACAAAATCCAAAAGGAACCAGTTGAAAGTTTTTTCCTCGATTACACAAAACTGGATAAAATCATGGGAGGTATTCAATTTACTCCCGATGAGGAAATCATTGAAAAAACAGGACTCTATTTCATTTCCGGATTTTTTCCTGCCTGATCATCGTAAAAGAACTTTCCTCAAGTATTTTTCCATTTTGCAAATCACCCGATTTGTTAAAAAACACTTTTTCTGTAAGCCATTATCCCCCCACC
>JAOZOO010000241.1 GCA_029933225.1 Bacteroidales bacterium | reverse complement strand
CAGGTATAAAGTCACGCCGCTTAACTATTCAGGGCAGATACGGTTTAAATCATCGCTGGAAGGGACCCACAAAAATGCAGGTGTAGAACGCTACAACTCCCTCAATCAGCAACACCTGCAACCTGTAGAACAGGGGGGCAACACCAGTGTCACTTTTTTGAAAGTAAAAACGACTCAATCGGGTATCGAAATTGCCGAGGCCGCCCGGTTGCAACTTTTTGCCAACGGAACACATCAACCAGTTGACTATCATGTTCTGACCGGCGACGGTATAGTCGAAACCTTTCTGGAATTCGCGGCTAAGGAAGGACAAACCGTTGAAATGGAGAAAGTGGTCAGCATCAACACTTCACAGTTCGGCGAAGAAAATATTGTGAAAAAAGTGCTGTGGAATGTGGAAAATGCAGGGTCATTTGAAGAATTGCTGCACGACAGCGCAGGAGCATGGGAGCAAATCTGGCAGGAAACCGATATCCGCCTCGAGGGCGACCGCATCTCACAGAAACTGCTGCGGATGCATATTTATCATCTGATCGTTTCGGCATCGCCGCATAATACCAAACTGGATGCCAGCGTCACAGCACGCGGCCTGCACGGTGAAGCCTATCGCGGACATATCTTCTGGGACGAACTGTTCATTCTGCCGTTTTATGACATCCATTTCCCTGAGGTAGCCCGTTCGCTGCTGATGTACCGTTACCGACGGCTCGACAAAGCCCGCGAATACGCCCGTCAGCACGGCTATGAAGGAGCTATGTTCCCCTGGCAAAGCGGTAGCGACGGCAGCGAAGAAACCCAGGTACTGCACCTGAACCCTGTCACCGGCAAGTGGGGACCTGACCACAGCTCGCTGCAAAGACATGTGTCTCTGGCCATTGCTTACGATGTATGGCAGTATTTTCATGTTACTGACGATGTTGATTTTGTGGAAAAATACGGGGCTGAAATGTATCTGGAGATCTGCCGTTTCTGGGCCGGCAAAGCCGAATGGGACAAAAAAACGGGTCGCTATTCTATTAAAAAAGTGATGGGACCGGACGAATTTCACGAAATGTATCCCGGCGCTGAAGAAGGCGGACTGACGGATAATGCTTACACCAACATCATGGTTTCGTGGATGTTCAGCCAGGTTCCAGGATTGCTGAACAGGATGAGCTCACAGGCCAAAACATTGCTGTTCGAAAAAATCGGGCTGAAAGAAGAAGAGCTGTCTCATTGGGATAATATCCGCCGGAAACTCCGACTGGTCATCTCCGACGACGGCATCATCGCCCAATATGACGGCTATTTCGATCTGAAAGAACTCGACTGGGATCATTACCGCAACAAATACGGGAATATTTACCGGATGGACCGTCTGCTGAAAGCCGAAGGAAAATCAGCTGATGATTACAAAGTGGCCAAACAGGCTGATATGCTGATGACTTTTTACAACCTGGACAAAGAGCAAGTAGACAATATTCTGGATGAAATGGGCTATCAGCTGCCGGAGAATTACCTAGAGAAAAATCTCCAATATTACCTGGCCCGCACCTCGCACGGTTCCACACTCAGCCGGGTGGTGCATGCCCAGCTGGCCAAGATCATCGGTGATGACAAGCTAAGCTGGGATTCGTATTTTGATGCTCTAACCAGTGACTACAATGATATCCAGGGGGGTACTACAGCAGAAGGCATTCACACAGGCGTGATGGCCGGTACGATTATGATCGCCATTACTACCTTTGCCGGTGTTGATTTGCGGAGTGACATACTGAAGATAGACCCGGCGTTGCCTGAACGGTGGAAAAAGATGACATTCAATCTGAGATTTAAAGGAGGGTATTATCATTTTGAGGTAACTACAAGATCGGTTAAAATCTCAGCAAGTAATGAAACGATAATTCTTGTTAAGAACAAACCGGTAAAAGTTGGAAAGAAAGAATTTGTTGTGAATTTATAATATCAAACAGAAAAATAAATTATTTCACGCAAAGGCGCAGAGTCGCAAAGTAGAAACCAATTATTTTTTGCGCCTTGGCGTCTCTGCATGAAACATTAAAAAATACATAACCATGCTCGAAGACGTATTATTGATCACCGAAAAACACCGCGCAGCAGCAGCGGATATTGTCAAGAAAATTCTGAAAAGGAAAAAAGACAAATTCATTGTGGCTATTTCCGGCGAATCAGGCTCCGGAAAATCGGAACTGACACATGTGATTGCCAAAGAACTGCGCAAGCACGGCCTATTCGCCAAGCCCATCCACATTGATA
>JAOZOO010000132.1:3525-8865 GCA_029933225.1 Bacteroidales bacterium | reverse complement strand
CAACTAATTGAAAATAAACTCCGGATCATTAATCCGTTTAAGAAATAGCTGTTTGGTAGTATAAAAAGCTTACATTTTATTTTGACGGCATACCCGTTTCATAAGGATTATCCGGGTCGTTGCTCCACTCGAACCAGCCGCCGTCAAAGACCGAAACTTGTGGCCAGCCCATCAGCCAGCCGTTGTAAAAAGCTTCACTGCCGCGCCAGCCCGTCCCACAATAAAAGGCAAGGTGCTTATCCGGTGTAATGCCTGCTTTTTTCCATATTCCAGCGATCTCATGAAATTCGCGGGTGGTATGGTCCACGTTCCGGTAGTTTTCCATGTGATAAGCATCCGAGCCACAGCTTCCGAAGACGGCGCCGGGGATACGACCTTTCTTTTCGATGTAGTTGTACCCGCTGACCTCACCTATGTATTCAGGCCAGCTTCTCACACACACCAGTTCCGCATCTTCCGAAACCAGCATTTCCTTCGCTTTGTCAATATCTACAGCAAGTTCAGGTTGACCTGGAATGTATGCTCCAAAATCGCTCACCGGGTTTTTAGGTACATCTTCAGTACTGATCTCGTAACCCGCATCTTTCCATGACTGGAATCCGCCGTTGAGCACCCTGACATCCTTTACCCCAGCATACATCATAATGAACGCACAGCGGATGGCCCCGATATGCCCTGCAGCGCTGCCGGGAAATTCATCATGGTTATCCGGCTGTAAATATTTTCCGTACAAAATAACCGTGGTATCAGCAGTGATTCCGTGTTGTTCAAGGGCTTCTTTCAATTCAGCGGGAGAGCGGCGGTTCCATGTTTCCGGAGATTCAAGCGCCAGAGTGTCAATGTCAATGGCTCCTGGAAGGTGTCCCGAGAGGTAGGCCTCCCGGTTGCGGTAATGGGCATGGCAGATCACGGTTTTCCCGCCGGGATGTTCCGGGGGTATTTTTCCCTCAACAATGGTTTTCACCCACCCGGGGTACACCAGATGATTGTACCGGGGTAGCTGCTCCATGGGCAACTGCCCGTTGGCAGCCCACTCTTCAACAAAGCCATCGTAAACAAAAACATCAGGATAGCCGGCCTTGCGAAACAAGGCAGCAACCATCCTGGTTTGTTCCGGGTCGTATCCGTAAATAACGAGCTTGTTCAGAGGTAAAATGCCTTTTGACCGGACAATTTCAATCCAGTCAATATACTTTGTCCATTTGAATGGCAGCGAACGTGCGCCCTGGATATGTCCGCCTCTTTTTTCGTTTTTCAGCCGCCATCCGTTATAGGCATCTACAGGGCGAACATCAATAATCTGGGTTTGTTTATTTTGTACAAGTTTTATCAGTTCAGTAGTCGGGATAGGATATTTATGCATTTTAGCTTATTTTTATATTAAAAAGCCGCAATGTAACAATTAAAGAATTTCCCGAAAATAATTTAACAAATACCACCTTTTCAAAACCGTTAATCTACTCCCCGGCAAGCTCTCCGGCATAATTTCTGGCCCAGTCGATCAGTGCTTTTTTCTCATCGGTAGTGAGCTGTTTGTCAGGATATTTTTCATTGAACTTTTTGGTCGGCATTTTTCCTTTTTCCACTTTGGAAGCGATTTTTGAAAGCTTACCTACCATTTTGGAGGTTTTCATACTCTTCATTTTTTCATAGTTCCATTTCATTTTTGCTTTCGAGGTGCCGTCAGTGCCATGACAAGGCAGACAGGATTTATCCAGGATCGGTTGAATGTTGTCAGGTACCGTAAAGCCGGATGTCTGCTGGGGAGGAACGTTCTGAACAGAGGATTCGTTCAGCATGCTTTTAAAGCTTACAAGCCCCGTTAAAATAAGGCAAAAACTGTGATGATTACTAAATTTTTCATGGTTAAAAATTTTAGTGATTAATAATATTATTCAGGAAAATGTTTTACCGGGTTAACCCGAACGGGACAGTATTTATGCTGTCCCGTCAAGATTCTGATAAATGTATCCGGTATTATAATGAGTCGATTACCCTGGTGAGTTTTGCCTTGATCTCTCCGGCAACAGCCGATACTTTTTCATTTTCTACTCCCACCATGGAAACCACCGGATCGATGGCTGCGACCTCAACAGTCGTTTTGTCCACCTGCCTGACAATTACATTGCAGGGCAGCATGGTGCCTATCTTGTTTTCTTCCTGCAATGCCTTGAAGGCAAAAACCGGATTGCAGGCGCCGAGGATTGTATATTTCGGGTAATCCACGGAGAGTTTTTCTTTCAGCTTTTCGCTGATGCTGATCTCGGACAAAACGCCGAAACCTTCTTTTGTCAGCGCTTCTTTCACCTGTGCAATGGTTTCTTCAAAACTACCTTCTATTGTTTTATTTATGTAATACTTCATGTTTTTTCGGGTTTTATTTGTATTCGAATAATGTTTCTATGATTAATGTTCATGCTGCTGATCACCGGATTGCGAATCTTTCATCCTGGTCATTTTATCCACTTTTTTCATGGTTTTGTTCATGGATTTCTCATCCATCATACCCTTGTCGTGCATCGTTTGCATCATCATTTTCATCATTTCCGGTTTTTCCGTCATCATGCTCATCATTTTTTTGCTCATTTCCGGATTTTTTTCGGCCTTGTTCATCATGTTGCTCATCATTGATTGCATCATTTCTTTCTGCAATTCCGGGTTTTCCTGCATGATCTTGTGCATGTTGGTTCTCATCAACATCATCAGATCTTTTTGTGCGGCAGGGTCGCCTTCGGTGAGTGTCATCATGTGATTCATCATTTTGTTCAGCATCTTGTCGCGCATGGCCGGATTGTTTTTTGCTTTTTCCGTCATTTTGGCCATCATGTTTTTCATCAAGGCCTTTTGCATGGCCGTGTCACCCTGCATCATGGACATCATCATTTTTTGCATCATGTCCTGATTTTTCATGCCCGACATATTCTTGCCTTTCATCATTCCCTGGGACTGTTTGTTTCTTTTCATGTCCTGCATGAAAAGTTTCATCAGTTCGGGATTACTTTGGATCGTATAAAATACTTTTTCACGTTTAATTGAATCGTTCAAAAGTGTCTGTACCTGGCTGTCTTGTGCGACAGTAACCGTGGTTGTCAGCGTTATGATAATTAACCCCAGAATCGAAATTTTAAAATAAGTTTTCATTTTTTTATGTGTTTAAAATAGGTTTTGTTAAATAATTAATTTTATTGTCTTCGTAAACGTAATGCATTGGCAATCACCGAAACAGAGCTAAAGCTCATGGCGGCTGCCGCAATGATCGGACTAAGCAGGAGGCCGAAGACAGGATAAAGAACCCCTGCTGCAATGGGTACTCCCACTGAATTGTAAACAAAGGCAAAGAACAGATTTTGCTTGATATTTTTCATGACTTTATGGCTCAGCTCACGCGCCCGGACGATGCCGTTCAGGTCACCTTTGATGAGCGTCACTTCAGCGCTTTGCATGGCAATGTCGGTGCCTGTTCCCATGGCTACGCCCACATTAGCCTGCATCAGGGCAGGTGCATCGTTGATACCGTCGCCGGCCATCGCCACAATGTGACCCTGTTGCTGAAGTTCTTTTACTTTGTTGTATTTATCTTCGGGCAGGCAGTCGGCTTCGAAACCATCCAGACCCAGTTCGTCGGCAACCGCTTTGGCTGTAAATTTGTTGTCACCGGTAAGCATGTGAACATGAATACCCAGCTTTTGCAACTCTTTTACAGCCTTGGCAGAAGTTTTCTTGATGGCATCCGCCACACTGACCATGCCTTCTACCTTGTTTCCAATGACAAGGAACATGACCGTCTGGCCGCCTGTTTGCCATTTTTCGGCCGTCTTCCGGTTTTCTTCAGGAATCTTTGCCGAGAATGTTTCCAAAAGCCGTTGATTACCCAACCCGAACTTTTCATTTTTATAAACAGCCTGCACACCTTTTCCTGTAACCGATTCGAAATCTGCTACTTTAAAAATATCCACTCCCTTTTCTTTCGCACCGGCCACAATGGCGTCGGCAATGGGATGTTCGCTGCCGGCATCAATGGATGCCGCATATTTGAGTACTTCTATATCAGTCAGCCGGCCAAACGATTTATATCCTTTTAAGCTGGGCTTGCCTTCGGTGAGCGTGCCTGTCTTGTCAATGATAAGCGTATCCACTTTATTCATTTCCTCAATGGCAGCAGCGTCTTTCACTAAAACACCCGATTGCGCCATACGGCCCGTACCCACCATGATAGACATGGGTGTGGCCAGTCCCAAAGCACAGGGGCAGGCAATGACCAAGACGGATATGGCATTGACAAAGGCAAAAACCAGTGCAGGTTCGGGACCCCAGAAATACCAAACAATGAAGGTCAGTGTTGCAATCAGCACAACGATCTGGACAAAATATTTCGCCACCACATCAGCAAGTTTCTGAATGGGTGCACGCGACCTGCTGGCTTCGTTGACCATTTCAATGATCTGTGCCAGCAACGTATCGGAGCCCACTTTTTCAGCTTTCATTTCAAAAACAGTTTTTCCATTGATGGTACCGCCGGTCACCTTGCTGCCGGTTTCTTTCTCGGCAGGGACAGGTTCTCCGGTGATCATGCTTTCGTCAATAATGGCTGTTCCCGAAGTGAGCACACCGTCAACCGGGACTTTTTCGCCCGGTTTGACAAGCAGGGTATCACCCACCCTCACTTCTTCCAAAGGAATTTCCTGTTCTTCTCCGTTACGGATAACCCGTGCGATGGGAGGAACCATGTTTAGCAATGCTTTAATGGCCGAATTGGTTTTGCTGTGTGCCCGCAGCTCAAGAACCTGACCAAGTAAAACCAGGGTCAGAATAATGGCTGCCGCCTCAAAATAGAGGTGCACATTACCCTGTGCGTCTTTAAACTCACTCGGGAAAAATCCCGGAAACAGGAGTCCCAAAACACTGAAAAGATAGGCAGCGCCAACGCCCAGCGAAATGAGTGTCCACATATTGGGCGACCACCGCCTGACCGAGTTCCAGCCTCTGATAAAGAAATCCCAGCTTGAATAAAAAAGCACGGGCGTGGCCAGTGCAAACTGTATCCAGGCCCACACTTTTACCGGAGCAATGGCTTCCAGGTTGATAAATGGGATATAATCCGACATGGCGATAAAAAAGACCGGAACCGAAAGTACAACGGCAACCCAAAAACGTTTGGACATGCTCTTGTAGGCTTTCTCTTCTTCGCTTTCCACATCTCCCGCCATGGGTATCAGGTCCATGCCGCAAACCGGGCAACTGCCAGGCCGGTCACTTTTCACTTCCGGATGCATTGAGCAGGTGTACATTGTGCCTGACGGAGCCGCTTTCACAGCTTGTATCAGGTGCATGCCGCAAACC
>JAOZOO010000132.1:0-3425 GCA_029933225.1 Bacteroidales bacterium | reverse complement strand
GGAGTCATTCACGTGTTTTTTATTTTCTTGTTTCATTTTTTGAGTAGTTAACCAAATGTTATTTGGTGAATTATTGTTTTGCAATATTAGTCCTTGTTAAAGTCAGGGGCGTTACAGAATTATGGAAATGATTTATATATTTTTGGGTTCGGCTTGAAAAGCAGATTTTCTCATTTCTCTGTTTCCTGCTCATATCTCCTGATAATCACCCTGTCGCCTTTGTCATAGGTAAAATAGCTCCACATCCAGTTGAGTGCGATGATAAATTTGTTCCGTACCCCGATAATGCTCATCAGGTGGATGAAAGACCAGATGATCCAGGCCGGGAAACCGGAGAATTTTAAGTTCTTTAATCTGGCAACCGCTTTCTTTTTCCCGATGGTTGCCATAGACCCTTTATCTTTATATTCAAAGTCTGCGACATCCTTATTGTTTAAAATGGCCAGAAGATTTTCCGCAAGTTTTTTTCCCTGCTGAATGGCTGCCTGCGCCACCATGGGATGTCCCCCGGGATAATCTTTTGTCTCCATCAAAGCGAGGTCGCCTATAACAAAGATATTTCCGCATCCTTCAACTTTATTCAACCGGTCAACTTTGATTCTCTTTTGCCTGTTGAACAAGCCTTTTTCCAGTCCTGCCGGCACTTTCCCTTTGATTCCTGCCGTCCATATCAGTGCCGAAGCATGGATGAAATCCGTTCCGATCAGTTTAACGGTTTCCCCGTCATAACCCGCTACAGTTGTATTTAAAAGTACCTCCACATCCATCTTCTGAAGGTATGAAATGGTTTTGGCGGAAAGCGTTTCCGGCATGTCCTGTAACAGTTTGCCGATGGCTTCCACAAGGTAAATCTTAATGTCCGTCTGCCGGAGCTCCGGATAATCTTTGGGTAAAATATATTTTTTGAATTCGGCCAGTGCACCGGCCATCTCTACCCCTGCCGGCCCGCCACCGACAATTACTACGCTGCCCAACGCTTTCTTTTCATCTTCGCGACAGGTAACGGCAGCCTTTTCCAGGTTTTGAAGCAAATGGCTTCTGATATCCAGTGCATCCGTAACAGATTTTAACCCGATACCATTGCGGGCAATGCTTTCATTCCCGAAAAAATTCGTCTTGCTTCCCGTAGCGAGAACCAGGTAGTCGTAATCCACTGTTCCGATGTTCGTTTCTACCCGGTTTTGTTCGGTGTTGATATTCAAAACCTCGGCCATGCGATAAACCAGGTTCCTGTATTTCCGGAACAGTTTCCGGTAAGGAAAAACAATGCTGTCAGGTTCAATACCGCTGGTCGCCACCTGGTAAAGCAAAGGCAAAAACTGATGGTGGTTGCTTCTATCGATCAGCACCAGTTGGACACGTTTGTTTTTCAGTTGTTTGATGAACGACAAGCCCGCAAATCCGCCTCCCACGACAACTACCCTTGGCAGCGGCGTATCGGGAACACAGATACGGTTGTCCTCTGAACAGTCTTTATATGGCCCGGATACCTTCTTCATCCGTCCGTATTTTATAGACATTGTCCACGGGCGAAACGATGATCATCCCGTCGCCTCGGTATCCTGTTCTTCCGGATTCGCGGATCAGACGGACAACCTGCTCCACAGAGAAACTGTCAACAAGTACCTCTAACTTGATCACGCGATAAGCATCGGCGAAAGGATATTTGTCGCTGATGTGTTCATTCTCACGATCGGAATACTGGCCGGTTCCTTCGCATTCCACCATGGTCATGCAACAAAATCCGTTTTTGCTTAATGCATTAAAAACATCTTCCACTTTCCTGTGCCGGATGTATGCTTTGATGAGTTTCATGATTCTTTATTTTAAGATTTAATAAACTTTATCTTTCATTGACCCTTGCCAGCAGCGACTGTACCACCTGAACATAAATTTCATTGCCCAGACCCGGCATATCATTGTCAGGAAAAAGCTCGTCTGTTTCCAGTTGAAAGGTCATACTCAGCAGGCAGGAGCTCGAAGTTCCATGTACAAGATGGACCAGATGCCCCGAACCAATTACATGGTAATTTTGCGGGAACACCGTGCCTTCCACCGGAAAATCCATCGGCGGATGACCACTGGTATTGATGTAGTCAAGTCCCAGCTTGCCCTCAAAACGGATGTATTCATTGGGTTTGTCCTGCAGCCGCTTTTGCATGTTTTTATCGTCTGATGACAAAGCCGATATTTCCTGTTTTATCACCACTTTTCCCGTTTCATAATCCAGCAGGATCAGCAATTTTTTTGAGCTGATCGGGGCCCATCTGCGAAGGGGTAAAAGTAAGCGTCCGGGAAGTGTTAGCCGATGCCTCGGGATAAGGGATTACCTCAACAAGTGATGCCGGGACCGTTGTTACCGGATCGGCTGTCTGGTCAACCACGTCAAAAGTAATGATGTTAAAATTGGCTCCGTTCAACGGGTTTGGGTCATAACCGTTCAGTGTCATGAATTGCATCATACCCGGATATTTGGCGCCGTAAATTCCGTTGGGAAACTCCGCCGCATAGCTCATCAGTTGAACCTGCTGGTTTTCCATACCCGTAAAATCGATCAGTATCTCGGCTCGCTCGCCGGGCGCCATTTGCAGGCGGGTCAGAGCAAGCGGCTCGCTGAGCAACCCGCCGTCGGAACCAATCATGTAAAAAGTGGCATTCCCCGACAAACCAATGTTAAACACCCTTTGCGAAGAGCCATTAAGCAGACGGAATCTGATCACCTGGGCCGGCACATCAAGTTTGGGATCAATGGTCGCATTGACCATCAGCACATCGTCATTGTTTGAAGGAACGATGATTTGTTTCTGTGCATCAAAATCTTTGGTTTGAATAACCAATGGAAAATCATCCACGCCGTATGTGCGCGGCAAATCGAGGTCAGCTTCTTCGTCATCCCTGACGATGATGAAACCGGCGATGCCGAGCGACACATGTTTGTTTGTCTGCGTATGCAGATGCGGATGATACCAGTAAGTGCCCGCTTTGTCCATCACGGTGAACTGGGGGTTCCAGGTTTCACCGGGTTCGATGGTCGTGTGTGGTCCGCCGTCGTTGGCAGCCGACACGTGCATCCCATGCCAGTGAATGGTTGTTGTTTCACCTATCTGATTGTCCACGGTTATATCCACAAAATCACCCTGGTTCATAATGAGTGTCGGGCCGAGTATATCGCCGTTCACCCCCATGGTGGTGGTGTTCACTCCGTCGTAAAACTGGAAAGTGCCGTTTTGGAGATTGAGGTTAAATTCTGTTCCGGATAAGGTATCGGGAATAATGACCGGGTTCTGGGCTGAAAGTATTCCTGCAGAAATCAGTAAAATAAGTGTAAAGAGTCTTGTTTTTTTCATCATAAAGGTATTTAGAAATAATTATCTGCAATATTAGTCCATCCGCTTCCGGCAGACCTTACAGAATTTTGGAAATGA
>JAOZOO010000240.1 GCA_029933225.1 Bacteroidales bacterium | reverse complement strand
CGGTTGCAGGCAGGGCAGATGACAAAGCTTCCGGGAAAACAGCTGACTTTGAGGATAACTCCGGAATGGAGCAGGCAGAAACGCTCCCTTATCCGGAGGCATTGAAAAATGCCGCTATCAAAACCGGCAAGCTGAATTCACCTGCTCTTGACGGGATGATACAGGGCAACGGTGACCTGCACTCCTTTTTTTATGCTAAAAACAAACAGATCATTCTGCGGCTTGCAAAGAACGATGTTTACGATGCCCGCATTGATACCAAAGATGATCCCGAATTGGCGAGAATTGACATTGCAACCGGTAAAACATCGCGGGAACTTACAATGCCCCCAAGCTGGAATAAACCGTACCCTTTGTCGATCAACTTTGTAAATGTTGTAATTGATTTTTCGGGCAGGCAGAATGCTGAAATCGATATCCTGCATTCCTGTGCCGATATCAATGACGGTGAGATACTGGTCCGCCCTCTTTTGCAGGATAATGTTTATTACATTAAAACGAATAACTCGCTGAGGATTGAAGCTGTTCCCTGGAAACCGATCCCTTCTGCCGAAACAGGGGAAACAGACGGGATAAAATGGGTCAAGCAGGACCTGCCGCCCGATGAAACAGGTGACTGGAAAGGGATGCAGGTTGTATCGGCACTTGCATCAAGCGGCAGCGACCATTTTCTTGCTGTGGTAACATCGCTCGAAAACGATGACCCGATGAGTGCAGCCATTGATCTGGCCCGCTTGTACCTGAATAAAAATACAGAAAAAATAATTCATGAACATGAAAGTTTGTGGCATGAATACTGGCAGGCAAGCGGTATAAAACTGTCCGACAAAGAGCTTACAAAGATTTGGTACCGTAACCTCTATTTCAGCCGTTGTGCCCAGAACCCAGAATCGCAAGCCATCGGACTTTTTATGGGACCGCCTCTTAAACCCCTTGAAGGGTGGCACGATAACTACACCATCAACTATAATTTTCAACAAACATTTTGGAGCTTTCTGAATACAAATCACGTTGATTACATAGACCCGTACAACAAAGTGATCCTCGATTACCTGCCCCGTGCCCAATGGTTTGCAAAGCAGACTTACGGAATTGACGGAGCTTTCTATCCGCACAATCTGTATCGTCACGAGCCGGCCAGACCGGAAGAGTGCAAATCGAAAAATAACAGGATGTTTGCAGGCGGTCCCTGGGCTTATACCATTGGATTGTCCGGTTTTTTGATACATAACATGTGGTTGTCGTACAAATACCAACCGGCTGTTGAAAAGCTGGAAAAGATATACCCTGCTATTTCTAAGATAGCCCGTTTTTACATTAATTTTTGCGATAAATGTAAGATAGACAAGAACGGTAAATTGATCTTAGGGCCTTCCATCTCTCCTGAGCACCTGCCTTTTGGCATTTACAACTGTCCTTTTGATATTGCATTTGTTCAATTCACATTGAAAGCGTTCATTGAGGCATCAGAAAAGCTGAACCGTGACAAAGCTCTTGCTGACGATGCTGAACGGTATCTGATGAAGATGCCTGACTATCCCGTACAAAAGTCATCAGGTCTTGTGGTTGACCGGATGGGAGGGAAGCCGATGGAGTACAATATTCCTGTCCCCATTACACCTGTTTTCCCGGCAGGACAGATCACTTGGTTCTCACCTGACAAAGAGAAGCAACTGTTTGAAAATACCCTGAACAAGATCAAAACGAACGGGAATAATTCGACCATTATGCTTGCTGTGGCAAAGGCGCGGCTGAGTACCCCCGATGCCTTATCGTGGCTGAAAAAGCAGATCGATAACAGGATCAAACCTAATGGTATGATGAACCTTTCGGGAAGAAATATGCCTTTTAATGCTTTTGGACATTACACGGAGATGTTTGCCGTTTCGGGGGCAATATCGGAATTGTTGCTGCAAAGTGTGGATGGTATCATCCGTGTGTTCCCCGCCTGGCCAAAAAAGAAAGATGCTGAATTCAAAGATCTAAGGGCACAGGGCGGATTCCTGATCTCGGCTAAACAGAAGGATGCTGAGGTTACGTATTTTGAAGTTACCTCAACTGTTGGAGGGGAATTCCGGTTCGTTAGTCCCTGGAAAAAAGTTCAGGTAGAGAGTAAAAATGGCGGAGCTGCCCCGAAAACAGTTACAGAAAAAAACGGAATTGCAGCGTTTGAAACAAAAGCCGGAGAAAAGTATGTGATCACAGAGATCAAGGAATAAAGGAAAGTATTTTGTTGTATCGTAAAGGAAAAGAATACTATTTGAGCCATTCGACGCTTTCCTGTTCTTCACGTAGTTTCGAA
>JAOZOO010000032.1:3767-28112 GCA_029933225.1 Bacteroidales bacterium | reverse complement strand
GTCATCAACATCTCGTCAATGGCTTTGCAGGCGCGGAAACCGTCGGCAATGGCGCTGATGGCGTCGGCTGTGCGGTTGGCTGCATCACCACCGGCAAAAATCTTCGGATCGGTAGTTTGCTGTTTTTCATTCACAACAAAACGTCCGCGTTCCGTTTTAACCTTTTCTGCAAATTCACCTTCGAGGAAGCTGTAATCTCCCTGTTGTCCGATGGCGGCCATCACTGAAGTGACTTCCAGTACTTTGTTGCTGCCTTCAATCGGCACGGGCCGCGGACGTCCGCCTTTTTCATCGGGAACCATCTCTGCCATCAGATATTCGATGGCTTTCACATGTCCTTTATTATCCACATGGATTTTGACCGGGATGGTCTGCGGAACAATGTGTACACCTTCATCTTCAGCGCCTTCGATTTCTTCCCAGTCGGCAGGCATATCCTGCACACGGCGACGGTACAGAATGGTCACCTCGGCTCCGAAACGGCGGGCCACACGGGCTGCGTCAATGGCCACATTACCGCCACCAATTACAGCAACCTTATCGCCAATTTCTACTTTTTCGTCCGAATTGATCATATACAGGTAATTCACTGCCTGCATTGAACCTTTGGCTTCTTCCCCTTCAATACCCAGTGTCCATGCCTTCGGGAAACCGACACCGATAAATACGGCATCAGACTCTTTGTATATTTTTTCAAACTTAATGTCTTTCCCGACTTTGGTGTTGAAATGGATTTTCACACCGATGCTCTGGATGTATTCAACCTGTTTTTCAAGGCTTTCTTCAGGCAACCTGTATTTCGGAATACCGTACATGGTGGCACCACCGGCTTTGGCACTGGCCTCATAAATGGTTACGTCATAACCGCGCAGGGCCAGATAATAGGCGGCAGTAAGCCCTGACGGGCCTGCACCGACAATGCCGATCTTTTTGCCGTTGGGCACCCTGATCTCGGGGTTTACAATTTCTTTGATGATATCCGCAGTTTTTGCTGTTTCCGTAGCATAACGTTTCAGCCAGCGGATGGCAATCGGCTCACCGCGATGGGCAATGGCACAGACATCTTCACAACGGCGGGTACAAACTTTACCGCACATCTCCGGCAACGGGTTGTTGTCGTATATGATGCGGACGGCTGTTTTATCGTCGCCTCTTGCAATGGCGTTGATGTATTCGGGAATGTGCATGTGATCCGGGCAAACTTCGGTACAAATGCCGCAACTGATACAAC
The DNA here is from genome assembly GCA_029933225.1 of Bacteroidales bacterium. Classification (GTDB taxonomy): domain Bacteria; phylum Bacteroidota; class Bacteroidia; order Bacteroidales; family F082; genus JAADID01. Next base: position 26,881 of record JAOZOO010000032.1, on the reverse strand, counting down.
GGCTGGCTTCGGCACGGGCCTGCTCTTCGTTGTAACCCAAAACCACCTCTGCAAAGCTTTTCACGCGCTCTTTGCCTTCCAGTTCAGGCATCGGAACCCGTTCGTAAATATTCAGTGAGTTTTCTTCACTCGTAAACGATTTATTGTCTTTTCCGTCAGGATTATCCACTCCCGGAATCCATAAGAACGAATCCGGATCATCGCTTACGTACAAATAATCTTTTGTAAGACTTAAACTTCCTGTAGGACAAACTTCCACACACAGAGCGCACCAGCAGCATCGTCCGTGGTCAACACGGGGACGAAGGCCCGAGTCGCCTTTTTTCCCTTCAATTCCTTCAAGATGGATCATGTCAATGGCAGCATTCTGACAAATGGTTGCACAGTTGCCACAGCCAATACATTCATCCAGGTCATTGTAGTGTAATCCCCTGTACCGTTCCGCCGCTTCGAGTGACTCTTTCGGATACTCAATGGTATGCGGTTTTTTTCCGAACTGCTTGAGGGCAGTCAGCGGTTTTAATGTTCCTTTTAAATCGAAAAAACTCATGTTTTTTGATGTTATGTGTTATGAGTTAGGGGTTATGAGTTATTTGTTAAGTGTTAGGTGTTATGAGTTGGGTGCTGGGGTTTGGTATATTCACCATCACGTTCACTCTTAACTCTATACCTTCTTCTTACACTTTCACTTTTAACTCTTCATTTTACTATTCCTAACTCTATTATTTTAAAATTTAAACTTCCAACTTATTTTCTCCTAACTCCTTTCTCTTAACTCCTAACTCTTTCCCTCATTTCTATTCTTCGCTTTTTGCAAATAATTTATATAACCATTTAACAGCCCTTTTGCTTTTTCAAGCATTTCCCTACCTCTGTTATATTCCTCTTCTGTTATATAGTTTTCATCCAGTGCTGTGATAAACTGATCCATTAATTCAAAAAGTGATCCTCTGCTAACACGACAAAACTGTATATTTTCCTGATAATGAAATCTTCCAAATCCCTCTGCAATATTTTCTGTTGTTGAACGTGATGCTCTTCTCATGCCATCAGTTAAAGCATATTTTTCACTATTAGGAAACTTTTTTATGATGTCAGAAACATATCTCCTGCTTTCACGACATGCTTTCCAGCATTCAAGGTCTTCAAAGCTATTGATTCTGTTTCCACTCATTTTTTTATGTTATGTGTTAGGTGTTGGGACAGTTATAAAATCTCAACCCTTTTTCTCCTAACTCTTAACTCTTTTCCTCCTAACTCTTAACTCCCTACCTCTCAATCTCCGGTGGACATGTCCCCAGACTGTTCATGATTGCCGACACATCGGCTATGTTGGCTCCGATCAGGATATCCTCAAGGAGCGTGATAGCATGTACGTATGCAGCACCTCTTAAATGCACCCTTCGCGGGTTTGTGCCGCCGTCGCTGGCCATATAAAGGCCAATTTCGCCGCGAACAGCTTCCGTCCGGACATAAGCATCGCCTTTGGGCAGTGTCCATTTCTGCGGGTTCGGAATTTTGTTGTAAACAGAACCTGACGGCATCATGTCGATCACCTGACGGATGATACGAATGGACTGTCTGGCTTCCTGACGTCGCACCAGCGCTCTTGCCCAGATGTCACCACCTTCGGCAGTAGGCACGATAAAATCCAGCTTGTCATAAACTTCATACGGGTCATCTATCCTGATGTCGCTTCTGATACCACATCCGCGAAGTACCGGCCCGACAACACCATGCTCGATGGCTTTTTCCTTGTCCACAATTCCGACGCCCTGTGTTCTCTTTTTGAAGATGGCATTTTCAAACATCAGGTCATCGTAATCATTTAGTCGTTTTTCAAAATAATCCATGGTTTTCAAAACCCGTTTCTCAAAGCCTTTAGGCAGATCGCGCCTGACACCACCCGGCCAGATATACATGTGATATACACGTCCGCCGGTCAGCTCTTCAAACAGATCGAGGATGTAGTTCCTGTCACCCACACTCCATTGTCCCATAGTATATAGTCCCAGTGATCCATTCTGTCCTCCGTACCAAAGCATGAACGATGCCAGTCGTGCCAGTTCCAGGACCATCACACGGATGTATTTTGCCCTCTCGGGAACTTCACGGCCTTCAATAGCTTCTACAGCGCGGGCATAAGATTCTTCCATCGGATCGGTTTCAGGGACGCAGAAACGGCACATCAGCGTAAAGCTTTGCAGCCAGTTTCGTTTTTCCTGAAGCTTTTCGAATGCCCGGTGCAGATAACCTACCTCTGTTGTAGCGCCTACGATGGTATCGCCTTCCACTTTCAGGCGGATCATCATGTTCCCCGTGATACCAGGGTGCTGTGGGCCAAGATATAATGTTGTTGCCTTTTCTCTCATTATCTTGAATATTTTTTAGCGAAATCAGGGATTTCCTCTCTCGACCGTTTGATAATTTCTTCTCTTACATCTCCTGCGTCTTCCCTGCCGGGACGATGGAAAAAGGTTTCATTGGCATACTCTTCAGTATCAAAGTCACGACGCATAGGAGGCGGCCCCTGCCAATCTTCCAGGATAAATTCCTCGGGAGCTTCCAATCCCTGAAACTGAATGCCGTACATTTCACGAAATTCCCTTTCGTAAGTGTTGGCTTGTCGCCAGATCATGTCGATATTGGGCATCACCGGGTTTTCCCTTTCCACCCGTGTACGGACAAACATTTTGATTTTTTCTTCCGGGGACCAGATAATGTATATCAATTCAAATTCTCCTTCTTCCAGCCAGTCAACAATAGCAATATGCGACAAGTGGATGTAACCAAGCCTGTCTTTTGCATACGTCAGAATGGAAGGGATACATTGTTTATTGACGTAAAAGTCCAGACGGTTCTCATTGGGATAGTCTTTTGCAACAGCATCCCTGAATCCGGAATTGATGTGTTCTATCAGATTTGCTTTTAATTTCTGCATCTCTTTTATTTTTTTACTCCCGTCCTAAACCCGATAGCTATCGGAAGGGGTAATGATATTCAATTGTTTTTATTTATCCTTTTCATGACCCCGCCACAGAGGTTGGGGCAACTGAACTACAATTAACTTAATGAACTCTTCACTCATTACCAGTTATACTCCGGCATTACCCAATGGGGACTGATCCTTTTCTGGTTTTCGCGATACCATTCCAGGTTCTCCTTGTATTTTTGTGCGCCGTTGGCTTTGCCTTCAGCAATCAGTTGCTGCAGTTTGGCAAATCCGGCAAGCACTGCCTCGGGACGTGGCATGCATCCGTTGATGTACACATCCACAGGCAAATATTTGTCAAGCACCTTGATGGTGTTGTATGAATCGTAGTACATGCCACCGTTGATTGTGCACGAACCGAATCCGATTACATATTTTGGGTCCTGCATCTGTTCATAAACCCGGATTACCCTTTTCAGGGTTTTTGTTGTCAGGTATCCGGTGATCAGCAATACATCTGCCTGTCGCGGTGTGGCAGCACCTCTTACTCCAAGCCTTTCGGCATCATAACGCGAAGTCATAGTCGGCGGAATCTCAATAGCGCCACATCCTGTGCCGTAAGCCAGCACCCAGATTGAGTGTTTCCGTGCCCAATTCTGGATGAAATCGAATATTTTGTGTGAATCTTTATCGTAACTCATTGTCGTACCGTTTTTAAAAAATAACAGCATAAATAATGGCCAGCAATCCGAAAAACAACGGCCAGCCCCAGAAATACCTTACGGCCTGTTCGGTGCGGTACCGGGGGCTCACGAGACCGTAAAGAACAGGAACCATATACAATGCAAAAGTTTTGATCAGCAGCACCAACAGGTTGTTTGCTCCGCCCATGAACAGATCAACATAAAGGGTCAGTTTCGCAAAGGTGAAAATGGAACCCGATGACATCATGGTAAACAGATATTTTCCTCCGTTTTCGGAAACCGGGCCTGATGCCAGCTCGCTCGGTGCTCCGACAATGTCAAACGGAGAATACCGGAACATACCCAGCATGGCCAGTACCGCCGCAATAAAAGCAAAGGGCGAGGAAAACATCAGCCATGTTCCGCTTTCCTGCTGGACTTCGATAAAACCTGTGATTGAAGTGGTTTTATACTGGATCATCATTGCAACAAGTGCCATGACCCAGGGGATTTCAAAGCCCACCATCTGCGACAAACCACGGGTGACACCTATGGCAGAGTTAGGGTTGCCTGTCTGACCGGCTCCCAGGGCCATACCCAGCGAACCGAAGACCATTATATACAACAGAAAAATCAAGTCACCCTGAAAATTCATGTTTTCAAACCAGCCACCATTATTCAGCACCGGAACAAACATGAGCGTGACCACAGAGGAGACCATCAAAAATGCAGGCCCCATTCTGTGCATCCAGCCATGATGAATAGCTGTCGTTTTGCTGTACAGCTTATAGGCATCAATAAAGTTCTGGTACCACGGCGGGCCTTTCCGGTTTTGCACCCTTGCCGTTATTTTACGAACAATCCCGCCATAACTCATGCCGACAATAAAGGCCAGTATGACTGTGGCTATCGCTCCCAATATGTTTAAAAACAATTCCATTTATTTTTAATTTTTATATCCCGAACAATGTTGTTTTCAAAAGCAGAAAAATCACTACGAAAATGATTGCATATAAAGCATAAGTCTGACCATTACCAGTGTAAATACGACGTGTAAAATCAAACAAAGCTTCAATACCTTTTCCGAAACCGTTATAATAAAAATCTATCTGACGTTTCATTAAAGGTTCAACAGCACGGAGAAACGGCTGAAAGAAGTTCTGTATGAAAGTCAGATTTTCATGTTCTTTCGGCACTTCACCGGATGTACTGATATCCTTTGTGGAAACATATCTTGTATTTTTGTGATTTTTAATAAGCAGAAAAACAAGGAAGAAGGCAAAAACAGCAATGATGGCGTACAAAATGGGCTCAAGCACTACCTGATCACCCCACTCGTTAAACAACATCGACATTTCCCAGTATTTCCCCTGTGTAGCAGCATATCCCAGTTGTTCCAGGCCTGCACTGATCGGTTTTATGACCAGTCCCGGAAAAGTACCAAGCAAAAATGTTCCTCCCGCCAGAATGATCATCGGGATGACCATCAATACCGGTGCTTCTTTTACATGCTCCCACTCTTTTTCCTCCTGTCCCAAAAAGAAACCGAAGAGGAATTTGTAGCAATAAAGGAAAGCAGCCGTGCTGGAAAAGAAAATTACGATAACCAGCAAATAATGATCGCTGCCGATCAGTGACTCGTAAAGCATCCATTTCCCGACAAAACCGCCAAGCGGCGGGATACCTGCCAGGGCAATGATACCCATCAGTGATGCCAGGAATGTCAGGGGCATCTTACGGATAAGACCAGTCACCTCGGTGAAATTGGATGTTCCCGTTTGTTTTTCGATAGCGCCGACGGCCATGAACAACGTCCCTTTGAACAAAGCATGCATCACAGCCATGAACAATGCTGCCAGCATGGCCAAAGGTGTACCGATACCCACACCGACGATGATGTATCCCAGTTGTGCAACGGAAGAATAAGCCAGTAATTTTTTTGCATCATCCTGTGCAATGGCCCATAGTGTTCCGCCCACGGCAGTAATACCGCCCAGCCAGGCAATTACTATTCTGAACCAATGTCCTTCGGGAAAATAAGCAATCATACCGGCCATCACGATGACCATCCCGTAAATACCCATTTTGGAGAGCGCACCCGAAAATAAGCTGGTGAATGCCATGGGTGAATGACTGTATGCTCCCGGAGCCCAGACATGCAACGGCATCATGGCACTTTTCACACCGAAACCTATCAGGAAGAGGATCGGAATAATGATCTGCATGTTAAAAGCAAATCCCGCGTATGACTGAATCATCTTATCAATCATCATACTTCCTGTGAGTGAGTAAACCATGACGATGGCCATGAGCATGGCATAAGCACCGATGGCACTGAAGATAAAATATTTTATGCCCACTTTCTGAACATCCTTACCCTGGTAAACCACCATGAGATAAGATGACCAGGTCATAATTTCCCAGAAAATGAAAAACGAGACCAGGTCACGGCTGAACAAGATGCCCAGCATAGACATTATACTCAGGATAAAATTAAAGTAAAACAACCCGAGATTTTTCGTTTTCTGCATGGCCGATACGGCGTAAATGGCAGCCATCACGCCAAGGCCGGTTACGATAAGGGCAAACAGATAGCCCAGCGGTGTGATTTCCCATTGAAATGCAAATCCTGCCAGATGAAAATTAAAACTGTCACCGGCTTTCACCCCGGTAAAAAACATAACTACCGGAACAATGACCGAGGCAAGAAACAACACTTCTTTCAACAGACCTTTGATATTGCTGGCCAGAAAGGTCAGAATGGCTCCTGCAAGAAAAATGATAAATATTAAAATGATCGTATTCATAATTTACTGGCTTAACGAATTAATGACTGACCAACCTGTAAAACATTGTCGATGTACCCGCTTTTATCCAGCAGATCGCTTGACGCACTGTGCAACATACCCGTTACCGCATCGGGATAAAACCCAATGACAAGGATAAGGATCGCCAGAACGGTCATGGCTATGATGGCATTGAATCTGGGTTTATGTGGCACAACACTTTCCTCTTTGTTGTATTCCTGGAAAAATATCCGGTTGACCACACGGAAATAATACACAATTTCGATGACACTGACAATAAGGACAAGCGCGATAACAAGCAAAAGACCTTCATCGGCAGCCGCTGTCAGGACAGACAGTTTGCTCCAGAATCCTGCAAAAGGGGGCAAACCAACAATAGCGAAAGAGCCGAGGGCAAAAAGACCTGCCGTATAAGGCATGAATTTTCCCAGGCCATTGACTTCCGATATCCTTTTTTCTTTTGAATTGAACACCAGATAGCTGCCGCTGAAGAACAGCAATGGTTTGATCACCGCATGGTTCAGCATCAGGAACAGGGCGGCAAAAACACCCGCATGTGTTCCTATACCAAATGCCACCAGTACCAGTCCCATTTGTCCGATACTGGAATAGGCCAGCATCCTTTTCAATTTCTCCTGTCGCAGGGCAGTGGACTCGGCGACAATTAAAGTGATCAGCCCGATGGTGATCAGGAAATCGTGGGCTGCCGGAATGTCGAACAGGGTAAACACCATTCTGATCACAGCGTAAATCCCTGCTTTGACCACAACACCGGCAAAAGCGGCTCCGATCGGGCCGGGCGCTTCGGTATAAGCATCGGGAGCCCACCCGTTTAGCGGGAATATTTCAGCTTCGATGCCAATACCCGTGATGAAGAATATTAAGGCAATGACTTTAAAAACCGGGTCCATGGTGTGCATCTTCGATGCAATTTCCGCCATGTTCAGTGTTCCCAACTGCGAATAAATGATGGCGATGGCAATCAGCAAAAACGACGATGCCAGCGAACCCATCATCAGATATTTAAATGCTGCCTCGGCACTGTTTCTACCCGTGTAGAAAGCTGTCAGCGCATAAGCCGAGATTCCTGTAATTTCTATAAAAACAAACTGATTGAAAATGTCACCCGTAATGACGATACCTGTTGCACCGGCAACCAGCATCATCAGAAAGATAAAATACTTTTTTGCGGGTTCAAAATCAACATTTCTTTTGAACCGGTAACTAAACATCCAGACCAGGAAACCGAGGGTCGTGATAATGGTTGCCAGCAACCCCGTAAGATTGCTGTACACCAGGTTGATGCCCCACGGGGCTTTCCAACCGGCAATGGTTTCCACGATGGTTCCGTTCTGATTGACTTCAACCAGCAGGGTCACCGACAATACCAGCATGTATGCCAGTACAAGGCCCGGGACAATCCTGACCAGTTCTTTCCAAATCATCCCGATCAGCGGAATAACAAATGCTGCCAAGAGCGGGACTGCTATTAATAATACCGGACTTCCTACCATTTTAAACTTTTTATTTCGTCGATTTGTAAAGTACGATGATGGCGATATAATCTGATAACCAGTGAGAGGGCAACGGCCGTCACACCAAAGCCGATCACAATGGCTGTAAGCACCAGGGCTTGCGGAACCGGATCAACCATTTTGGCGGCTGCATTTTCAAAACCGGGTGAAAAAATTGGCGCTGTCCCCTGTCTCAAATAACCGATGGTGATCAGCAAAAGATGTATCCCTCCGTCAATGATGGATAAACCGATTACAATTTTTATCAGCGATTTTTTGGTCAGAACCGCATATAATCCGATTAGTATCAACAGGATGGATGCGCCGTAAACGCCATATTCCAGAAATTTATACATTTGTTCATCCATGTCTTTAATCTTTCTCGTGTAAAACAGAATAAATCAATCCGGTAAGTTCTGCTGCTACTTTAAAACCTACCATAACGTAAATAATACCAATTACGCCGCCGCTGAACAGTTCGTTCAATATACCCGAAGGCAGGAAGTTTTGCAAAAATGTTCCCCCGTCGATAAAACCAAGCAGACCGATCACTACGAAAATGATCCCCGCAAGCGATTCAACGTATGACAAAACATGATGGCTTACTCTAAAATTTTCGTACGCAAGCAACATCAGCAGAAAACCGGTTGCAATGATGGCGCCGCCCTGAAATCCGCCGCCCGGCGTCAGGTGGCCGTGAATGAAGATATAAACACCCAGCAGGATGATGGCCGGAAACAACAATTTTGAACCCGAACGGACAATGCCGCTGGATGCAAACAGTATAGAACGGCTGCCTACATCGTGCCTCCTTTTGTAGAGCACACTTCCCAAAGCTGAAACAGCAAGAAACAGAACGGTGACCTCACCCAGGGTATCAAATCCCCGGAAACTAACGACGATACTGGTTACGGTATTGGCTACATGAAGTTCTGAAACGGTTTTATCAAGATAATAATCCTTGACACCATGCTCAAAGCGGGGAAATCCCAGTCCCAGTCCGCTGAAAGCTTCAAACAGGTAAAAACCCAGTACAGCCAGAATCAATATTACTAAAAACTTTCTCATTTTGTCGGAGATTTAAACTTGTCTTTATTACTGTATTCATCTTCATGCCGCAAAGTGTTGCGGATGGTGATCAGGAAAATGATCGTAGTCAGCGCTACACCAATGGCGGCTTCAGTCAATGCCACATCAGGTGCCTGCAGTATGTAAAAAAGTACTGTCAGCACCAGGCTGATCACCCCGGTAGCGATTACAGCGTACAGCAGATCTTTTTGCACCACGGCATATATCGCTGCACCCACCATCAGGATCAATAAGAAAAAAATCAGGATCAGGTAAATCATGCGTCTTCCTCCTTTTTTTCGTTTTCATTAACTTCTCTGTAAGCATCCATGTTTTCATCTTTGCTTGTGATGATGGGATACCTTTTTCTTTTATACATGGCCCGGGCCAGAGCATGCGAACTGATGGGATTGGAAAAAGCGATAAAAATGACGATAATGATTGCTTTCACCATCCAGGCCCAGTTTGTTTCAACCATCAAAAACCCAACGCCAAGGATAAGGCTCATACCTCCCAGTGTTGTGGCTTTGGTTCCGGCCTGGAGCCGGTTGTAAACATCGGGCATCCTGAAAATGCCAAGACCGCCGAGGAACAAAAATATACTCCCGATCAACAAGAATACGGCTCCGATAATTTCAAATATACTCATAACGCACCCTCCAGATATCTTGCAATGACAATCACTCCGATAAAACCAAGAACGCCGTAAACCAGGGCAACATCAAGATAAATGTATCGCCCGAAAACATATCCGAGCAAAACCAGTCCTGCTACCAATATGATGGTCAGCGTATCAAGGGCAACAGTCCTGTCGCCGGCGGTCGGCCCCTTGATGAAACGGATGGCTGCAAAAAACAAGCCCACGATCATAAAACTGAATGATATATAAATGATATAAATCATAATTAAAAGATTTTTAACAGGATTTTTTCAAATTGCCAGGCGATGTCCTTGTAAGCCTTTTCAGGGTCTGTTGTTTTCACTTCGATCCAGTGAATATAAAAGGTATCATCAATGATGTCCACCGAAAGGGTTCCGGGGGTCAGCGTGATGCTGTTGGCCAGAACCATTTTGGAATAATCGGTCTTTAACCTGGTTTTAAATTTAACGATACCCGGATTGATGGGCAGCGAAGGAGTCAGTACCCGGCGAGCCACGTCAAAGTTTGCTTTGATCAATGCGATAATAAAGACAAACAAATATACGATCATATAATAAATACGTTTTGGCGCCAGAATAGAAATTTTACAGCAAGTAAACATCCTGACTGACAGTAAAGAAATGATCAAGGTTACGATCAACCCGATAACCACTTCTTCGGTGGCAAACGTAGTGGTAAATGCAATCCACACGATCATCAATAACAACCAGTTAAGAATAAACCGCTCCAGTTTTTCGTTTAATGTAAATTCTCTCATTTCAGCATGTTTTAGCGGTTAATCAAAATCATATTTTTTACCTTCAAAATATCTCATGAACTGAACCCTCTCATATTCGGCAGGGTTGGGGCTGTTGACCTGGCTCATTTTTCCTTTAAAGTCGTCGATCTTTTCAAAATTATGTCGGTCCATCCACGAGCGCAGATCATCAAGCATTTCGCCGACATATTCGATTCCCTGTTTGTAAAGTGACGAAACCACCTGAACCGCATCGGCACCGGCCAGTATTTCTTTGACCACCGAAGCGCCGTCGTGCACGCCTGTCGAAGCAATCAGATTACAATTGATGCGGCCTGCAAGAATTGACATCCACCGCAGCGAAATGGCCAGGTCTGACGAACGGCTCAACACGTTGGAAGGTACAATCCTGAAGTTCTCAATATCGAAATCAGGATGGAAAAACCGGTTAAACAGCACAACACCGTCAATTCCGGATTCGGAAATCCTTTTTACAAAAGCAGCAAGGTCAGACGAATAATAACTCATTTTTGCTGATACCGGAATACTGACAGCATTTTTAACTTTTTCGATGATGCGAAGATAAATACCTTCGATCTCCGTACATGTCTTTGTAAAATCCGAAGGCAAAATAAACAGGTTCAGTTCAATGGCATCTGCACCGGCATCCTGAAGCTTTTTGGCAAAGAAATTCCATTCGTGGTCGCTCACACAGTTGATGCTGGCAATCACCGGAATGCTGATGGACTTTTTGGCTTCTTTGATCAGGTTCAGATAGTTGTTGATGTTATCCTGCTTGATCTTGTAATCATAATAATCCAGAAAGCGGGTGTCCGGAAATTCAAGGTTTTTTTCTTTTTCAAGAATGCTGCGGTATTCATTATAAATTTCTTCCTCGAAGATTGATTTCAGTACGACGGCTGCCGCGCCACTCTGATCAATTTTTTTGAGATTTTCCAAAGTGGAAGTCAGACTACAACTCCCCACCACAACTGGATTTTTGATTTTAAGACCTAAATAATTGACTGACAAATCCATAATACACTTTTTATGTTATTGATACGGAAAACGCGGCAAAAATATGTTATTTGATATATTATCGAAACAAATTATATATGTTAGGTCTAATTTATTTTTGGTTTAAATAATGATATGATTGTGAAATAGTTAACAAATGAATGGTCAAAAGGTGATACCTGGTTTAATTCGTTACTAATCAGGTTTCAGGTGTTATTTTATCACAGTAATGCCGATTACAAATCAAAATACGCCTTTGGTTCATTTCAATCCCAAAGGCGTATTTTAAAAAACAATTGGGATAAAAAGTCAACGGGAATGACAAACCGAAAGCAAATACACAATATAAAACTTCATGTGTGTTATTGGTAGGTATTCTTTTGATTGCCAGCGGCAGTAACCCCTTACCTGCTTTAAGCGGGACGCTTAAAGCAGAACAGTCACTTAATCATAAGCCAGCCTGGTCTTTTCGTCAGCCATTGTCGGTTTGATAAATGCTTCCCATTCGGGTGAATCCCATGTGCCCAGTTTTGTATGGGTAATGCGGTATTTTTCCGGAATGGGATGGGTTCCCACGACTACTTTCAGGTCAAACTTCTCTTCGATAAATCTTTTAAAGTGGTCGATATATGGGCATGGCGGATATCCCACCACAAAACCCGTGGCAAAATGAATCACTTCAGCGCCATTCTTTTTCATTTCTTCGGGGGCATACTCAATGTTTCCTCCCGGGCATCCGCCACAATTTGTATAGCCAACCACTTCCACATCTTCATCTTTACTGTATATATTGAATGCTCCTTCCCTGTTATATAATGCCCTGAAGCATTTTCCTCCGGCACAATTCCGGTATCGGTCGCAGATGATGATTCCGATTTTTGTTTTTTTTGTCATAAGTTTACTTTCTTTTTCTATCTACGGTTTTATTTTATTGACAATAAGTTGGGGAACCTTTAATGGTTTACGTGTATGAATATCCACAAAAGCAACGATGCTTGTGGCTTGATTAATTAATTCATTTCATCAGGCAAACAGATTATCATGGGTTTCAAGTATTCCTCCAATATATTCCTGCACGAGCTCTTCCGGGCTTTCAGGTTTTACACCCACAAATACATTAATTTTATGCTGATTTAATAAGTTGATTTCATGATGACTGATTTCTCTGGTTATTACATCCGTAACACCTTTATTTGCCAACCAAACAGGTAAAGAGTCTGACAAATGGGGAGGTGCATTTAGTGTATATTCTTTTACAATGACCTGATCTTTCACGTGAAAGATAACAAATGACACGCAGATTTCAAATTGCGGACACAATTTCTGATCTAAAACAGGTATGGCGATCTTTTGCATTGGTTAGTTTTTTTATTAAAAAAATTCATGTTTATTCTACTTCTCATCTTTTTATCAATTTTAAGATGCGAATCAAAATATCCAACCAACTTTCTTTGTTTTGGTTTGGTCTCGATTGAGATGATTTGTTGTCATCACAATTTCCCCGCCTCCTGCCTGTTTTAGGGCCTTTGCCTTCTGGTCCTGTTCCATCAAATCCCGGCATAACCAACTCCTTTCTTGTTTACACATTAATCCATCAATTGAAAAACAAATTTACTCTGCAACGGGTAAGATTTATTAAATTACAAGTGGTTAATCCTTAAAAGGAAGCTTGAGATTACTCAATGTTTTCATTGATCTGGGTTATCATTTCTTCGTCAGCATGAATATAACTGATACGCCAGCCGGTCATTGCATAAGTTTTGGTAAAAGTGTAATTGGTGATGACATTTTTCCTCAATTCGGGAATTGAAGCCATGCTGAAGTGCTGGGCATCATCAAAAGTAAAATATTCGTAAGCTTCATCGGTAATTACAGTAAGGTTATGTTCCAAAACAATTTTTCCCAATTCACGAAGCGTGTTTTCCGGAAAGACAGTCCCGGTCGGATTACTCGGTGTGCAAAACATTATTGCTTTTGTCTTTGGGGTAATTGCTTTATTTATGTTTAATTTGATAAAAAAAGCCCCGGTCCTGCCAAACCGGTTCAATTCTGCCATCGGCTTCCAGTACATCGAGATACTTGTTAATTTCATTAATGTGCAATCCGAGTATTTTAACAAGATCATCAACCGTACAAGGTCTTCTTGTTATGGTTCCCAATATTGCCGTTTCTGCATCTTTCCTGTATGACTGTATGTTCTTTCTTTCAGGAGCCGCGGCAATGATTACAGCATTCGGAAGTCCCAAGAAATCAATAATTTTTTGCAGATTTTCATGGCTGGCCGGATGAATACCGGCTACTGTTCCGGGACGATCCAATGTGTTTAACTGTATTTGATCCGGCTTTATCTGGTCAAATGCTTTTTTTAAGGCATTTAAATCAATTTCATTATCATTGTATCCAGGGGCAATGAACACTTCAAGCCATATCTGACCCGAATATTCTTTCCTGAATTCAACGAGTCCCTGAATATATTTTTCAACAGTAAGTCCCCGGGCCGGACGATTTATTTTTTGAAATGTGGTTTCCGTTGCTGCGTCAAGCGATGGGAGAACGACACTTGCATCCATCAGGTCACGACGCACCTTTTTATCGTAAAACAGGGTTCCGTTAGTTAAAACGGCCACCGGAATTTCTGGCTTTCTCCGTTTAATAAACTGGAGGACATCACCTATTCGTGCGTTAAGTGTTGGCTCACCGGAACCTGAAAAAGTAATGTAATCAGGGTCTGGATTGTTCGCAAAATAATGTTCCAGTTCCTTTGTAACCTTATCATAAAGAATGTATTCTCTTCTTTCCGTGGTTAATTTTGTAGTTTTTCCCACTTCGCAATAAACACAGTTTAGCGAGCATACTTTTTTGGGAACCAGATCTACTCCGAGAGACATTCCCAGTCTCCGTGACGGAACCGGACCAAAAAGATATCTATACATCGCTTTCGTTTTTCAATTCAAAAATATTTCCCGATTTATCGCTGATAAAAAGAAGATCGGGCTTGTCGCTGCGCGTTATTCTTGTTATGGGATATCCGTCATTTTCACATTTTTCTGCAATCTTTTCCCGCTCTTTTATCTCAATGCAAATGTGGGCAAAGCCCTGCTTCGTATTTTCGGAATTTACAAACAATTCAAGTTGTAGATTCTCTTTTTTATAAAATAAAACTTCCGTTTGTTTTTCCACATTAAAAATCTTTTCGGAAAGAGAAGATTTCAGTTCAAATTGATGTTCAAAATGGAATCCGAGGATGTTTTGATAAAAATCAACCGCATCCTCTTTTCTTTGAATATTTAAGCCTATATGATTTAATTTCATTCCGGTTCAATAATTAATCTGTTTTCCATAACAATATAATTTTTCATTTTGTTGAAGTGGTAAAAAGTTAAGCATCATCGAAAGAGCAGAAAGCGAGATGCATTTAATCTTTGGAACGCTTCTCATTCAACAACTCCTCCCTGATCATGGTATGTCCGCAATTAGGGCATTTCAACGATGTGCATTTAACACCCTGCTGATGTTTAACTTTGGTGCCGCATTTGGCACACACGCAATAACCACCTACACCATATCCTCCACCTTTATTTCTTCCGTGGCCACCACCCAGCCCGAGACCTTTTCCCCGGCCTGTTCCGCTGTTTCTTCCTTGTCTTGTCATTTTTCTGTTTTTTTAAGTTTTAAAAATAGCCGGGATACCCCAGCTTATAATGTGTTTTTTTCTTTAATCGATCTGTCTAAATCGTTTCATCTTCTGCAATTTGTATTACAGCATTGCCGTTTACTTTTCCATGCTTAACACGTATCAGCGCTTCAGGTGTATCGTTAAAAGAGAAGACCTCAAAAGGTGCTTTCAGATTTATTTCATCTGCCAATTGCAAAAATTCAACGGCATCTTTTCTGGTAATATGTGCCAGACTGATGATGGACCGTTCATGCCAGATAAGATTATAATCATTAATTTCGATGGGTGTCATTGTCACCGGGCCCAATACGAGGCGACCACCGCTATCCAGTTGTGATAAAGCATGAGAAACCAGCTTGCCAACCGGCGGAAAGATGATACTGCCTTCCAACATTCCGGGGATTGTATCATCATAACCGCCAACCCAGTCAGCACCTGCCTGTTTTGCCAGTATTTTATTTTTTTCGCTTCGTGTGATTACATACACACTTATGTTTTTATGTTTGGCAACCTGTAGCACATAAGTGGCAGTAGGTCCAAAACCATAAAGACCCAGTTTATCTCCCGGCTTTAGTTCTGTTAACCGGAATGCCCGGTATCCGGCAATGCCGGGACACATCAGGGGAGCCAGTTGGGTAAACGACTGTTTTTGCCCAAGCGGATATGCAAAATCAGCATCCACAACAGTATATTCAGCATATCCTCCGTCAGCATCCCAACCAGTGAACCGGGCATCCGGGCACAAATTTTCTCTGCCTGAAAGACAGTATTTGCATTTTCCGCAGGTTTTATTCAACCAGGCCACTCCTACTCTGTCACCAATGTTAAAATGAGACACATTGTCTCCGGGCTTATCTACGACACCCACAATTTCGTGACCCAAGATCAAGGGTGATCTCCTTAAGGGCAGGTCTCCTTCCGCAATATGAACATCGGTACGGCACACACCGCAGGCAATATTTTTTATTCTTATCTCATGTGCTTCCGGTTCCGGTACGGGCACTTCTTTCAATTGAAGGGGAAATTTTTCAATGGGGGCCTGGTTTTCAAGAATCCATGCTTTCATTTCATGTTTTTTAAACAATGTAAATACTGTGATAAAAATCGCCAGTTACTGTTTCAAATTCTTCCCGAAAAGATTTCAGCGCAGCAGGTAGCTGATCCATAATATCACCGGCAATCAGGCCATCCTCCCCTTTGAGCTTTGCCGCAAGATCACCGGCAAAACCATGAAGAAAAACACCCGTACGTACAGCATCATTCACCGGATAACCAAGCCCTGTCATGGCTGCTATTGTGCCAGTCAAAACATCGCCGCTGCCGGCTGTTGCCATTCCCGGGTTACCGCTAAGATTAATAAACACACTTTGATCAGGGTAACCGATTAAAGTATGTGCTCCTTTTAAAACAATTGTCGTGTTGAGTTGTTGTGCCGTTTTTTGCAGGATGTTGATTTTATTGTTTGTAATCTCATCGATATTCTGTCCGGTAATTCTGGCCATTTCTCCCGGATGAGGAGTTAAAACTGAAGGAGCTGTCCGTTTTATTAAACATTCAGGGTTGCCTGCAATGGCAGTTATACCGTCTCCATCAATAAGCAACGGTTTTTTTATTTCCAGACATAATTCTCTGACAAGTGTTTGGGTTTCATCGTTTAATGACAATCCGGGTCCCATTATGACCATATCAACATCTTCAGAAAAATCGAGCAATTGCTGTTTATTTTTCATGCTGATACTCCCTTGTTCTGTTTCCTGTTGCGGAACAAATACAATTTCACTTCCTTTGCTTCCGATAAAAGCTGCCACACTTGCCGGTGTCGCCAGATAGGAAAGCCCGCCACCTGCTTTTAAAAACGACAATGCCGAAAAATATGGTGCTCCCAGGTAGTGACTGGAGCCGGCAATAAACAATACTTTCCCGAAATTACCCTTGTGACCATCTTTGTTTCTTTCATGAAGGGGTGTAAGATCGTTGGTAGCTATTTTTAGACGGGCGGAATTTTGCATGACCGGCGGAAAAGAAATATGGGTAACATATAGTTTCCCTGCATGGGCAAATCCGGGATATAACAGGTTCCCGGTTTTTGGCAAACCAAAAGTGGTTGTAAAATCAGCTTTTACTGCCGAACCCATCACCTGCCCCGTATTCCCGTTTATACCTGAAGGAATATCAATACTGAAAACTGTTTTTTGACTTGCGTTTATCAGGTCAATAACCTCTTTGTATATCCCTTTGACATCCCGGTTGAGTCCTGTCCCGAAAATGGCATCAACTATGGCATCTGCCTGGTTTATAGTTTCCAATGCCATTTCGGCATCCTGAAGATCAATCACATCAATCTGTAATTTATTGACGATATCAAAATTTTGCTTTGCAGCGCCCTCAAACCTGGAACGGTCGCCAAGAACAAATACGGTTACTTTCCCTCCGTTGGAAAAAATCTTTCTCGTTACCACCAATCCGTCGCCGCCATTATGGCCCACGCCGCAAAAGGTTACAAAGCGTTTGTTTTTTATTCCAAATTCTTTCAGAATGGTGAAATAAGCTGCCTGGCCTGCATTTTCCATGAGAAGTTCCTGAACTATGCCAAATTCTTCAATGGCCCGCCGATCCATATTTCTCATTTCCTCTACATGACTAATTTTCATTTTGTTTTTTATTTGATGAATAATGAATGTTTAAAATTAGTAAATGTAGCGGAAGTCTTATTCTCCGTGTATTCGTTTTTTCTTCTCCAGCAACTCTTCCTTCGATTCTACATGAGCCGGATCGGGGATAATGGCATCCACCGGACAGACAAGAACGCATTGCGGCTCATCATAAAAGCCAACACATTCGGTACAGATATCAGGGTTGATCACATATATGGGATCACCTTCAGAAATTGCTTCATTTGGGCATTCGGCAACACAGGCACCGCATGCTATACATTCATCAGTGATTTTTAAAGCCATAATACACCTCCTTGTTTTATCTGTTATTAAAAAAATTTGCACAAAGTTAATTAGCAATATTTATGATCCGGAAAACAAAAACTATGATATCCTTAAAAGGAAATTTGAGATTGCTCAATACAATTTTTGATTTACGTATGATATATCAGGTAATGAAATGCATGTTCCGAACGGTTGGCTTCTTGTGCTAACTCGACTAAAATCCGGAGTTTCTCAACTTAAAAAATGATTTTTTAATAAATTTTTTGAAAATAAAATTTCCATCTGACAAAATTATTCAGCTCCCCAATTCTCATAATTCTTTGTATAGTTTCTGATTTTTGATATGTAACCGAACGTTTCTTCCATCTTGACACTGAGAACAGGGCGGGCAATATGAGTGGCAATATCTTCCGCAATACTTCCGTTGATAAGATACGAAATGCCTGTTCTTCCGTGTGTTTCAATAGCTATGAGGTCAGTATTGATTTCCTCCGCAAAATCAGAAATTCCTTTTTCAATATTCACTGCATTAAAGATATTTGCCGTATAGTTTTTAAGTTCAAACTTTTTAACGAAGTCTGCCATCAGTTTTTTGCTTACAGGTGTAGGTTCAAAATTTTTAGGAGTGATCACTTTAAGCAGATTAATATGTGCTTGATAAAGATCAATAAAGAATTTTATTTTATCAAAAACCGTATATGATTCTTCATTAAAATCAGATGCAAAAATCATAGATTTTATATTAAAATCGTCATGGTCATTTTTAATCGTTAAAACAGGAGCATCAGCAATTCTTATTATTTTTTCAGTATTTGAACCTAAAAAGGCTTTTTGATACCCACTTTTCCCGTGCGATCCAATCACAATTAAATCTACATCTTTGTATTCTTTATCTTTAACCAATTCCCATAAAAGCATATTGATTACTATTTGTTTACTGACTTTAATTCCTTTCAGGAAATCCAGATCAACCAACTCATTAAGTTTTTGTTCTGTCTCGGTTTTTAACTGATTATAGAATTCGCGGTAGTAATAATTATCAGAAAATTCTGCTGGAGTTGAATTATTTACATGAATGATTTTAAGTTCTGCATTAATTTTTTTTGCAATGCTTGCAGCTACTTTCAAAGCATAAAATGCGTGTTCTGAAAAATCAGTAGGTAACAGTATTGTTTTCATTGCTGTAATGTATTTCCTTTCTATAAAAGTAATATATATTCTATTAAATTACAAGTACATAGAGCTTAAATAAATAATTGATATAGCTCAATAAATCAGTTGATATAAATGTTAATTTTGGATAATCTTAAGCCAGAAAATCATCAGGACAACAATTGGCTTATTTAATGAAAATATTATGAATGGTTATAGTGCATCGACGAACTGTTTGAATTGCACAAAAAGTGCAAAATGTTTTAAACAATTAATCCCTTCCGAACTTGAATTTATTAATCAGAATAAGACGCAGATTTTGTATAAAAAAGGAGAAAATATTTGCAAGCAAGGGGCATTTGCTTCTTATGTTTTATACATTTCAGATGGTTTGGTAAAATTATACCTCGAAAACCCTAATCGTAAAAATATCAATATCAAAATTCTTAAAACCGCTGAGTTTATCGGATTATCATCAATATACGGAGAGAACATTTATAATTATTCTGCCATCGCCTTAAAAGATTCCACAGTATGCCTTATCGAAAAAGAGAGTATTCGAAAATTATTAATCAACAATGGAAATTTTGCTTCGGAAATTATCAAATGGTACTGTAAGAATGAGAAACAATTATTTACTAAGATCAAAAGTTTGGGGCATAAGCAAATGCATGGACGACTTGCGGATACTTTGCTTTATTTGTGCAACGAAAGTTTTGATCAGGAAGAAATATTTTCGGCACTGTCCAGGAAGGATATTGCCGATTTTGCTTGTATCTCAACAGAAAGTACTGTCAGATTACTAACTGAACTTAAAAATGATCACATTATAGATATGAATGGCAGAATGATCAAGATTTTAAATAAAGAATTATTAAAAGAAATAAGTAAGCGTGGATAAGATAGCATTGATTATTGTGCAGGAGATTTGAACAAAAATCAATCCCAAGTCTCAATCACTAATGCGCTTCCAGCCAGTTTTTCCCTGTATTCATGTCCACCACGATGGGTACATCTAATTTGATGGCGTTGACCATTTTGTCCCGGACGATCTTTTTGACGGCTTCCGCTTCATCCTTATGTGTGTCGAATACAAGTTCATCGTGCACCTGCAGGATCATCTTCGATTTGAAATTCTTTTTATTGAAGGTCTCAAAAATGTCGATCATGGCGATTTTGATCATGTCGGCAGATGATCCCTGGATGGGAGCATTGATGGCATTCCGTTCGGCAAACCCGCGAACCACGGCATTGGCCGAGTTGATGTCTTTCAGGTAGCGCCGCCGGCCCATGATGGTTTCCACGTAACCGTGTTTCCGGGCAAACTTGATCTGGTTGTCCATGTATTCTTTTACGCCGGGATATTGTTTAAAATAATTGTCAATGATCTCCGCCGCTTCTTTCCTTGGAATGTCAAGCCGTTGCGACAATCCGTAAGCAGAAATGCCGTAGATCAGCCCGAAATTCACCGTTTTGGCATTGCGTCTCATTTCCGGTGTTACTTCTTCCGGTTTAATTCCGAAAACCCTGGCGGCAGTGGCAGTGTGAATATCCTGACCGTGTTTAAATGCTTCGATCATGTTCTTGTCACCGCTCAGATGTGCGATGATCCGCAGCTCGATCTGTGAGTAGTCGGCGGCAAGGAGTACATAATCCCCATTCCGGGGAATAAAAGCTTTCCTGATCTCACGTCCGCGCTGGGTTCTGATCGGAATATTTTGCAGGTTAGGGTTGTTTGAGCTTAACCGTCCGGTGGCTGTCACCGCCTGATTGTAAGAAGTATGGAGCCTTCCGTCACGTTTATTGACCATCAGCGGCAAGGCATCCACATAAGTCGATTTCAACTTGGTGAGCGAACGATATTCCAGTATCTCTTTCACAATGGGATGTTTGTGAACCAGTCGCTGGAGGATATCCTCGCCGGTGGAATACTGGCCGGTCTTGGTCTTTTTGGGATTGGAAGCAATTTTCAGCCGTTCAAAAAGTATCTCGCCCAGTTGTTTCGGCGAGGCAATGTTAAACTCGGTACCGGCCATTTCAAAGATGTTTTTCTCGGTCTCGCCGATATATTTTTCCAGCTTCTTGCTGAATTCTTTCAGTGCTTCAATATCTAATTTTACCCCTTCGGCTTCCATGGATGCCAGCACCGGAATCAGCGGCATTTCTATTTTCCGGAACAGATCGTAAGTATCCGTTTTTTCCAGCTCGGGAAGCAACACGGCTTTAAGTTGCAAGGTGATGTCTGCATCCTCTGCTGCATATTCCTTAACCACCTCAATTTCGGCATCGCGCATGCTCAACTGGTTTTTTCCTTTTTTTCCGATCAGGTCTTCAATGGGTACCGGGCGGTAATGCAGGTATGTCTCGGCAATATAATCCATGCTGTGCTTTTGCTCGGGAGCGATCAAATAGTGAGCAATCATCGTGTCGAAAATGGGGCCTTTTACTTCCGCATCATACCATTTCAAAACGGAAATATCAAATTTGATGTTTTGCCCGATCTTCTCGATCTTCAGATTTGAGAATATGGACGTGAACTGCTGCACCATTTTCAAAGCTTCGTGATAGTTGTCGGTCAGGGCAATATACCATGCTTCATGAGGCTCGATGGCAAATGACATGCCCACCAGTTCGGTATCGTTGGGGTCCAGTCCCGTGGTTTCCGTGTCAAAACAAACGGAAGAAGCTGACTTCAGTTTTTTAACCAACACGGCAGCTTCTTTTTCTGTTTGCACAAGATGGTATTCATGCGGTGTGTTTTGCAGTGTTTTGATTTCCGGAGTATCGTCTGTCTCCTCTGCACCGGCGAAAAGTTTCTGCTGGACGGCCTTGTCACCATGTTTCAGCGACAGATCGGTAAAGAACCGTTTGGCAAACGTTCTGAATTCCAGCTCGTCGAAAAGCTTCTTTAGCAGTTCCGGGTCGGGATCGCTCATTATCAGCTTATCTTCTTCAAATTCGATGGGTACATCCAGGATGATGGTAGCCAGTTGTTTGGACATCAGCGCCTGGTCGGCATATTTTTCCAGATTCTCCCGTATTTTTCCTTTCAGCTTGTCGGTATTTTTCAAAAGGTTTTCAATGGAGCCGAATTCGGCGATCAGCTCTTTGGCCCGCTTTTCGCCGATACCGGGAACGCCGGGAATATTATCAGATGCGTCACCCCACAGGCCGAGGATGTCGATCAGTTGCTCCGGTCTTTCAATGCCGTAACGTTCACATACTTCTTTCACACCCCAAATTTCGGCCTTGTTGCCCATCCGGGCCGGTTTGTAAATAAATATGTTATCCGATACCAGTTGACCGAAATCTTTGTCCGGCGTCATCATGTAGGTGACAAACCCTTTTTGTTCCGCTTTTTTCGCCAGTGTCCCGATCACATCGTCTGCTTCGTAGCCGTCCACACCGAGAAACGGAATACCAAATCCTTTGATCAGTTGGGTGATGTAGGGCAGGGAAGCCGAGATGTCTTCCGGCATTTTTTCCCGGTTGGCTTTGTATTCCGTAAAATCTTCATGCCTCACTGTGGGCACCATCATGTCGAAAGCCACCCCGATATGTGTGGGTTTGTTGTTTTTTAAAACATCATACAAGGTATTGGCAAAACCAAGTATTGCCGAAGTATTGAATCCTTTGGAATTGATCCTCGGGTTTTTGCTGAAAGCAAAGTACGCCCTGTAAATGAGCGCCATGGCATCCAGCAGAAAAAGCTTTTTCTTTTCAGGCATGGAAATATCAGTTTAAAGTCTGAAGTTTAAAGTTTGAGGTTTGATGTTGTTGCGGGTTACGGGTTGCGTGTTACGAGGTGCGGGTTGCGTGGTACTCTTTATAATATTTCCCTATACCCTTATTCCCCTTATACCCTTCTTTCAGTCGGCAATCGGCAGTCGGCAGTCTCAAGTCGGCAATCTTCAATCGGCAGTCAGCAG